>NZ_CP029002.1:0-311492 GCF_003073375.1 Lysinibacillus sp. 2017
AATATTTATCCACAACGTGTGGTTATGTGTATGAAATGCTTTTTTAATCGTAAAATGCATAATTTATAGCTCTGTTCGTTGAATAAAACACAGAGCATTTCTTTTTTATATACGAATATAAATTTGTGAAATGAAATAACGAAAGGAAGAACAAGCTTGGAACATTTAGAAAATTTATGGAATAAGGTACTTGCCCAAGCTGAACAAAAAATTTCAAAACCAAGCTTCGATACTTGGCTAAAATCAACAAAATTGCTCGCACATAGCGGCACAAATGTAACGATTTCAGCCCCTAACTCTTTTGCCCGTGATTGGCTTGAACAATACTATATTCATATGATTACAGGAATATTAAATGAGTTAACAGGAGAAGACTTGCTCATTAAATTTGTCGTTCAGAAAGACCAAAATGCTGATGATTTTGAGCTACCTCCACCAATTACACAAGCAAAATCAAATGAACATCACGATATTTCACCAGGTATGCTTAATCCAAAATATACATTTGATACGTTCGTTATTGGTTCAGGTAACCGCTTTGCGCACGCTGCCAGTTTAGCTGTCGCTGAAGCACCTGCTAAAGCTTACAATCCTTTCTTCATTTACGGGGGCGTAGGTTTAGGCAAAACACACTTGATGCATGCAATTGGTCATTATGTTAAAGAACATAATCCAACAGCTAATGTTGTGTATTTATCATCTGAAAAATTTACAAATGAATTCATCAACTCTATTCGTGATAATAAGGCCATTGATTTCCGTAATAAATACCGCAATGTTGACGTATTACTCATTGATGATATTCAATTTTTAGCTGGAAAAGAGTCAACGCAAGAGGAATTTTTCCATACATTTAATACATTGCATGAAGAATCAAAACAAATCGTCATATCAAGTGATCGACCACCAAAAGAAATACCTACCCTAGAAGATCGCTTACGTTCTCGCTTTGAATGGGGACTTATTACAGATATCGCGCCACCTGATTTAGAAACACGAATTGCTATTTTACGTAAAAAAGCAAAAGCGGATCGTTTGGATATTCCAAATGAAGTTATGCTTTATATTGCCAACCAAGTCGATACAAACATTCGTGAATTAGAAGGTGCATTAATTCGCGTTGTTGCCTATTCTTCATTGGTTAATGAGGATGTAACACCTGAGCTTGCTGCAGAGGCACTAAAAGATATTATGCCAAATTCAAAACCGCGCATGATTTCAATTTTAGATATTCAAAAGACAACAGGTGAGCATTTTAACATTCGTTTAGAAGATTTCACGGCAAAACGTCGTACAAAATCAATTGCTTTCCCTCGTCAAGTTGCTATGTATTTATCCCGCGAATTGACGGATTTTTCACTGCCTAAAATTGGTGAAGAATTTGGTGGACGCGACCATACGACTGTTATCCATGCACATGAAAAAATTTCGACTTTATTAAAAATAGATCAACAATTACAACAAGATATTAAGCAAATTCGTAGTATGTTAGGCAAATAATTGCTGTGTATAACTTCACGAGTTCTTCACAATGTTATGCACACTTTACTAACATGTGAATAACCCGTGATACTTGGTTAAACTAGTGGTTATCCACAAATCCACAGGCCCTATTACTATATCTATTAATATCTTTAATAAATAATTAATTATATAAGAGAGGTAAAACTATGAAATTTGATATTTTACGTGATCGTCTTTTAGATGGATTAAATGATGTTATGAAAGCAGTAAGTTCTAAAACAACAATTCCGATTTTAACGGGGATTAAAATTGATGTAACAAACGAAGGAATGAGTTTAACAGGTAGTGATGCAGACATTACGATCCAGACTTTTATTCCTGTTGAAGAAAACGGCGAACAAATTATAAACATTACACAAACAGGCTCGATTGTATTACAAGCGCGTATGTTCAATGAAATTGTTCGTAAATTACCAACAAACGAAGTTGAAATCGAAGTAACAAACGGTTCAGCAACAATTATTCGCTCAGGTAAATCAGAATTCCACTTAATTGGCTTAGATGCAACAGAATATCCACAGCTTCCTGAAATCGCTACTGATCGCCAATTTGCAATTCCAACAGATCTGTTAAAATCAGTTATTCGTGAAACAGTATTTGCTGTTGCTACTTCAGAAAGTCGTCCAGTGTTGACAGGTGTAAACTGGAAGGTAGAAGAAAATGAATTAATATGCGTTGCAACGGATAGTCACCGTCTTGCACGTCGTAAACTAAATCTCGAAAATTTACCAACGGACATTGCTCCAGTCGTAATTCCAGGGAAAAGCTTAAATGAATTAAATAAAATTTTAGAAGACACAAACAATCCAGTTCAAATTGTCTTAACAAATCAACAAGTATTATTTAAAACAGACGATGTATTATTCTTCTCTCGTTTGCTAGAGGGTAATTATCCAGATACGTCTCGCTTAATTCCCGAAGATTATAAAACAAACGTAACAATTAACGGAAAGTCATTGTTACAAGCAATTGATCGTGCTTCACTATTAGCACGTGAAGATCGCAATAATGTAGTTCGTTTTGAAACATTAGAAAATAATACAATCGAAATTTCTTCAAATTCACCTGAAATTGGTAAGGTTGAAGAGCAAATTCAAGTCGAAAGCTTAGACGGAGAGGCTTTAAAAATTTCTTTCAGCGCAAAATACATGATGGAAGCTTTAAAAGCAATTGATGGACAAGATGTTATTATCCAATTTACTGGGGCAATGCGTCCGTTCATTTTACGTTCAGTAGTAGACGATGCGATTTTACAATTAATTTTACCTGTACGTACGTATTAATTTATAAATACATCAAGAGCAGTCACATACTTTGGCTGCCTTTCTTACAAAAGGAACAGTCCTAACTTGTTTTTGAGACTGTTCCTTTTTTACTTCTGGACAATTTTTAGGTATGATAGATAGATAAGACTTTATTTAAGTGGAGGATGAATTACGTTGAATGATTTAAAAATTAATACGGAATATATTACGCTCGGTCAAGCTTTAAAAATGACCGATGCTATTAGCTCTGGTGGTATGGCAAAATGGTTTTTAAGTGAACATGAAGTATATGTAAATGGAGAAGCAGAAGATCGTCGCGGAAAAAAATTACGCCACGATGATGTAGTGAATATTCCAGGTGTCGGTCGTTTCCGCATTGTGGACGAATTCATTGAAAATGGAGAAAATTAATTCATGAACATTGAGCGCTTGCAGCTAACGAATTATCGTAATTACGAGTCGCTAACACTAGACTTTTCGCCGAGAATCAATGTATTTATCGGTGAAAATGCACAGGGTAAAACAAATGTCATGGAATCGATTTACGTATTAGCAATGGCCAAATCTCATCGCACATCGAACGATAAAGAATTAATACGTTGGGATGCGGATTATGGTAAAATAGAAGGTGCAATTGAAAAGCGTTACGGTAGTATTCCTATCGAATTAACGATTTCTAAAAAGGGTAAAAAAGGCAAACTCAATCACCTTGAACAAACAAAGTTAAGTAACTATATTGGTCAAATGAATGTTGTTATGTTTGCCCCTGAAGATTTAAATATCGTCAAAGGAAGCCCCCAAATTCGCCGTCGATTTATCGATATGGAAATTGGCCAAATTTCGCCAGTTTACTTACATGATTTACTAATGTTTCAAAAAATATTAAAGCAGCGTAATCATTTGTTAAAAAGTAATCAAGGAAAAACATCGTTCGCTAATGATGTCATGTTCGATGTTTATACAGAGCAGTATGTTCAGGCAGCTGTTCAAATTATAAGAAAAAGATTTCAATTTATGGAGCTATTACAAGAATGGGCAGAACCGATTCATAACGGGATTTCTCGTGGTTTAGAAAAACTAGTTATTAAGTATCGTCCAGTTACTGGAATGGAAGCTAGTTGGACTGCTGATGAAATGACTAATTATATGACTCAAAAACTTAATGAAATGAAGCAACGTGAAATTGAGCGCGGTATCACATTAATTGGTCCACATCGAGATGATTTACAATTTTTTGTGAATGATTATGATGTACAAGTTTATGGTTCACAGGGTCAACAACGAACAACTGCACTTTCTTTAAAACTTGCAGAAATTGAACTCATTAAACAAGAAACAAAAGAAACGCCTATTTTATTGCTAGACGATGTTTTATCTGAACTCGATGATTATCGTCAATCGCATTTATTAAATACAATTCAAGGTGAAGTCCAAACATTTGTTACAACTACAAGTGTTGAAGGAATTCATCATGACACGATTCAACATGCCAAGCTTTTTACCGTAACAAATGGAAGTATTGAGCAGTAAAGAATTTGTGTTTTAAAAGCATGAAAATCAATTAAAAAGTGAAGCATACTGATAGTTATGAAAGAGTAGGTGAACAATAGTGACTTTAGAAGAAAATAAAGTCCAGCAGTCTTATGATGCGGAACAGATTCAAGTATTAGAAGGCTTAGAGGCCGTACGCAAACGCCCAGGTATGTATATTGGTTCAACAAGTTCAAAAGGATTGCACCATTTAGTTTGGGAAATTGTTGATAATAGTATTGATGAAGCATTAGCTGGCTATTGTACAGATATTTCAATCACAATTGAACAGGATAATTGGATTCGCGTAGAAGATAATGGTCGTGGTATTCCAGTTGATACACAGGAAAAAATGGGCATGCCAGCAGTTGAAGTTATCATGACGGTTTTACATGCTGGTGGTAAATTCGGCGGTGGCGGTTATAAAGTATCAGGAGGTCTACATGGTGTAGGTGCTTCTGTTGTAAATGCCTTATCAGTTGAAACAATTGTTCAAGTGCATCGTGATGGAAAGATTCACGAAATTCGATTTGGCCGCGGTCATACCACTCAGAAATTAAAAGTGATTGGCGAAACAGACCATAACGGTACAACAACGCGTTTCAAAGCTGATGCTGAAATTTTCAAAGAAACATTAGTGTATGAATACGATATTTTAGCAACACGTATCCGTGAGTTAGCTTATTTAAACCGTGGTATTCGCATTAAAATTGCTGATGAACGTACAGGACAAGAACGCTCTGAGACATTCCACTTTGAAGGTGGTATTCGTGAGTATGTAGAGCATATTAACGAAAATAAAGAACCCATTCATGTACCAATTGATGTTTTAGGTGAAAAAGAAGGAATCACTGTTGAAATCGCTATGCAATATAATGCAGGCTTTAGTTCAACAATTATGTCTTTTGCCAATAACATTAATACCTATGAAGGCGGTACACATGAATCTGGTTTTAAAACAGCTTTAACACGTGTGATTAATGACTACGCACGTAAATCTGGGATCATTAAAGAAGCGGATACGAATCTTACAGGGGAAGACGTACGAGAAGGCTTAGTCGCAATCGTATCAATTAAACACCCAGAGCCTCAATTTGAGGGTCAAACAAAAACAAAACTAGGTAACTCAGAAGTAAGCCAAATTACAAATGCTTTATTCTCAGAAGGTTTTGAGCGTTTCTTATTAGAGAATCCATCTGTTGCTCGTCAAGTTGTTGAAAAAGGTACAATGGCGGCGCGTGCACGTGTTGCAGCGAAAAAAGCACGTGAATTTACGCGTCGTAAATCAGCACTTGAAGTATCAAGCTTACCAGGTAAATTAGCAGACTGTTCTTCAACAAACCCTGCTGAATCTGAAATTTACATCGTAGAAGGTGACTCTGCCGGTGGATCCGCAAAATCAGGTCGTGACCGTCACTTCCAAGCCATTTTGCCACTGCGCGGTAAAATCTTAAATGTAGAAAAAGCACGCTTAGACCGCATTTTATCGAATGCCGAAATTCGTGCCATGATTACAGCGTTTGGTACAGGAATTGGTGAAGAATTTAACTTAGAAAAAGCACGTTATCATAAAATCGTTATCATGACGGATGCCGATGTTGATGGCGCACATATTCGTGTTTTATTATTAACATTCTTCTTCCGTTTCATGCGTCCATTAATCGAAGCAGGTTATGTTTACGCAGCGAAGCCACCACTTTATCAAGTGAAACAAGGGAAGCATGTTGAATATTGCTACTCAGATCAGGAACTAGATGAAATTTTAGAACGTCTGCCAAAATTACCTAAGCCAAATGTACAACGTTACAAAGGGTTAGGTGAAATGAATGCAGAACAATTATGGGATACAACAATGGATCCAGAGTACCGTACATTAATTCGGGTAGAATTGGATGATGCAATTGAAGCTGATAAAATTTTCGATCATCTAATGGGCGATGAAGTTGCCCCACGTCGTGATTTTATTGAGGAAAATGCTGTATACGTGAAAGACTTGGATATTTAACTTTCTAGAGCATTTAAACACTCAAGAGGTTAAATCCTCTGGTGGGTATCATGAATTCGGAAAGAAATTCTTTGTGTAAGAACAAAACTGAATTTAGATGCAGTGATGCCGAGGTATCATTGGTTAATAGTTAGTGCAATTGGAAGGAGGCCCTTATTTTGTCTGACATTCAACATGGACACATAGAATCAAGAAATATTACAACCGAAATTAAAACATCTTTCCTAAGCTACGCAATGAGTGTTATCGTGGCGCGTGCATTACCAGATGTTCGTGATGGTTTAAAACCAGTACATCGTCGTATTTTATTTGGGATGCAAGAATTAGGAAATACTTCAGATAAAGCTTATAAAAAGAGTGCGCGTATCGTTGGGGATGTAATGGGTAAGTTTCACCCACATGGTGACTCATCAATTTATGATGCAATGGTACGTATGGCACAAGACTTCAGCTATCGTTATATGTTAGTTGATGGTCATGGTAACTTTGGTTCAGTTGATGGCGATGGTGCAGCAGCAATGCGTTATACCGAATCACGTATGTCAAAAATCGCAATGGAAATGCTACGTGACATTAACAAAGATACAATCGATTTTG
This sequence comes from Lysinibacillus sp. 2017, assembly GCF_003073375.1. Lineage (NCBI taxonomy): Bacteria > Bacillati > Bacillota > Bacilli > Caryophanales > Bacillaceae > Lysinibacillus > Lysinibacillus sp. 2017. Next base: position 6,922 of record NZ_CP029002.1, read on the forward strand.
GCCCAAACTATGACGGTAGTGAAAGCGAGCCGTTAGTTTTACCAGCACGTTACCCAAACCTTTTAGTGAACGGGGCATCGGGTATCGCAGTAGGGATGGCAACAAATATCCCACCGCACCAACTTGGTGAAACGATTGATGGGGTATTAGCAGTAGCTGATAATCCAAGTATCACAACAGAAGAGCTAATGGAAATCATTCCTGGTCCAGACTTCCCTACAGGTGGGATTCTTCTAGGACGCAGTGGGATTCGTCGTGCGTATGAAACAGGGCGCGGCTCACTGACAATTCGTGCAAAAGTTGAAATTGAGCAAGCTACAAACGGTAAGGAAACAATTTTAGTCCACGAACTTCCATACCAAGTAAACAAAGCAAAATTAATTGAAAAAATTGCCGAATTAGTACGTGATAAAAAAATCGATGGCATTACAAATTTACGTGATGAATCTGACCGTAACGGTATGCGTATCGTTATTGAAGTTCGTCGTGATGCAAATGCCAATGTCGTATTAAATAACTTATATAAACAAACAGCGATGCAATCAAGCTTCGGTGTAAATATGCTTGCATTAGTAGATGGTCAACCAAAAGTATTAAGTTTAAAAGAAGTGCTTTATCATTACTTAGAACATCAAAAAGTAGTTATTAAACGTCGTACTGCATTCGAACTTCGAAAAGCGGAAGAACGTGCACATATTTTAGAAGGTTTACGAATTGCACTTGACCATATTGATGAAATCATTTCAATTATCCGAGCTTCTCGAAGCGGAGAAGAAGCGAAACCACAATTAATGGAGCGCTTTAGCTTATCTGAACGCCAAGCACAAGCCATTTTAGATATGCGACTTGTCCGTTTAAGTGGATTAGAACGAGAAAAAATTGAGAATGAATACAATGAATTGATTAAATTAATCGCAGAATTGAAAGCAATTTTAGCAGATGAATCAAAAGTAATCGAAATCATTCGTACTGAAATGACCGAAATTAAAGAACGTTACAATGATAATCGCCGTACAGAAATTACTGCAGGTGGTTTAGAAATGATTGAAGACGAAGATTTAATTCCTCGTGAAAATTCAGTACTTACATTAACACATAATGGCTATATTAAGCGTCTAGCAGCCAATACGTATCGCTCACAAAAACGTGGTGGTCGCGGTGTTCAAGGAATGGGCACAAACGAAGATGACTTCGTTGAACATTTATTATTCACATCGACACATGATACGATTTTATTCTTTACATCTAAAGGGAAAGTATTCCGGGCAAAAGGCTATGAAATTCCTGAATATGGACGCCAAGCAAAAGGATTACCAATTGTAAACTTACTTAATATTGATAAAGGTGAAAAAGTAACAGCGATGATCCGTGTAGCGGAATTCAAAGAAGATGCTTACTTTATCTTTACAACAAAAACAGGGGTTACAAAACGTACACCAGTTGATCAATTTGCAAATATCCGTACAAATGGTTTAATTGCTATTACATTACGTGAAGATGATGAATTATTGGCGGTACATTTAACAGATGGTACGAAAGAAATTATTATCGGTACACGCGAAGGAATGCTTGTTCGTTTCAAAGAAGAGGATATCCGTTCAATGGGACGTACAGCTGCCGGGGTGCGCGGTATTAAATTACGCGAAGGCGACCAAGTAGTCGGCATGGAAATTTTAGAGCCAGGTCAGGAAATTCTAGTTGTAACAGAAAAAGGCTATGGTAAACGTACGCCAGAAGCTGAGTACCGTTTACAAAGTCGTGGTGGTCTAGGTCTTAAAACAATGCAAATTACCGATAAAAACGGTAAGATGTGTGCAGTTAAAGCTGTGGACGGTTCAGAAGATATTATGTTAATTACAATTAACGGCATGTTAATTCGTATGGACATAAATGATATTTCTGTTATTGGTCGTAGCACACAGGGTGTTCGCTTAATTCGTCTTTCAGAAGATGAATTAGTAGCAACAGTTGCACGTGTGAAAAAAGACGATGATGTAGCGGAGTTAGACGAAGAAGCCGAAGAGAACGAAGAATAATTTACTGAAAGGTAATTCAGGTAATTAAAACTACTTGAATTACCTTTTTTTTATTTATTTTCATCCATCTTTTTAATATGATAGTATAAAGGTCATAATACAAAGAACAATAACGCAAAATGAAAATACGATAAAATATTGAAACATCTTCTCAATATTTAAAACATTCGATACAATAGTAATAATTAACTAATGTAAGGGGTTGTGAAGTTGGAAGTAGCATTTATGAAGGTTGAAGAATTGCGATTAGGAAAGACTATCGCAGAAGATATTTTTGCCAATACACAATATCCAATTATTTATAAAGATACAAAAGTAAAACCTGAACTGATACGTGTTTTCGAATTATTTAATTTAAAAAATGTATTAGTATATCAAGATGTTGAAGTGGAAGAACTAAATGAAAGTACTCCTGAAATTCAAGCAGTTCAAGCCATTCCAGTCTCGTTGCCGAAATATACAAGCTTTGAAAAATACTATAATGACGCTATAGCACAGTTAAAGAAAGAGTTCTCTAACTGGGAAGCTGGTGGGAAAATTGATATTACAAAAGTACGAGGGATGATTATTCCACTAATTGAAAAAGTATTAGAAGATCGTTCTTATATATTTGATTTAAATAGTTATTCAAATCCAAAAGATTATTTATTCCATCATTGCATCGCTACAGGATTAATAGCATCAATTATGGCGAGGAAATTAGGATTTGAACGCGGAATCACAATTCAATTAGCAATTGCAGGAATGTTAGCGGATAGTGGTATGTCTAAAATTCCAGCACGAATCCGTGAAAAGAAGAGTACATTAACAGAATCGGAATATATGGAAGTTCGAAAGCACCCACAGTACAGTTATACGCTTGTAAAAAATTTACCGGCTATTAAGGAAGTAATGAAAGAGGCCATTTATCAGCACCATGAGCGATTAAATGGTAGTGGCTATCCAAAAGGGGACCGAATTGGTTCGATATCAAACTTTGCACAAATTATTGCAGTGGCGGATGTTTTCCATGCTATGACAAGTGAACGACTATATCGTTCAAAGCAATCGCCATTTAAAGTAATCGAAATGATTAAAGAAGAAGAGTTCGGAAAGTTTGATGCCAATGTTGTACAAGCATTAGTTGATATTGTTGTAGATTTACCGATAGGAACTAAAATTGAACTATCAAATTTAGAATTAGGTGAAGTCATGTTTATCAATAAATACTCTCCAACACGTCCTTTGGTAAAATTAATGAGAACAGGTGAAATCATTGACCTCTCTTCAAAAAGAACTTTCTACATTTCACGTGTCATTACAAAAAAATATTAATTCCTTAGAAATACTCAATTGTTTTTATAAACAGTAGAGTATTTCTTTTATTTTCCCACAGGTATAAAAGCAAGTAAGATGAATCGGATTCTATAAAAGTTTATTTTAAAATTATATTGACGGTAAAAGTAAATGATGATATTATAGATGAAGTCCTTAAGAAAACCTAACATTATGAAATGCATTTAAACATTAAATTAATGTTGATTTAATAAAGGAAGTATAGTATAATAATAAAAGTTGTTAACTTACGACTTAAGAAACAACGAAAACTTACTTTTAAAAAGTGTTGACAAGACATTTTATAAATGATAAGATATAAGAGTTGTCACTTAAGACAACGACATGAACCTTGAAAACTGAACAAGCAACGTTAATGAAACAAAGCTTCTTAAATGAAGCAAAAATAGATATCAACTTTTAGTTGATACGCTAGCAAAGCAAATGAGCTTTCAAACTAACTATTATGGAGAGTTTGATCCTGGCTCAGGACGAACGCTGGCGGCATGCCTAATACATGCAAGTCGAGCGAATGACGAAGAAGCTTGCTTCTTTTGATTTAGCGGCGGACGGGTGAGTAACACGTGGGTAACCTACCTTACAGATTGGGATAACTTCGGGAAACCGGAGCTAATACCGAATAATATTTTTCTTCTCATGGAGAGTTATTGAAAGACGGTTTCGGCTGTCACTGTAAGATGGGCCCGCGGCGCATTAGCTAGTTGGTGAGGTAACGGCTCACCAAGGCAACGATGCGTAGCCGACCTGAGAGGGTGATCGGCCACACTGGGACTGAGACACGGCCCAGACTCCTACGGGAGGCAGCAGTAGGGAATCTTCCACAATGGGCGAAAGCCTGATGGAGCAATGCCGCGTGAGTGAAGAAGGATTTCGGTTCGTAAAACTCTGTTGCAAGGGAAGAACAAGTAGCGTAGTAACTGGCGCTACCTTGACGGTACCTTGTTAGAAAGCCACGGCTAACTACGTGCCAGCAGCCGCGGTAATACGTAGGTGGCAAGCGTTGTCCGGAATTATTGGGCGTAAAGCGCGCGCAGGTGGTTCCTTAAGTCTGATGTGAAAGCCCACGGCTCAACCGTGGAGGGTCATTGGAAACTGGGGAACTTGAGTGCAGAAGAGGATAGTGGAATTCCAAGTGTAGCGGTGAAATGCGTAGAGATTTGGAGGAACACCAGTGGCGAAGGCGACTATCTGGTCTGTAACTGACACTGAGGCGCGAAAGCGTGGGGAGCAAACAGGATTAGATACCCTGGTAGTCCACGCCGTAAACGATGAGTGCTAAGTGTTGGGGGGTTTCCGCCCCTCAGTGCTGCAGCTAACGCATTAAGCACTCCGCCTGGGGAGTACGGTCGCAAGACTGAAACTCAAAGGAATTGACGGGGGCCCGCACAAGCGGTGGAGCATGTGGTTTAATTCGAAGCAACGCGAAGAACCTTACCAGGTCTTGACATCCCATTGACCACTGTAGAGATACAGTTTTCCCTTCGGGGACAACGGTGACAGGTGGTGCATGGTTGTCGTCAGCTCGTGTCGTGAGATGTTGGGTTAAGTCCCGCAACGAGCGCAACCCTTGTTCTTAGTTGCCATCATTTAGTTGGGCACTCTAAGGAGACTGCCGGTGATAAACCGGAGGAAGGTGGGGATGACGTCAAATCATCATGCCCCTTATGACCTGGGCTACACACGTGCTACAATGGACGATACAAACGGTTGCCAACCCGCGAGGGGGAGCTAATCCGATAAAATCGTTCTCAGTTCGGATTGTAGGCTGCAACTCGCCTACATGAAGCCGGAATCGCTAGTAATCGTGGATCAGCATGCCACGGTGAATACGTTCCCGGGCCTTGTACACACCGCCCGTCACACCACGAGAGTTTGTAACACCCGAAGTCGGTGAGGTAACCCTTGTGGAGCCAGCCGCCGAAGGTGGGATAGATGATTGGGGTGAAGTCGTAACAAGGTAGCCGTATCGGAAGGTGCGGCTGGATCACCTCCTTTCTAAGGATTTTTCGGAATCATTCCTTCGGGGAATGAAACATTAACGTTTGCTGTTCAGTTTTGAAGGTTCATCGAAAGATGAAAAACTTCAAAAAAATATTTGCTCCTGTCGCTAGCGCTATTGTCGCAAAGCTGCATGAAGCAAATTCAGCGAAGCTTATTCACGATGTGATTGAAGTCAGCTGCTTTGTTCTTTGAAAACTGGATAAAACGACATTGAAAGCAATAAACAAATTTTCTATTAGTAATAATAGATCACAAACGTCAAGTAATTGACGTGCAAACTTAAATCTTGAACTTGTTCAAGTTTAACTAAACTTTTGGTTAAGTTAATAAGGGCGCACGGTGGATGCCTTGGCACTAGGAGTCGATGAAGGACGGCACTAACACCGATATGCCTCGGGGAGCTGTAAGTAAGCTTTGATCCGGGGATTTCCGAATGGGGGAACCCACTATCTTTAATCGGATAGTATCTACACGTGAATTCATAGCGTGATGAGGACAGACGCAGAGAACTGAAACATCTAAGTACCTGCAGGAACAGAAAGAAAATTCGATTCCCTGAGTAGCGGCGAGCGAAACGGGAAGAGCCCAAACCAAAGAGCTTGCTCTTTGGGGTTGTAGGACATTCTATACGGAGTTACAAAAGAATGAGCTAGACGAAGCGACTTGGAAAGGTCCGCGAAACAAGGTAAAAGCCCTGTAGTCAAAAGTTCATTCCCTCCAGAGTGTATCCTGAGTACGGCGGAACACGTGAAATTCCGTCGGAATCTGGGAGGACCATCTCCCAAGGCTAAATACTACCTAGTGACCGATAGTGAACCAGTACCGTGAGGGAAAGGTGAAAAGCACCCCGGAAGGGGAGTGAAATAGATCCTGAAACCGTGTGCCTACAAGTAGTTAGAGCCCGTTAATGGGTGATAGCGTGCCTTTTGTAGAATGAACCGGCGAGTTACGATTACGTGCGAGGTTAAGTTGAGAAGACGGAGCCGCAGCGAAAGCGAGTCTGAATAGGGCGAATTAGTACGTGGTCGTAGACCCGAAACCAGGTGATCTACCCATGTCCAGGGTGAAGGTGAGGTAACACTTACTGGAGGCCCGAACCCACGCATGTTGAAAAATGCGGGGATGAGGTGTGGGTAGCGGAGAAATTCCAATCGAACCTGGAGATAGCTGGTTCTCTCCGAAATAGCTTTAGGGCTAGCCTCGTGATTGAGAATACTGGAGGTAGAGCACTGTTTGGACTAGGGGCCCATCTCGGGTTACCGAATTCAGACAAACTCCGAATGCCAGATATTTATACACGGGAGTCAGACTGCGAGTGATAAGATCCGTAGTCAAAAGGGAAACAGCCCAGACCACCAGCTAAGGTCCCAAAGTAATCGTTAAGTGGAAAAGGATGTGGCGTTGCTTAGACAACCAGGATGTTGGCTTAGAAGCAGCCATCATTTAAAGAGTGCGTAATAGCTCACTGGTCGAGTGACACTGCGCCGAAAATGTATCGGGGCTAAACGATTCACCGAAGCTGTGGATGCATCCGTATGGATGCGTGGTAGGAGAGCGTTCTAAGGGCGTTGAAGTCAGACCGGAAGGACTGGTGGAGCGCTTAGAAGTGAGAATGCCGGTATGAGTAGCGAAACATGGGTGAGAATCCCATGCACCGTATGACTAAGGTTTCCTGAGGAAGGCTCGTCCGCTCAGGGTTAGTCGGGACCTAAGCCGAGGCCGATAGGCGTAGGCGATGGACAACAGGTTGATATTCCTGTACCACCTCCTCACCGTTTGAGAAATGGGGGGACGCAGTAGGATAGGGTAAGCAGAGCGTTGGTTGTCTCTGTTCAAGCAGTAAGGCGTGTATGTAGGCAAATCCGCATACTATAACGTTGAGCTGTGATGACGAGCTCGTATGAGCGAAGTTCCTGATTTCACGCTGCCAAGAAAAGCCTCTATCGAGGTGAGAGGTGCCCGTACCGCAAACCGACACAGGTAGTCGAGGAGAGAATCCTAAGGTGTGCGAGAGAACTCTCGTTAAGGAACTCGGCAAAATGACCCCGTAACTTCGGGAGAAGGGGTGCTCTTTAAGGTGAATAGCCATGAAGAGCCGCAGTGAATAGGCCCAGGCGACTGTTTAGCAAAAACACAGGTCTCTGCAAAACCGTAAGGTGACGTATAGGGGCTGACGCCTGCCCGGTGCTGGAAGGTTAAGAGGAGTGGTTAGCGCAAGCGAAGCTGCGAATTGAAGCCCCAGTAAACGGCGGCCGTAACTATAACGGTCCTAAGGTAGCGAAATTCCTTGTCGGGTAAGTTCCGACCCGCACGAAAGGCGTAACGATCTGGGCACTGTCTCAACGAGAGACTCGGTGAAATTATAGTACCTGTGAAGATGCAGGTTACCCGCGACAGGACGGAAAGACCCCGTGGAGCTTTACTGTAGCCTGATATTGAATTTTGGTACAACTTGTACAGGATAGGTAGGAGCCAGAGATTCCGGAGCGCCAGCTTCGGAGGAGGCGTCAGTGGGATACTACCCTGGTTGTATTGAACTTCTAACCCATACCCCTTAGCGGGGTAGGAGACAGTGTCAGGCGGACAGTTTGACTGGGGCGGTCGCCTCCTAAAGAGTAACGGAGGCGCCCAAAGGTTCCCTCAGAATGGTTGGAAATCATTCGAAGAGTGTAAAGGCATAAGGGAGCTTGACTGCGAGACCTACAAGTCGAGCAGGGTCGAAAGACGGGCTTAGTGATCCGGTGGTTCCGCATGGAAGGGCCATCGCTCAACGGATAAAAGCTACCCCGGGGATAACAGGCTTATCTCCCCCAAGAGTCCACATCGACGGGGAGGTTTGGCACCTCGATGTCGGCTCATCGCATCCTGGGGCTGTAGTCGGTCCCAAGGGTTGGGCTGTTCGCCCATTAAAGCGGTACGCGAGCTGGGTTCAGAACGTCGTGAGACAGTTCGGTCCCTATCCGTCGTGGGCGTAGGAAATTTGAGAGGAGCTGTCCTTAGTACGAGAGGACCGGGATGGACACACCGCTGGTGTACCAGTTGTTCTGCCAAGAGCATCGCTGGGTAGCTATGTGTGGACGGGATAAGTGCTGAAAGCATCTAAGCATGAAGCCCCCCTCAAGATGAGATTTCCCATTACGCAAGTAAGTAAGACCCCTGAAAGACGATCAGGTAGATAGGTTCGAGGTGGAAGTGTGGTGACACATGGAGCTGACGAATACTAATCGGTCGAGGACTTAACCACATTTTATTGCATAACTCAATGAAACGTTTATCCAGTTTTGAAAGAACAATTCTTTCTACATATACACGGATGTTCTTTAACATGACATCCATGTCATAGTGAAGTGATGATGGCAAAGAGGTCACACCTGTTCCCATACCGAACACAGAAGTTAAGCTCTTTAGCGCCGATGGTAGTTGGGGGTTTCCCCCTGTGAGAGTAGGACGTCGCTTCGCAAAGTTAAAACCGCTGAGAAATCAGTGGTTTTTTTGTGTTTAAAATTATCCATACAATTAGAAGCAGCATAATAAAGAAAGTAAATCAGTAATAAACTTTTAATAAACTAAAATATCTTCTTTAATAAATCATATTTTTTCATTGTTATAAAAAAATGTAGTATGATAAAAGAATACACTTTAGAAGAAAAAAATAATATTCTGAATTTTTTTACTTTTTTAAGCTTCTTGACAGTCGAGGTTCACGTTGTTAACCTTACAATAATATTCTTTTATAATAGGAGGAAATCTCAAAAATGTGGGAAACAAAATTTGCTAAAGAAGGTTTAACATTTGATGATGTATTACTAGTGCCAGCACACTCAGAAGTATTACCAAAGGATGTTAATTTATCTGTACAATTAACAAAAAATATTAAGTTAAACATTCCAATGATTTCTGCAGGTATGGATACTGTAACGGAAGCAAAAATGGCGATTGCAATGGCTCGTCAAGGTGGATTAGGGATTATTCACAAAAATATGAGTATTGATGAGCAAGCAGAAGAAGTAGAAAAAGTAAAACGTTCTGAAAATGGCGTTATTACAAATCCATTTTTCTTAACTCCAGAACATCAAGTATTCGATGCTGAGCATTTAATGGGCAAATACCGCATTTCAGGTGTTCCTATTGTAAATAACATGGAAGATCAAAAGTTAGTAGGGATCATTACAAACCGTGACCTACGCTTTATCTCAGATTACTCATTAAAAATTGATGAAGTAATGACAAAAGAAGATTTAATTACGGCGCCAGTAGGAACGACTTTAGCAGATGCTGAAAAAATTCTTCAACAATACAAGATAGAAAAATTACCAATCGTTGATGAAGACGGTAAATTAACAGGTTTAATTACAATTAAAGATATTGAAAAAGTAATTGAATTCCCAAATGCTGCGAAAGATAAACATGGACGACTTGTTGCTGGTGCAGCTGTAGGGGTTTCTAAAGATACAATGATGCGTATTTCAAAACTTGTAGAAGCACAAGTGGATATTATCGTAATTGATACAGCACACGGCCATTCTCAGGGTGTTTTAAATACAATTAAAGATATCCGTACGGCTTATCCAGATTTAGATATTATCGCAGGTAACGTAGCAACTGCTGAAGGTACTCGTGCATTATTTGAAGCAGGTGTTGATGTAGTTAAAGTAGGTATCGGACCAGGTTCTATTTGTACAACTCGTGTTGTTGCTGGTGTTGGTGTGCCTCAGATTACAGCCGTATATGATGCGGCTTCAGTGGCACGTGAATACGGTAAAGCAATTATCGCTGATGGTGGTATTAAATATTCTGGTGATATTGTAAAAGCACTTGCTGCAGGTGGTCATATCGTAATGCTTGGTTCATTATTAGCAGGTACTTCTGAATCTCCTGGGGATACAGAAATCTTCCAAGGTCGTCGTTTCAAAGTTTACCGTGGAATGGGTTCACTTGGCGCAATGGAAAAAGGTTCAAAAGACCGTTACTTCCAAGAAGATGCGAAAAAATTAGTTCCAGAAGGCATTGAAGGTCGTCTTCCTTATAAAGGACCTTTAGCAGATACAATTCACCAATTAGTTGGTGGTATCCGAGCTGGTATGGGTTACTGTGGTGCTCCAGATTTAGAGTACTTACGTGAGAAATCACAATTCATTAAAATGACGGGTGCAGGCTTACGTGAATCACATCCACATGATGTACAAATCACAAAAGAGGCACCAAACTATTCTATCCAATAATTGCTATGAAACTTTAAAACGCTACTATCGTCAAATTGATGAAAGTAGCGTTTTTTTATTAATATGAAGCACATTCAAACACACTTGTATGATAAAATGACGTAGATGAGAAAACATAAATTTGGAGGTAGCTTTGTGAAAAAAGTGAACAAACGATCAATCATGAGTCTTTTACTGATTCCAATATTATTACTTAGCATGTTGGCGATGGCACCTGCTACAACAAATGCAGCGGAAACAGATCTAGGCTTAACAGTAGATGCTTCGATTTTAATTGATGCAGATTCAGGGAAAATTTTATATGAACAAAACGCTAGTTCACCTCTAGGGATTGCTAGTATGACAAAAATGATGACCGAGTACTTACTATTAGATGCAATTGATGAGGGTACTATAACATGGGATCAACAATACCGTGTTACAGAGTACACACATAAAATTTCACATAATCGTGCTTTAAGTAATGTGCCACTACGTGCAGATGGTACATACTCGATTAGAGAGTTATATGAAGCAATGGCAATTTATTCGGCAAATGCAGCGACTATTGCGATTGCAGAAACAATTGCAGGCACGGAAAAAGAGTTTTTAAAATTAATGGATAAAAAAGCGGAAGAGCTTGGCTTAAAGGATTATAAATTTGTCAACTCAACTGGTTTAAATAATGCAGACTTACAAGGTATGCATCCTGCTGGTACTGGTGAAAGTGATGAAAATGTTATGCCTGCACGTTCAGTTGCAAAATTAGCCTATCACTTATTAAAAGATCACCCTGAAATGTTAGAAACAGCAAAAATCACGAAAAAAGTTTTCCGTGAAGGTACAGATGATGCCATTAATATGTCAAACTGGAACTTCATGTTACCAGGTCTTGTTTATGCATATGAGGGTGTGGACGGATTAAAAACAGGTACAACGGATTTTGCAGGACACTCATTTACAGGTACTGCAAAACGTGGAGATACACGTTTAATCGCAGTTGTTATGAGAGCCGTTGACTCAAAAGGTGTCGGTTCATATAAAGCACGCTTTGATGCAGCAGCAAAATTATTTGATTATGGTTTTGGACAATTTACAAAGCAAGAAATTTTACCTGCAAACTATACATTTGAAAAGCAAAAAACAATTGCTGTTAAAAAAGGTAAAGAAGATGCAGTGAAGATTGCCGCAAAAGAACCTATTTCGATTATGGTGAAATCATCGGAAAAAGATTTATACATTCCAAAATTAGCTTTAGAAGTTGATGAACTTGAAGCTGGCGTAAAAGCAGATCAAGTAGTCGGGAAAGTAATCGTTGAACGTACTGAGGGTACAGATTATGGGTATATCGATGGTTCTGAAATCTCAACGGATGTTGTCACTACTGAAGCGGTAGAGCGTGCCGGAAAAATGTCTTTATTCTTCCAAGGTATCGGGAACTTCTTTGGGAACTTATGGAGCGGTGTATTTGGCTTTGTAGGTAGTACAATTAAATAATAAGGAGCTTTTCTTTTAAGTATTTTCTTAAAAGAAGAGCTTCTTTTTTTATGGACAAATTTTAACGCATCTATTCTTAACATATAGTAAGGCTATGGAGGGATAACGATGTGTGGTTTTGTGGGTTGGATTGATTTTATGGGAAATTTAACGAATGACACAAAGGTAATCGAAAAAATGAATCGCACGTTAACGCATCGAGGTCCAGATGCGGAAGGGTATTATAAAAGTAAACATATATTACTTGGTCACCAGCGGCTAGCGATTATAGATTTACAAGGCGGTAACCAACCGATGACAAAGCAAGGCATTACGATTGTTTATAATGGGGAAATTTACAATGCTAGTGAAATTCGGGAAAAATTAATAGCATACGGGCATTCATTTGATACGACGTCAGATACCGAGGTGTTATTGACGGCGTATATACATTGGAAAGAAAAATGTGTGGATGTCTTAAATGGAATTTTTGCCTTTGCCATTTGGGATGAACGGGATGAAAGCCTCTTTTTATGTCGTGACCGTTTAGGGGTAAAGCCGTTATTTTATCAAAGATTGGCAAATGGGATTTTAGTTAGCTCTGAAATTAAAGGGTTGTTAGCACATCCTTTAGTAAAAGCGTCCGTTGATACAAATGGACTTGCGGCATTACTAAGTTTAGGGCCATCACGAATCGCAGGTCATGCTATTTTTAAAGGAATTGAAGAATTGAAACCAGCTCATGCCATGATCGTCACTAAGCAGGAAACAAAAGTGTGGCGTTATTGGGAAATTGAAAGCAAGGTGCATGTGCATACATTGGAAGAAACACGTGCGCAAGTAAGAGAATTGGTCGAAAATGCCGTAATTCGCCAACTAATAAGTGATGTACCGATTTGTACGATGCTTTCAGGTGGTCTTGATTCGAGTATCATTACGGCTATAGCAGCAAAGCAACTTTCTTACCATGACAAAACATTAGCAACATTCTCTGTTTCTTATGAAGACAATGATGCTTATTTTAAAGAAAATGCCTTTCAGACAACGCAAGATGGGTACTGGATTGATCAAATGAGACAACGCTATAAAACAGATCATCGTACAATTACTTTAACGCAAGATGCATTAGTAGAAGCCTTGAAGGATGCGATGTTGTTAAAAGATATGCCGAGTATGGCAGATATCGATAGCTCGCTTTATTTATTTTGTCAGGAAATGAAAAATGATTTTTCAGTAGGTCTGTCTGGGGAATGTGCAGACGAAGTGTTTGGCGGCTATCCTTGGTTTTATGAACAACAGCATGCTTCTGTATTTCCGTGGCTCCGTTCTACTAGTGAGCGAGAGGCTATGTTAAATCCAATTTGGCAACAACGACTCCAATTACCTGCATTTTTGCATGCAACCTATGAGCAAGCGTTAACCGAAATGCCAGTATTTATAGGGGATGAAGTAGAACGGGAACGGCAAAAATTATTTTACTTAAATAATCAATTCTTTATGCAAACATTATTAGAGCGAAATGACCGTATGACGATGGGAGCGAGCATGGAAGTAAGAGTGCCGTTTGCGGATCATACCGTTATTGAGTATGTATGGAATATTCCATGGGAAATGAAAAACAGTGGAGGGATGGAAAAGGGGATTTTACGACAGGCATTTGCAGATGTATTGCCAAAAGAGGTAGTATATCGTAAAAAAAATCCCTATCCGAAAACATATCATCCGCGCTACACAGAGCTTGTTCAAAATCAGTTGCAACAAATATTATTAAATAAAGAATCGATTTTATATGAGTTATTCGATAAAGAAAAATTACAACAGTTAATAACTAGTGGAGGCAAATCGTTTCACATCCCGTGGTTTGGCCAATTAATGGCAGGACCACAATTACTTGCCTATTTGATTCAGCTACATGAATGGGTGGAGCATTATGACATTAATATTGTGTCAGCTTAAAAGGTGGTTCTAAAAACTAGAAACCACCTTCGTGCTTAAGTATATTTTTGAATAGCCCAAATTCGCATAAGTTGATGAATCATCGTGTCAATGTCATCAAGGGGCAGATTACCGAAGCCAAGAGAAAAGACACATTTTTGGGATTTCTGAGGCGTTAAATAATAATTGGATAGTGGAATAATATGAATATTATTTTCTAATGCTAATTTGTATAGCTGCTGTTCGGATTGTTCATGTGTCATTGAGATTAATATATTCGTCCCTGCAGCGTCCCCTGAAATTTCAATTTGCGGGTAATAAGTGGAGAAAATATCGATGCATTTATCATGTTTTTTTCGATAAAATTTACGCATGCGATTTAAATGCTTTGAAAAATGCCCGTCCTTCATAAAGTTCGCTAAAATATGCTGTTCAAAGCGAGGTACGGTGGATGAATAGTAATTGAAACTGTCTTGATAAACCTTCACTAATGTTGGCGGCAACACGAAAAATGCGACGCGTAGGGATGGCATGAGTGATTTTGTGAACGTGCTTAAATATATAACACGGTCATTTTGATCTAAGCCCTGTAGTGCGGGAATTGGTTTGCCGATATAACGAAACTCGCTATCATAATCATCTTCTATAATATAGCGATTCGGTGCTTGTGCTGCCCATTTTAACAGTTGCGTTCGTCGATTTGCTGACAGTACGGCACCCGTTGGAAATTGATGTGAGGGTGTTACGTACACGATGTTAGCAGCTGTTTTTTGTAATTGTTCAACGATGAGACCATCTTCGTCAACATCGATGGGTATCGCTAAAGGCTCTAACTGATTACGCGGAATTGGTGAGTAACCTGGATTTTCCAATGCCAACATAGCGTTATCGCCGAATAACTTTAAAATCATCGGTAATAGCTGTTCAGTACCCGATCCAATGACAATTTGCTCTGGATTACAGTCAATACCACGTGATTGATGTAAGTAATTGGCGATCTCAATACGTAAAGCAAGCTCACCTTGTCGCTCCCCAGTTTGTAATAGATGCTTAAATGGTATATCAAGTACATCTTTTGCATATTTGCGCCATGTTGAAAAGGGGAAGGCATCTTCATCGATTTTTGCGGATGAAAAATCAATGGCATATGTTTTCTCAGGGAGAACTTCGGCTTGCTGAAGTTGAACGGCTGATTTTTGGGATGTTATAAGTGGTAATTCATCAATTTCCTCTACAAAATAACCAATGCGTGGTTTTGATGTAATGTAACCTTCTGCGACAAGCTGAGCATAGGCAAGCTCAACCGTTGTTTGGCTAATATTAAAAAAATCTGCAAGCTCACGTTTAGAAGAAAGACGAGACCCAACGGCAAGCTGCTGAGAAATGATGGCATTTTTTATTCCAATATAAAGTTGTTCATATAGTGGAATTGTATTTTCCTTTTGTAATTGGAAAAATAACATTCGTGTACCTCCCTTTGACCATAGTGGATATATGTTTTTTATATTAATTGATAAGGTCAAAAAAGTATAGCGTACAAAATGTTATACCGGATTCTATTAGTGAGAACTTGCAAAAAGGTAGCGTATATAGTACAGTAAATTTAAATTTATAAATGAATTCGATGATAGGAAGTAGTAACAAGCGCGTTTTTTCAAAGAGAGTCAGCGGGTGGTGGAAGCTGATAAAAACACTTGTGAATCCGTCCTTGAGATGCTTTTGCTGAAAATTTAGTAGGCTTAAGCCGGCTTACCAGAGTCGTTAAATGTTAAGTGGAATAGATTTTTTCTATTCAATTAGGGTGGCAACGCGGGTAGCTCTCGTCCCTTCATAGGGATTGAGGGCTTTTTTTGTGCTTATTTTTTCCTGAATTATATGTTTTTAACACTTGATTTAGGAAATAAAGCCTCGGCCGATGTTACAGATTAGCCCCAGTGGAATTGAACCACTAACATTAACGCGTGAAAGCGCTCAGGATCATCATTTCAAAACCATTAGGAGGAATCAATATGTTAGATATTAAACGTGTACGCGACAATTTTGAAGAAGTGAAAAAAATGCTTTTAACACGTAATGAAGACTTAGGAAACTTAGATAACTTCGAAAACTTAGACACAAAACGTCGTGAGCTAATCGCAAAAACTGAGGAATTAAAAGCAGAGCGTAACAAAGTATCAGAGCAAATTTCTGTAATGAAACGTAACAAAGAGGATGCAAGTGGCGTCATCGCACGTATGCGTGAAGTAGGCGATGAAATTAAAGCATTAGATGCTGAACTTAACGCAATCGAAGAAGAATTCAAAGATATGATGATGCGTCTACCAAACATTCCACATGAATCTGTGCCAGTTGGTATGGAAGAAGATGATAATGTGGAAGCATATAAATGGGGCGATGTACCGACATTTGAATTTGAAGCGAAACCACACTGGGATATCGCAAAAGATTTAGATATCGTGGACTTTGAGCGCGGCGCAAAAGTAACAGGTAGCCGATTCTTATTCTATAAAGGCTTAGGCGCTCGTTTAGAACGTGCATTAATTAGCTTCATGATGGACTTACATTCTGATAACCATGGTTATACAGAAATGATGCCTCCACAAATCGTTAACCGTGATAGTTTAATCGGTACTGGACAATTACCGAAGTTCGAAGAGGACGTATTCAAATTAGTGCGTGAAGAAGATGAAGTGGATTACTTCTTAATTCCAACGGCTGAAGTACCAGTAACAAACTATTACCGTGATGAAATTTTATCAGCGGATATGCTACCACAAGCATTCACAGCTTATAGCGCTAACTTCCGTTCAGAAGCAGGTTCTGCAGGTCGTGATACGCGCGGTTTAATCCGCCAGCACCAATTTAACAAAGTCGAATTAGTACGCTTTGTAAAACCAGAAGATTCTTATGAACAATTAGAACTTTTAACAGGTCACGCTGAAAAAGTATTACAATTATTAGGCTTACCTTATCGTAAATTAAAAATGTGTACAGCTGACTTAGGCTTCACTGCTGCGAAAAAATACGATTTAGAAGTATGGATTCCAGCGCAAGACATGTACCGTGAAATTTCTTCTTGTTCAAACTTTGAAGATTTCCAAGCGCGTCGTGCCAACATCCGTTTCCGTCGTGAAGCAAATGCAAAACCAGAATACGTGCACACATTAAACGGTTCAGGCCTTGCAATTGGTCGTACGGTAGCAGCAATTTTAGAAAACTTCCAACAAGCAGATGGATCAGTTGTGATTCCAGAAGTATTACGTCCATACATGGGCGGCGTAGAAGTTATTTCTGCAAAATAATAGTTAGTAAAAGCCTTAAGAGTATGAGATTTATCTCACTCTTAAGGCTTTTTTTCGTAAAAAAAGAAGTACATGTGAAAATAACGGGTTCGGTTGAGAGGTGCAAAAGGATAAATCGAACCCCTACTGGTGATGTTAATCACATTGATATTAACAACAAAATAGCATTAGAAAAAGTGATGGAATAATCCATCACTTTTTTTGGGTTTATTTTCTTCAACTAACGCAACCTTATGTTTAAGTACATTAGTTCATAAGGTTATCCGAAAAATTATTCTTTAATTATTGAGTAGTACGTATAGATACTTTAAGCTGAGCAAAGCAGTATTCTAAAACTACCTTTGGACGATTAAATGGACCTAAAAATTCTTAAATCAATAAGTCATTCAAACAAATTATCTTGCATCCTTTACTTTCATAATAGTCTATCATACCATCAATTTTCTTTTTATCATAACTGGTAATACAATCTGACAGTACACTAACCCCATAGTTTGATTTGCGTAAGTTATAGCAAGTTGATTTAACACAAGCAATTGCATCCGCCCCCGTGATGTAGAATTCGTCTATTTTATTCATATTAATAAACTCTGCGAATTCTTCACTTGTTAATGCGTTTCCTTTATATTTTGTAAAAACATTTTCTGATACCATTTTCAAATCTGGAACTAATTCAGCACCTCGTGTATCTGTTTTAAAAGTTCTCGTACCAGGTGACAAATTTTCATGTCTTATATAAACAACATGGATATTATTTTCGACCGCCCAATCAATTGATTTGTTGATATTGTCAATGATATCTTTATAGTTCTTTGTTATGTCATTTTGAATATCAATTATTACTAATGCTTTTTTCTGCATAATACTTCCTCCTAATAAATAAACTGATATCTTGATTTTTAATCCTGCTCCGTTAGTTTAAGAGCATTGTTTCACAATCTCTATATTTATTTTAGCGTAAATTTCCATTTACCTTCAAAAAAATAAGTTCACTTTATAAAAAAGCGAACTATCTTAAGTAAATTATATCCTTTATATCAAATTGTCTATTTACTAACCCTAGCCTCTGTGCTGGTGTCGCTGTTTCATCCTTTGTCTTATATGCTAAACAAAAGTTGTAATACGTTCGCAGTATCGTTAATACCATTTGAGCATACTTTGGATCGAAATTGGCATAAATATAACTTTTCCCGTCACCACGAGCAGTGGTTAACGGTCTTTCTAAAATAGATAACCTTCTGCGTGTTTGTTGCATAAAGGCATTGGTCGCGTTGTCATTCACATTCATCATTAAAGCAGCGATATCACTCGGTTCTAAAGTAGAGGGGTTTGTCGTACAATCCACAGAACGCAATCCTCTATCAATTGTAGCAAGGGGGTGCAGAGTGGGATTATCAGCATATTCGTAAAAGAAGTTGGGCCTGGTGTTATGAATTTTCAGCCTGGAGATCAAGTGGTTTGCGTATTTGTGCCGAGCTGTGGACATTGTATACCATGTGCAGAAGGACGTCCTGCTTTATGTGAACCAGGTGCAAAGGCAAATGGAGAAGGTACACTTATTGGAGGCGGTGTCCGGTTACATGCAGGTGATGAAAAAATTGGCCATCATGTAGGTGTGTCTGCATTTTCTGAGTATGCAGTGGTTTCGCAAAATACACTTGTGAAAGTAAATGAAGACTTGTCCTTTGAAAAATTAGCATTATTTGGATGTGCTGTTATTACTGGAGTGGGCGCTGTCGTTAATACAGCAAAAGTTCAATTAGGCAGTACGGTAGCGGTCATTGGACTAGGTGGAATTGGACTTAGTGCTTTACTTGGTGCCATTGCAGCTGGTGCCCGTGAAGTGATTGCTATTGATATTAATGACAAAAAGCTAGAGCAAGCAAAATCCCTTGGTGCAACAGCCGTATTTAATTCAAAAGAGGCTGATGTCATAGACCAAGTAAAGGCTTATACATCAGGTGGCGTTGATTATGCCTTTGAAACAGCTGGAGTAGTTCAAGCGATGGACGTAGCATATGGTGTAACAAAGCGTGGTGGAACAACGACAACAACAGGACTTCCGCATCCGCAACATCAATTTTCATTCCCATATGTAACATTAACTGCGGAAGAAAAAACATTAAAGGGTTCATATGTAGGAAGTTGTGTGCCTTTACGTGACATTCCAAACTACATTCAAATGATGAAGACCGGTAAATTACCGGTTGATAAATTGCTTTCGAATATTATCTCACTGGATGAAATTAACGAAGGTTTTGACTTATTAGCCGCAGGAGATAATTCTCGTATTATAATTAAAATGGATAATTAATAAATGGAACGCTCTATTACATAATAGGGCGTTTTTTAATAAAAGGAGGTAATTAAAATAGAAATTAAGTTGTACGAAAAACAAATTCCGACTGAAATTCTTGAAGGAATACAAATTGTGCATCAAGCTGTTTTTGAGGGTGATTTATTAAAAGAAGAAAAAATAAAAGATAAATTAAATTTAGGAGCAGTTGTGGCGATTGTTGATGGATGTGTTGCTGGATTTAAACTAGGTTACGAGCAGTCAGAGGGTGTTTTTTATAGTTGGTTAGGAGGCGTACATCCGCAATTTCAGCAACGGGGTATTGCAATGAAATGTATGATAGCTCAACATGATTGGTGTAAACAGCAAGGGTATACTTGTGTACGTACATATGGTCGAAATGAAAAGAAAGCAATGCTTATTGTGAATATTAAAGCTGGTTTTAACATTACTTCTACATTTACTGATGGAAAAGGGCGTCACAAAATTGTTTTTGAAAAATCTTTATAAAAAATGCAGTCTGATCAAGGAGCCAAAGTTTATCGTTTACTTTGGCTCCTTTGTTTTTTTATATAGAAAGGGAAATACATGAAAATCCATAACACACCAATGACTACGGTAAGACTCATTAAATAGCCAGAATTACCAAATGCATCAAACAGCCATTGCAGAGGGGTTCCCTTTACTGGACGATTTAAAAACATAAAATTCGTCTTAAAACGCGCATTATAAAAATAAATAGGTGGCACTATAATTAGTAAAAACAGGACCGCACGCCATAAGTCTCGTAGATAAAGTTCCAATTGCCTTGTCACAATTAGCGGACAGACAAAGGCGATGAGTAGTGCATGAAAAACAAAGCTATGAATATGTAAAAAGCCTCCGACTGGATCATTTGTCCAGCCTGGAAATAGGAGGGCAATTGCAGCGCCAGGCAAGGTTAACGCATACAGTAGGGTAGCGGTTGTTCGGTTTGGAAAATAGGCATGCCATCCTGCAATGAAAATCCCCAAGCCACATAAATGAAGTGGTGGACTCCAATAAGAATACTGACTTGTTTCTAGTAAATACAGTTGCTTTGACAGTTCTAATATTAGTAACGCCCAGAAAATGACGCGCTGGTATAATTGTCTATTTTTATGTGATGAATAGCGATAAAAATATATTGAAATAATTAAAAACAAACCAATAAAAATAAGCCAAGTAGTATGAATGGTATCAAAAGTTGAAAATCCGTTCATTGGATCACCTACTCTTCAAGTTGTTGTTTTCGTGCTAATTTCTCCATTTTTTTTCGTTCGCGTAAGGCGCGGAAAAAGTCTGTTAAAATTTGTCCGCATTCGTCTGCTAGTACACCTTCTGTCACTTCACATTCATGATTGAAACGTGCGTCATTAAGCAATCGATATAAAGAATCCACACAGCCAGCCTTCACATCACGTGCTCCGTATACAACGCGTGGAACACGAGATTGTAAAATGGCTCCCGCACACATTGGACAAGGTTCTAATGTTACATATAGAGTTGTTTCTTCTAGGCGCCAACTGCCGATTTTTTCGCACGCTTGTTGGATAACCATACTTTCGGCATGTGTTAGCGCATTTTGTGTTGTTTCACGTAAATTGTGTGCACGGCCAATGATTTCATCTTGATAGACGATTACAGCGCCAATCGGTACTTCACCAAGCGCTGCCGCTTTTTGTGCTTCTACAAGTGCTTGTTGCATGTAGAAGTGATCTTTGTTTGTCATAGTCATAATAAATCGCTCCTTAGCTAGTAGTGTAGCATGACTTGAAATGTTCAGGCGATAGTTGAATAATCCGTGCTATTATGAAAGAAATGTTGGGAGGGGAAAAGTATTGAAATCATTTCGGACAATTGAAGATGCACAAAGTTTCTTTGAAGAACAATATGACGCGTTAGAACAGCGATTTGAACAGAAACAACAAATGATTGAAAAAAATGAAATCCAAATAAAAGTAACCTTACATAAACAATACGAACAGCAAGTAAGTGAACTGCAAAAGCGAATTGAAAATGAAGAAAAAATAGTAAAAACAAATAGTGAACAGGCTATCCTTAAAATTAAAAAATTATATGAAAATAAAAGGGGAATTATTGTAGAAAAACATAAGAAAGACCTCGCTGAATTAAAGAGAGCTTATTTAGATAATGCAGAGGAAATACTAGGTAGAAAAATTGCAAAGGAACAGCAAATTTTTAATGAATATATGCAAGCACAAGCCGAATTAGCAATCGGGGATGTTTCAACTATGGATTTAGTAGACAAAATGGACGACTTACTAGATGGACTTCATGATGCCCTAAATTTAGTAAGAGAACTATATGAACCACAGTTCGAACAATTGGAGCAGCAATACGAAGAACACTTTGAGCAACTGGATGAAACGTATGAAAATACTATCGAAAAGCTTGAAGACAGTGAGGAAGCTTCACAAAGTCAGCTAGAGGATCAATTATTTGAAACACTTCATAACTTAGAGCAACAACAAAATGATACTCAAATTACACTAGATAATGATTTTGTAGAAAAAGAGCAAACAATAGAAGAAATGGTAAGAGAGAAACTTGAAAAAATTGAGGTAGAGTATGAAGCAGAACGCGATGATTTACACCAGCTAGAAGAGCATGCGTACACACAATTTGACTAAAAGATGACAGTTGTTCGACATTGCGTAGCGTTTTTTCTTAAATGGAATTGTTTGTTTTGTTGTCGATAAGCCGTTGTGATAAAATGAAAGGCACTGACTATAAAGAGAGAAGGGGGACTTCTAGTGTCTGTGCCATTTATAACAGTAGAAGGTCCGATTGGTGTAGGGAAGACCTCATTATCTAAGGCCGTTTCACAAATGTTTGACTTTCACTTACTAAAAGAGATTGTAGATGAAAATCCATTTTTGGGGAAATTCTATGAAAATATTGATGAATGGAGCTTCCAAACAGAAATGTTTTTCCTGTGCAATCGCTATAAGCAGTTGGCAGATATCAACCAAATTCTTGAACAACAAGGTTCTGTTGTAGCGGATTATCATATTTTCAAAAATTTAATTTTTGCGAAGCGTACGTTAAAGCCTTCAGAATATGAAAAATACGAAGCCATTTATAAAATTTTAACGGCAGATATGCCAAAGCCAAACATGGTTATCTATTTACATGCAAGTTTAGATACATTAATGAAGCGAATCGCCATGCGCGGTCGTGAATTTGAAAAAAATATTACACGTGACTATATGGAGCAGCTTGCGAGCGATTACCATACGTTTATCGGTCATTTTGAAAAGATGCACCCAGAAATCCCAGTTATTCAATTAAACGGCGATGAGCTGGATTTCGTGAAAAATGAAGACGACCTACAGTACGTGTTAAAAATAGTAGAAGAAAAGTTACAACAAAGGAGTTTGCATCAAAAATGAATTTAAGAGAAAAATACAATATTCCTGCGAATGCAGTAATTACAATTGCAGGAACAGTTGGTGTCGGTAAGTCGACAATGACTAAAGCGCTAGCGCAAGGCCTCAACTTCCGTACATCATATGAAAAGGTTGATACAAACCCTTATTTAGATAAATTTTATGATGACTTTGAAAAGTGGAGTTTCCATTTACAAGTATACTTTTTAGCAGAGCGCTTTAAAGAACAAAAACGTATTTTTGAATACGGTGGTGGCTTTATTCAAGATCGTTCGATTTATGAAGATACTGGCATCTTCGCAAAAATGCACTTTGATAAAGGTACAATGACCCCAACAGATTACGAAACATATACGAATCTATTTGATGCAATGGTGATGACACCATACTTCCCACACCCAGATTTACTTGTCTATTTAGAAGGCTCAATTGATGACGTAATTGGTCGTATTCATGAGCGTGGTCGTGAGATGGAGCAACAAACACCTCATACGTATTGGGAGGAAATGCACGGACGCTATGAGGAATGGATTAATAACTTCAATGCATGCCCCGTACTACGTGTTGATATAAATGATTACGATTTAATGAAAAATCCAGCACAAGTAGAAGATGTGATATCACGCATCGGACATATGCTAGAACAAACTAGTCATTTACGTAAGTAATATGAAGGACTTATTGTAGAGGAAACCCTCGTACAATAAGTCCTTTTTATTTGATCAGTAGAATAACGAAAAGTGGAATCATCACAAGTAAAAAAACAAAAAAGCTCCATAAAATCTGTTTACCTGTCGACATATTTTTAGGCTTTAGACTAATGGATTCATACAATTCATTGACGGCACGCTGCTCTTTTTCGAATAACATCGACTGGAATGTAGCGTAGTTTTCGATATAAGTTGCAGGATTGTCAAAGTGAAAGCGAATCGCACGAATGTCGTCCGTGACATCTTTATCATTGTGCATATAAGAAATGGTCGGCGCAATGCCACCAGTTAAGCGAGCAACGACATCAATATCAAAGGTTTTCATTTTGTAGATGGTCCCTTCAACAGCATTCTCAACTTTATCAATGAGTGGATTATCCATAATACCGCCTCCTTTTGTTGGTACTAGTATTCCCTAAATGGATAAAATTACAGCATTCATTTAAAACATATTGCGATGTAAAAGTGATATCGATTATGCTGAATATGCTTACAAACTTTCATTTGTAACAGTATAAGTCAAAGGGGATGGAATGATGACAATGACTTTTGAACAGCGTTTATTCGCATTGCCGACAACTGCGCTTTCTGATGCGACAGGGGGACATACGAATAGTGCAGCTAGGATTAAGCCGCTAGCGGATCATTTTAAAATTGCGGGTCGCGCATTAACGGTGCGCTTGCCGGACGGGGAAAATGGAGCAGTGTTAGAAGCAATTAGTAAGGCAAATAAGGGAGATATTTTAGTTATTGATGCAAAAGGCAACACTAATCGCGCAGTAGCTGGAGATTTTGTTATGCAGCTAGCACAAGGTATTGGGGTGCAGGGATTTGTTGTAGACGGAGTCATTCGTGATTTAGCTGCTGCAAGAGCAATTGATTTTCCAGTGTTTGCATTAGGTACAACGGTTGCTGCTGGTAATAAACATGGTG
Source organism: Lysinibacillus sp. 2017 (assembly GCF_003073375.1). NCBI lineage: Bacteria > Bacillati > Bacillota > Bacilli > Caryophanales > Bacillaceae > Lysinibacillus > Lysinibacillus sp. 2017. The sequence goes on from NZ_CP029002.1 coordinate 31,578, forward strand.
GCGGGGTTATTGGTGTACCGGTATCACTAGGGGGTACCGTTGTGAAATCAGGTGACTATATTGTTGGGGATATTGACGGGGTTATCGTTGTGCCACAAGCACAAGTGGAAGAAATTATTAAAAGAGCGGAAGAAAAGGTAGCAAAGGATGAGGTACGTGAACAAGAAGCTTTGCATAATGGTGAAGAGTCAATCCGTGCTTATTTAGCAAAAGTCATAAAATAAAAAAATCCCCGCAACGGTTGGTAATGCAATCCGTGCGGAGATTTTTATTTTACTTTAAGTGTTCTGCTTGGTATTCAGCAAATTTCTTGTCGTCGAAACGTTTTTCCCATTTCGACATGACAAGTGCTGCTAATGTGTTACCGACTACGTTTACAACGGTACGTGCCATATCTAAAATTCGGTCAATACCTGCGATAAACGCCAAACCTTCAACTGGAATGCCGACAGAGCCTAACGTTGCCAGAAGTACAACGAATGATACACCTGGAACACCCGCAATCCCTTTCGACGTAACCATCAATACAAGCATTAATGTGATTTGTTGCAGAATGGAAAGATCGATTCCATACATTTGTGCAATGAAAAGAGCAGCGATTGCTTGATAAAGGGTCGAACCATCCAGGTTGAACGAGTAACCTGTTGGAATGACGAACGAGACAATATCTTTAGGCGCACCCATTTTTTCTGTTTTTTGCATGATGCGCGGTAATACAGATTCTGATGATGATGTTGAATAAGCTAAAATAAGCTCATCTTTAATCAATCGAATTAAATTGAAAATGTTAATACCAAAAATACGTGCTGTTAATCCTAAAACAACGATGATGAAAAAAATCATTGTTACGTAAACTAAAATCGCTAATTTACCCAATGGAATTAGGGAAGATAGTCCGAATTTGGAAACGGTTACACCGATTAGTCCAAATACCCCAATCGGAGCAAATTTCATAACTAAATTTGTCACCCAGAACATAGCGTCCGCAACACCTTGGAAGAAGGCGAGAACCGGTTTACCACGCTCACCAATTGCTGCTACCCCTAATCCGAACAATACAGAGAAAAAGATAATTGCGAGCATATTGCCCTCAGCCATAGCATTGATAATGTTTTTCGGTACAATGTCTACAATGACATGGAATGGACCTTGGTCTTCTTGAGCTTCCGTCGTTTCTACATAAGAAGAAATATCCGTCTGTTGAAGACTACTCATATCAATACCAGCACCTGGTTGGACTAAGTTTGCTGCTAATAAACCAACAACAATTGCAATTGTTGTAATAACTTCAAAATAAATAAGTGTTTTACCGCCCAGACGTCCTAATTGTTTCAAGTCGCCAGTTCCGGCAACGCCAACAATTAATGTCGAAATGATAATCGGTACGACGATCATCTTAATTAAGTTTAAGAAAATATCACCGAGTGGTTGTAAATATGTTTGAACGTTGGTATTACCGTAATATACAGCACCAACGATTACCCCTAATACAAGACCGATTAAAATTTGCGCGGCTAAACTAATTTTAAACTTTTTCAAAATATAGTTCCTCCTAAAAAATAGTATTCAGGACTATCCTAAAATTAATAATAATAGAGGAATACAAAATCCGACAAAATCCGACTAATTTACCTTACTAATAATTTCTGAATATAAGACTTGAATGAATTTTTTAATATTTACTTTGGCCTTTCGGTGTTCATTATTTTCAATTTGCTTCATTAAATAACGAATATCTGTTAAATCGAAATAGCGTGGTGTGTAATATTCAAACTCAGAATTGGTATAGTCGACAATTCCAAGATTCGCTAAATTAATCATTGCTGCTAAAATGGTACGTCGTACTCGTTGTTCAATCGCTTTACTTTCCTTCAAAATATCGTCAGGTGTATGTTTGGTTAACATCGCGACTTTTTCATAAATTTCTTTTAAAGGAGGAAGCGGAGCAATTTTATGCTTTTCGATTAGTAGTTGTTCAATAATTTTAATAATATCTTCACTGCCTACTTCAGCAATAATGCCCATATCATTTAATATGGATTGAATATGTTCACGTGTGGTCTTTTGCGTATGTTTTACTTCAGGAATTTCAAAGTTGGTTAAGGATTGACGGATCGCTTGAAGGGAGCTTTTTAATCGATATTGCTCTGCCGTGCGCTTTAATACCATTTGGACTTCGATTTTGTTAATCGGCTTATGAATGAAAAACTCGATGCCTTTTGAATATCCTTCAGCGACCATATCTTTATTGACAACTTGTGAAATCATAATGAAGTGCCCCTCGTAGCCATTTTGTCGAAGGTACTCAATCGTTTCAATGCCATCTAGCTGCGGCATTAATAAATCGATTAACACAAATTCCGGCTGCATCATGACGATTTGCGGAATGGCATCGGATCCATTTTTCGCTTCACCAATGACTGTACCAAGCTCACTATCATTAATGATGGTCGTTAGCATCACACGGCTAGCACGATCATCATCGACAATAAAATAACGCATTATATCGTCTCCTCTCGCAATTTTTTAGTAGGAATTGTTACAACAAAAATGGTTGTTTCATTACTTGTGACGTCTATCGATCCTTGTAAATTCTCGATAATTGTTTTGGTATGTGAAAGTCCGATACCTGTAGAAGCTTGTCCTTGTTCGTTAAATTTAGACGTATAGCCAACATCAAAAATAATAGGGAGGAATGCTGCATCTATGCCAACGCCATTATCTTCTATAATAAACGTCGTTTCATCATCTTGAATGGATACACTAAGTGTAATAAAGCCATTATTTTCGATTGCTTCTACGGCATTTGCTGTTAAATTATTTAAGACAGCAAGCAGTGCAATATGTTCTTTCATCTTGAAATCATCTGGACAAATCAGTGTAAATTGAATCGATTTATTTAAATGGTTCGCATGATTTTCATTGCCTTCGACAACCAAACTTAATAAATCCGACAATAAGAAATGAGTTTTATATTCGGTATTAGTGATTTTGCTAAGCCCTGCATAAATCCGTTCGTGATCTTTTTTTATTTCGTGAATTTCTTGAGCAATCGTTAAAAGATCTTTACTTAGCTGAACATCAAGCGGCTTCAATTTTTTATAAAGCTGATAACTGTTTGCCGTAAGCTCCTCTACTTGATTCATTGACTTCTGTATATATAGTACTTCCACATACAATTCCGAGTGAATTTTCATCAGCTGTTGAAGCTGTTTTTTTTGTTCTGAAAGCGTAATGATACTAAATAAACCGACAACAAAAAAGCTGCGTAGTAACCCAACTACAATGAACAATAAAAACGAATCCATCGTTTCAAGTTGAGGGGATAGTAGTATGCCTGTTGTAATATGTTCGGTCGTGTTAGCGATTACTTCAAAAGCGGTTCCACATAATCCGAGGATGAGGGGACGCTTTTTGAGTTCGTCTAAATCGATTAATTTAAAACAAAGCATGTACACGATATAAAAAAGCCCTGCTGGTAAATGTTCAATGAGTTGTGAGCTAAGTGGAGAGCCCTCGGTAAAAACATCTAAAAAGGATCTTCCTACTATAACGATAGTAGCTGTTAAAAAACCAGTTAAAGCAATTGGTAATGGGCGAATTAATAGGGCGAAAAAGAAAATAACGCTACCTAATCCGAAACGGAAGGGGATATTTTCGAACGGCATTACTTTTATTTCACCGCCAAAAGCTGTAAAAAAAGCAACGAGCAGCACGAATAAAAATAATTTTGTTCTTTTTGTACGTGTTTGAGTTGTTTCCACTTTTAGTTACCGCCTTATCGTCGATTGAATAATTAATTGTACAAGAAAAATAGCATAAAATACAAAAAAGTACTATTTCTTCGCAGTAGAAATAGTACTTTACGTAAATTTAGACATAAAAAAATCCGTTACATAGTGCAACGGTTAAAGTTCAAAAATGGAGGAGGTAGAGGGATTCGAACCCCCGCGCGGTTTAACCCGCCTGTTAGTTTTCAAGACTAATCCCTTCAGCCAGACTTGGGTATACCTCCAAATAGGAATATCTCTTTTAGACAAATATTAATTTATCATGTTAAATTCCACGCGTCAATAAATTTTTTAAATTTTTTTTGTAACATTTATTTTTTGTGTAATAAATTTCTTGAGACATTTCATTGCAATTTTAGGTTGTGCTTAGTATACTTAATATTGCCGTGCTAGATGGGGAGGTAGCGGTGCCCTGTAACTTGCAATCCGCTCTAGCAAGATTGAATTCCTTTTCTGAGGCTGTCCGTATTGTTTGGTCTGCCTTTTGCACGTAGTGTTGACGGTTGGGTCCTGCGCAATAAGCACCCACGAACCATGTCAGGTCCGGAAGGAAGCAGCATTAAGTGGTCCCGTTTATGTGCCGCGGGGTAGCCTAACTTGAGCTGGCGACAAGAGTAACGCTTATGTGCGGCAGTCGAAGAAAGGTGCACGGCATGAATTTGCCAAATCCAACGCATTCATCATTTTGATGGATGCGTTTTTTCATTTTTAAATAGAAAAGGGGAATCGTAATTCCAAAGAGTTTCCCTATACTTTATGATATACTGTAATTATTGAAATTCAGAAAAGAAAGGAGAGGGAAAGGTTGACATATCAAGCGTTTTATCGTGTTTATCGACCACAATCATTCCGTGAAATGTCTGGTCAAGCACATGTAAAAAGAACCCTTCAAAATGCTCTCCTAGCAAATAAAACAACACATGCATATTTATTCTCCGGTCCACGTGGTACCGGTAAAACAAGTACAGCCAAAATTTTCGCGAAAGCATTAAATTGTGAAAAAGCACCAGCAAGTGAACCGTGCAATGAATGTGCGACATGCTTAAGTATTACAGAAGGCTCACATACGGATGTTATTGAATTTGATGCGGCCTCAAACTCAAGAGTTGAAGAAATGCGTGACATTATTGAAAAGGTTCGTTTTGCTCCAGCTGATGCCCGCTTTAAAGTGTATATTATTGATGAGGTGCATATGCTTTCAACAAGCGCATTTAATGCCTTGTTAAAAACACTAGAGGAACCGCCTGAACATGCAGTGTTTATTTTAGCAACGACAGAACCTCATAAGCTTCCTGCGACGATTATTTCTCGTTGCCAGCGTTTTGATTTTAAACGACTTTCTTCTATAGATATTGTGGATCGTATGAAAGTCGTTTTAGAAGACATTCAGATGGGGTACGAGGAGCAGGCGTTAAAATCGATTGCTCAAGCAGCGGCAGGTGGCATGCGTGACGCCCTTAGTTTGCTCGATCAAGTGGTGTCGTTTAGTAATGAGTCCGTTCAGTTAGAGGATGTATTGCTTGTAACGGGGTCAGTTAGTCAGGATGCCTTTTATGATATTGCGATTTCATTAAAACAAAAAGATGTAGCGAGTGTACTTGGTATGGTGGAACAGTTAATTGCAGATGGTAAGGAACCGCTTCGATTGGCTGAAGACTTCATTACATTTTTCCGTGATTTATTATTGTTGCAAACAGATAGTACACTAGAAGAGTTATTGGAGTTTATTTCTCCAGAGCAGAAATTTTTAGAGCTGGCACATGATTTTGAAATAGAAACACTCTATGGGTTTATCGATATTTTAGCAAAAACACAACAAGAAATGCGATTTTCGCATCATACGAAAATCTATTTAGAAACAGCACTTTTAAAAATGACACAGCTCAAAAAAACAGTTCAAGTTGCAGTTGGTGTAGATCCAGCATTAGAGGGGAAGGTAGCATCTTTAGAAAATCGTCTAGGACAGCTATCACAGCAATTCCAAAATGGTGGAACCCAAACTCAGCAACCAAAGGAACAAACTCGTCAGCGTATCCGTCCACAAGGTAATCAGTACAATGCACCAACAGGCCGTATTCAAGAAGTGTTAAAAACGGCCACGAAGTCGGATTTACAAAAGGTCAAATCAGCATGGGCACAAGGTTTGGCGAATTTGCAAAAATCACAATCTGCTCTTTTAGCAGATGCAGAACCTGTTGCGGCAAACGCGAGTGCTTTTGTGGTAAAATTCAAGTATGATATACATTGTCAAATGGTAGCAGATAACAATGCTCTCATTTCGTTATTTACACAGCAAATTGCTTCTGAAGTTGGTGTTTCATACGAGTTGTTATGTATACCAGATCCAGCTTGGGTGAAGTTACGAGAAAACTTTATTAAAGATCATGGCTTGGATCAAAAGAGACCAGAATCCCATGAATCTGATTTATTAGAACCGTCCTTTATGGAAGAGGTTCAAATGATTGAAACGCAAGATCCGCTTGTTGTAGAGGCTGAAAATCGATTTGGGAAAGACTTTGTTGATGTTGTCGAAGAATAATTGAAATTTTAAGGAGGAATTTAGTATGCGCGGTATGGGAAATATGCAAGGCATGATGAAAAAAATGCAAAAAATGCAAAAAGAGATGATGGAAGCTCAAGAGGCTTTAAATGCACAACAATTTGAAGGTGTTGCTGGTGGCGGCATGGTCAAAGTTGTTATGAACGGTCAACGTCAAGTATTAGAAGTGAACATAGATGAATCTGTAGTAGACCCTGAAGATATCGAAATGTTACAAGATCTAGTAGTAATCGCTACAAATGAAGTACTTAAAAAAGTAGAAGAGACTACAAATTCAACAATGGGTAAATTCACTCAAGGAATGAACCTTCCTTTCTAATTTGAATAGCTCGTTTTGTAAAGCACATCTCAAACTATTGGGATGTGCCTTTTTAAAGGAGGAAAATTATGCACTATCCAGAACCAATAGCAAGATTAATCGATAGCTTCATGAAGTTACCTGGAATTGGACCGAAAACAGCGGCACGTTTAGCGTTCCATGTGTTAACAATGAAAGAAGATACGGTTTCAACATTTGCGAAGGCTTTAATTGATGCGAAACGTAATTTAATGTACTGCTCACAGTGTGGTCATATTACAGACATTGACCCATGTCATATTTGTTCAGATAAACAGCGTGATGTAACAACAATTTGTGTTGTACAGGATCCAAAAGATGTCATTGCGATGGAAAAAATGCGCGACTATCAAGGGTTATATCATGTATTACATGGGGCAATTTCGCCAATGGACGGTGTGGGACCAGAGGATATTAACGTTGCTTCACTATTAACTCGCCTTCATGACGAACGTGTACAAGAATTAATCTTAGCAACAAATCCTACGATAGAAGGGGAAGCAACGGCGATGTATATATCGCGACTTGTGAAACCATCAGGAATTCGTACGACACGTATTGCACACGGTTTACCAGTAGGTGGCGATTTAGAATATGCTGATGAAGTAACATTATCCAAAGCACTTGAAGGACGTCGTGAATTGTAAAGTGAGGGGAATGTCATGCTATTTTCTCGTAAAGGGAAATTAAAAAAAGAATTCGATGAACGATTAGTTTCTTCTATTAAAGGAACAAAAGAAACATTGCTAAGCGCGAAAGTCATCGAGGAGTTAATGGATGATTATAGTTTAGAAGTAATTGCAGAGCGAAAAAGAACAGAAAGCATTCATTTTTATCTATATAAAGAAGCACGTATCCGTCGTGTAATAATTAAATAATTCACAAAAGCTTTTGAAATAAGGGGCGAGGCAGCTGCATATGTTACCATTAAATGCGAAAAGGATGGTGCAATGCGTTACATAGGAATTGCTATGGGTTGTTTAGTTCTCTTATTTCTTCTTTTATCGAAAAAGAAATATTTCGGGAAGGTATTAGAATATTTAGCGTTGTTTTGGTTCAAAATAGCGGTATCCATAGTTGTTTTGTTCGTAGGGAATATTATTTTAAATTCGTATGGCATTTCTATACCGATTAATGTGTTTTCAATACTAACATTATCGCTATTAGGTATACCAGGAGCACTTTGCATAAGTTTTTTAGTAATAATGAAATAAAATTAATAAAAGTATTGCATTGAAAATAATATTGTGATATATTATTATATGTCGTAAGGGCGACGGACAATATCGAAAAACATCACGAAAATAAAATGTTGACATAACATTTTAAAAGTGGTATGATATAAAAGTTGTCACTTAAGATAACGACATGAACCTTGAAAACTGAACAAGCAACGTTAATGAAACAAAGCTTCTTAAATGAAGCAAAAATAGATATCAACTTTTAGTTGATACGCTAGCAAAGCAAATGAGCTTTCAAACTAACTATTATGGAGAGTTTGATCCTGGCTCAGGACGAACGCTGGCGGCATGCCTAATACATGCAAGTCGAGCGAATGACGAAGAAGCTTGCTTCTTCTGATTTAGCGGCGGACGGGTGAGTAACACGTGGGTAACCTACCTTACAGATTGGGATAACTTCGGGAAACCGGAGCTAATACCGAATAATATTTTTCTCCTCATGGAGAGTTATTGAAAGACGGTTTCGGCTGTCACTGTAAGATGGGCCCGCGGCGCATTAGCTAGTTGGTGAGGTAACGGCTCACCAAGGCAACGATGCGTAGCCGACCTGAGAGGGTGATCGGCCACACTGGGACTGAGACACGGCCCAGACTCCTACGGGAGGCAGCAGTAGGGAATCTTCCACAATGGGCGAAAGCCTGATGGAGCAATGCCGCGTGAGTGAAGAAGGATTTCGGTTCGTAAAACTCTGTTGCAAGGGAAGAACAAGTAGCGTAGTAACTGGCGCTACCTTGACGGTACCTTGTTAGAAAGCCACGGCTAACTACGTGCCAGCAGCCGCGGTAATACGTAGGTGGCAAGCGTTGTCCGGAATTATTGGGCGTAAAGCGCGCGCAGGTGGTTCCTTAAGTCTGATGTGAAAGCCCACGGCTCAACCGTGGAGGGTCATTGGAAACTGGGGAACTTGAGTGCAGAAGAGGATAGTGGAATTCCAAGTGTAGCGGTGAAATGCGTAGAGATTTGGAGGAACACCAGTGGCGAAGGCGACTATCTGGTCTGTAACTGACACTGAGGCGCGAAAGCGTGGGGAGCAAACAGGATTAGATACCCTGGTAGTCCACGCCGTAAACGATGAGTGCTAAGTGTTGGGGGGTTTCCGCCCCTCAGTGCTGCAGCTAACGCATTAAGCACTCCGCCTGGGGAGTACGGTCGCAAGACTGAAACTCAAAGGAATTGACGGGGGCCCGCACAAGCGGTGGAGCATGTGGTTTAATTCGAAGCAACGCGAAGAACCTTACCAGGTCTTGACATCCCATTGACCACTGTAGAGATACAGTTTTCCCTTCGGGGACAACGGTGACAGGTGGTGCATGGTTGTCGTCAGCTCGTGTCGTGAGATGTTGGGTTAAGTCCCGCAACGAGCGCAACCCTTGTTCTTAGTTGCCATCATTTAGTTGGGCACTCTAAGGAGACTGCCGGTGATAAACCGGAGGAAGGTGGGGATGACGTCAAATCATCATGCCCCTTATGACCTGGGCTACACACGTGCTACAATGGACGATACAAACGGTTGCCAACCCGCGAGGGGGAGCTAATCCGATAAAATCGTTCTCAGTTCGGATTGTAGGCTGCAACTCGCCTACATGAAGCCGGAATCGCTAGTAATCGTGGATCAGCATGCCACGGTGAATACGTTCCCGGGCCTTGTACACACCGCCCGTCACACCACGAGAGTTTGTAACACCCGAAGTCGGTGAGGTAACCCTTGTGGAGCCAGCCGCCGAAGGTGGGATAGATGATTGGGGTGAAGTCGTAACAAGGTAGCCGTATCGGAAGGTGCGGCTGGATCACCTCCTTTCTAAGGATTTTTCGGAATCATTCCTTCGGGGAATGAAACATTAACGTTTGCTGTTCAGTTTTGAAGGTTCATCGAAAGATGAAAAACTTCAAAAAATATTTGCTCCTTACGCTAGCGCTATTGTCGCAAAGCTGCATGAAGCAAATTCAGCGAAGCTTATTCACGATGTGATTGAAGTCAGCTGATTGTTCTTTGAAAACTGGATAAAACGACATTGAAAGCAATAAACAAATTTTCTATTAGTAATAATAGATCACAAACGTCAAGTAATTGACGTGCAAACTTAAATCTTGAACTTGTTCAAGTTTAACTAAACTTTTGGTTAAGTTAATAAGGGCGCACGGTGGATGCCTTGGCACTAGGAGTCGATGAAGGACGGCACTAACACCGATATGCCTCGGGGAGCTGTAAGTAAGCTTTGATCCGGGGATTTCCGAATGGGGGAACCCACTATCTTTAATCGGATAGTATCTACACGTGAATTCATAGCGTGATGAGGACAGACGCAGAGAACTGAAACATCTAAGTACCTGCAGGAACAGAAAGAAAATTCGATTCCCTGAGTAGCGGCGAGCGAAACGGGAAGAGCCCAAACCAAAGAGCTTGCTCTTTGGGGTTGTAGGACATTCTATACGGAGTTACAAAAGAATGAGCTAGACGAAGCGACTTGGAAAGGTCCGCGAAACAAGGTAAAAGCCCTGTAGTCAAAAGTTCATTCCCTCCAGAGTGTATCCTGAGTACGGCGGAACACGTGAAATTCCGTCGGAATCTGGGAGGACCATCTCCCAAGGCTAAATACTACCTAGTGACCGATAGTGAACCAGTACCGTGAGGGAAAGGTGAAAAGCACCCCGGAAGGGGAGTGAAATAGATCCTGAAACCGTGTGCCTACAAGTAGTTAGAGCCCGTTAATGGGTGATAGCGTGCCTTTTGTAGAATGAACCGGCGAGTTACGATTACGTGCGAGGTTAAGTTGAGAAGACGGAGCCGCAGCGAAAGCGAGTCTGAATAGGGCGAATTAGTACGTGGTCGTAGACCCGAAACCAGGTGATCTACCCATGTCCAGGGTGAAGGTGAGGTAACACTTACTGGAGGCCCGAACCCACGCATGTTGAAAAATGCGGGGATGAGGTGTGGGTAGCGGAGAAATTCCAATCGAACCTGGAGATAGCTGGTTCTCTCCGAAATAGCTTTAGGGCTAGCCTCGTGATTGAGAATACTGGAGGTAGAGCACTGTTTGGACTAGGGGCCCATCTCGGGTTACCGAATTCAGACAAACTCCGAATGCCAGATATTTATACACGGGAGTCAGACTGCGAGTGATAAGATCCGTAGTCAAAAGGGAAACAGCCCAGACCACCAGCTAAGGTCCCAAAGTAATCGTTAAGTGGAAAAGGATGTGGCGTTGCTTAGACAACCAGGATGTTGGCTTAGAAGCAGCCATCATTTAAAGAGTGCGTAATAGCTCACTGGTCGAGTGACACTGCGCCGAAAATGTATCGGGGCTAAACGATTCACCGAAGCTGTGGATGCATCCGTATGGATGCGTGGTAGGAGAGCGTTCTAAGGGCGTTGAAGTCAGACCGGAAGGACTGGTGGAGCGCTTAGAAGTGAGAATGCCGGTATGAGTAGCGAAACATGGGTGAGAATCCCATGCACCGTATGACTAAGGTTTCCTGAGGAAGGCTCGTCCGCTCAGGGTTAGTCGGGACCTAAGCCGAGGCCGATAGGCGTAGGCGATGGACAACAGGTTGATATTCCTGTACCACCTCCTCACCGTTTGAGAAATGGGGGGACGCAGTAGGATAGGGTAAGCAGAGCGTTGGTTGTCTCTGTTCAAGCAGTAAGGCGTGTATGTAGGCAAATCCGCATACTTTAACGTTGAGCTGTGATGACGAGCTCGTATGAGCGAAGTTCCTGATTTCACGCTGCCAAGAAAAGCCTCTATCGAGGTGAGAGGTGCCCGTACCGCAAACCGACACAGGTAGTCGAGGAGAGAATCCTAAGGTGTGCGAGAGAACTCTCGTTAAGGAACTCGGCAAAATGACCCCGTAACTTCGGGAGAAGGGGTGCTCTTTAAGGTGAATAGCCATGAAGAGCCGCAGTGAATAGGCCCAGGCGACTGTTTAGCAAAAACACAGGTCTCTGCAAAACCGTAAGGTGACGTATAGGGGCTGACGCCTGCCCGGTGCTGGAAGGTTAAGAGGAGTGGTTAGCGCAAGCGAAGCTGCGAATTGAAGCCCCAGTAAACGGCGGCCGTAACTATAACGGTCCTAAGGTAGCGAAATTCCTTGTCGGGTAAGTTCCGACCCGCACGAAAGGCGTAACGATCTGGGCACTGTCTCAACGAGAGACTCGGTGAAATTATAGTACCTGTGAAGATGCAGGTTACCCGCGACAGGACGGAAAGACCCCGTGGAGCTTTACTGTAGCCTGATATTGAATTTTGGTACAACTTGTACAGGATAGGTAGGAGCCAGAGATTCCGGAGCGCCAGCTTCGGAGGAGGCGTCAGTGGGATACTACCCTGGTTGTATTGAACTTCTAACCCATACCCCTTAGCGGGGTAGGAGACAGTGTCAGGCGGACAGTTTGACTGGGGCGGTCGCCTCCTAAAGAGTAACGGAGGCGCCCAAAGGTTCCCTCAGAATGGTTGGAAATCATTCGAAGAGTGTAAAGGCATAAGGGAGCTTGACTGCGAGACCTACAAGTCGAGCAGGGTCGAAAGACGGGCTTAGTGATCCGGTGGTTCCGCATGGAAGGGCCATCGCTCAACGGATAAAAGCTACCCCGGGGATAACAGGCTTATCTCCCCCAAGAGTCCACATCGACGGGGAGGTTTGGCACCTCGATGTCGGCTCATCGCATCCTGGGGCTGTAGTCGGTCCCAAGGGTTGGGCTGTTCGCCCATTAAAGCGGTACGCGAGCTGGGTTCAGAACGTCGTGAGACAGTTCGGTCCCTATCCGTCGTGGGCGTAGGAAATTTGAGAGGAGCTGTCCTTAGTACGAGAGGACCGGGATGGACACACCGCTGGTGTACCAGTTGTTCTGCCAAGAGCATCGCTGGGTAGCTATGTGTGGACGGGATAAGTGCTGAAAGCATCTAAGCATGAAGCCCCCCTCAAGATGAGATTTCCCATTACGCAAGTAAGTAAGACCCCTGAAAGACGATCAGGTAGATAGGTTCGAGGTGGAAGTGTGGTGACACATGGAGCTGACGAATACTAATCGGTCGAGGACTTAACCACATTTTATTGCATAACTCAATGAAACGTTTATCCAGTTTTGAAAGAACAATTCTTTCTAAAAGGAACGTCTACTAAGAACGTCACGTCCTGTGACAACGTAGACGCCAGTACATCCGTGTACAAGTGAAGTGATGATGGCAAAGAGGTCACACCTGTTCCCATACCGAACACAGAAGTTAAGCTCTTTAGCGCCGATGGTAGTTGGGGGTTTCCCCCTGTGAGAGTAGGACGTCGCTTCGCAAAGTTAAACCGCTGAGAAATCAGTGGTTTTTTTGTGTTCATTTTCAGTATAAGAATTAGGAATCATATTTGTCAGGGTCCTCATACGAGTTCATTTAAAAAGCACTTCCGAAAGAATTTGGGTGTGGACACCTGGGATTTTTTTAGAGTTACTATTTTTATATGAGCAAGAGTGAGCGTGCAGATGAATGAAATTGATACGTGAACATGTATGCTTCAGTACAAATGGGAAATTCAATGAATTATGACTACCATTACGTAAATAGTATTCTTTCAAAAGGTCCTAAATATGAAAATCAGCAACAAAGATTAGAAATCGAAAATCAAAACCACTAATTGTGGTAAGAAGTCGAAATTCTTAAAAATATGCAAAATTGTAGAGGTAATGGTTAGATAAGAAGAAGTAAAATGAAGTGAATAATTTAGACAATTTTGTTTCGATAGTTTTTTCTTCATATGTATATACCAAAACCAATATATTATCGTTACAAACAGTACCAATCATAATGGAATGTATTTCGTAAATGTAAAGGAGCCATGTTGCTAAAATTAGATTAATGAAAGTCATATGAACGCAAGAAAATGAATCGTCGCATATGGATAGACCAATATGTAGACGAAATTAAAAGAGAAATCTTTACCTATCAGATGATTATTTCATATATGTTCCAGCAGTGGTACAGCGTAATGTAATTGAAATTTAGAAATAGGTAATGATAAGGGGACAAGTCCATCTCACTGGCAACTACTTGATTCCTAATCATCAGTTCATGAAATAAACGGACTAAGCAAGAGATTGAATGGGGAAGTGGAAGCTTATTCAATCCAACATAGTAGATTAAAGAGGAATAACTCTTACTGACAGACATTTTAAGAAACTACAGCAAGATAACTTTAAAGGAATTTAGTCATTTAAAAGCTGAAGTGGTAACCTCTAGTAAAACATACTTCCAGCACATAATTGATGGGAATGCCAATCAGCTATGGTATTAATTAATGCTTAATCGAGCTGCTGAAGTTTGATCCACTAGTTAGAAAAGTTTTAGAAGCCCTTATAAAGCCTAATTTCCATTGGTATCCGAGCATTGTAGAAGGAAAAATGAATCGTTTAAAAGTAAAGAAGTGTAAACGGACAGGTTGGTCATTTCATATAGTAAGTAACCTATTAAATATTAATTAAAGAAAATCAACAAAAAGTATTGCCAAACAAATAATATCGTGGTATATTATTATATGTCGTAAGGGCGACGGACAATATCGAAAAACATCACGAAAATAAAATGTTGACATAACATTTTAAAAGTGGTATGATATAAAAGTTGTCACTTAAGATAACGACATGAACCTTGAAAACTGAACAAGCAACGTTAATGAAACAAAGCTTCTTAAATGAAGCAAAAATAGATATCAACTTTTAGTTGATACGCTAGCAAAGCAAATGAGCTTTCAAACTAACTATTATGGAGAGTTTGATCCTGGCTCAGGACGAACGCTGGCGGCATGCCTAATACATGCAAGTCGAGCGAATGACGAAGAAGCTTGCTTCTTCTGATTTAGCGGCGGACGGGTGAGTAACACGTGGGTAACCTACCTTACAGATTGGGATAACTTCGGGAAACCGGAGCTAATACCGAATAATATTTTTCTCCTCATGGAGAGTTATTGAAAGACGGTTTCGGCTGTCACTGTAAGATGGGCCCGCGGCGCATTAGCTAGTTGGTGAGGTAACGGCTCACCAAGGCAACGATGCGTAGCCGACCTGAGAGGGTGATCGGCCACACTGGGACTGAGACACGGCCCAGACTCCTACGGGAGGCAGCAGTAGGGAATCTTCCACAATGGGCGAAAGCCTGATGGAGCAATGCCGCGTGAGTGAAGAAGGATTTCGGTTCGTAAAACTCTGTTGCAAGGGAAGAACAAGTAGCGTAGTAACTGGCGCTACCTTGACGGTACCTTGTTAGAAAGCCACGGCTAACTACGTGCCAGCAGCCGCGGTAATACGTAGGTGGCAAGCGTTGTCCGGAATTATTGGGCGTAAAGCGCGCGCAGGTGGTTCCTTAAGTCTGATGTGAAAGCCCACGGCTCAACCGTGGAGGGTCATTGGAAACTGGGGAACTTGAGTGCAGAAGAGGATAGTGGAATTCCAAGTGTAGCGGTGAAATGCGTAGAGATTTGGAGGAACACCAGTGGCGAAGGCGACTATCTGGTCTGTAACTGACACTGAGGCGCGAAAGCGTGGGGAGCAAACAGGATTAGATACCCTGGTAGTCCACGCCGTAAACGATGAGTGCTAAGTGTTGGGGGGTTTCCGCCCCTCAGTGCTGCAGCTAACGCATTAAGCACTCCGCCTGGGGAGTACGGTCGCAAGACTGAAACTCAAAGGAATTGACGGGGGCCCGCACAAGCGGTGGAGCATGTGGTTTAATTCGAAGCAACGCGAAGAACCTTACCAGGTCTTGACATCCCATTGACCACTGTAGAGATACAGTTTTCCCTTCGGGGACAACGGTGACAGGTGGTGCATGGTTGTCGTCAGCTCGTGTCGTGAGATGTTGGGTTAAGTCCCGCAACGAGCGCAACCCTTGTTCTTAGTTGCCATCATTTAGTTGGGCACTCTAAGGAGACTGCCGGTGATAAACCGGAGGAAGGTGGGGATGACGTCAAATCATCATGCCCCTTATGACCTGGGCTACACACGTGCTACAATGGACGATACAAACGGTTGCCAACCCGCGAGGGGGAGCTAATCCGATAAAATCGTTCTCAGTTCGGATTGTAGGCTGCAACTCGCCTACATGAAGCCGGAATCGCTAGTAATCGTGGATCAGCATGCCACGGTGAATACGTTCCCGGGCCTTGTACACACCGCCCGTCACACCACGAGAGTTTGTAACACCCGAAGTCGGTGAGGTAACCCTTGTGGAGCCAGCCGCCGAAGGTGGGATAGATGATTGGGGTGAAGTCGTAACAAGGTAGCCGTATCGGAAGGTGCGGCTGGATCACCTCCTTTCTAAGGATTTTTCGGAATCATTCCTTCGGGGAATGAAACATTAACGTTTGCTGTTCAGTTTTGAAGGTTCATCGAAAGATGAAAAACTTCAAAAAAATATTTGCTCCTTACGCTAGCGCTATTGTCGCAAAGCTGCATGAAGCAAATTCAGCGAAGCTTATTCACGATGTGATTGAAGTCAGCTGCTTTGTTCTTTGAAAACTGGATAAAACGACATTGAAAGCAATAAACAAATTTTCTATTAGTAATAATAGATCACAAACGTCAAGTAATTGACGTGCAAACTTAAATCTTGAACTTGTTCAAGTTTAACTAAACTTTTGGTTAAGTTAATAAGGGCGCACGGTGGATGCCTTGGCACTAGGAGTCGATGAAGGACGGCACTAACACCGATATGCCTCGGGGAGCTGTAAGTAAGCTTTGATCCGGGGATTTCCGAATGGGGGAACCCACTATCTTTAATCGGATAGTATCTACACGTGAATTCATAGCGTGATGAGGACAGACGCAGAGAACTGAAACATCTAAGTACCTGCAGGAACAGAAAGAAAATTCGATTCCCTGAGTAGCGGCGAGCGAAACGGGAAGAGCCCAAACCAAAGAGCTTGCTCTTTGGGGTTGTAGGACATTCTATACGGAGTTACAAAAGAATGAGCTAGACGAAGCGACTTGGAAAGGTCCGCGAAACAAGGTAAAAGCCCTGTAGTCAAAAGTTCATTCCCTCCAGAGTGTATCCTGAGTACGGCGGAACACGTGAAATTCCGTCGGAATCTGGGAGGACCATCTCCCAAGGCTAAATACTACCTAGTGACCGATAGTGAACCAGTACCGTGAGGGAAAGGTGAAAAGCACCCCGGAAGGGGAGTGAAATAGATCCTGAAACCGTGTGCCTACAAGTAGTTAGAGCCCGTTAATGGGTGATAGCGTGCCTTTTGTAGAATGAACCGGCGAGTTACGATTACGTGCGAGGTTAAGTTGAGAAGACGGAGCCGCAGCGAAAGCGAGTCTGAATAGGGCGAATTAGTACGTGGTCGTAGACCCGAAACCAGGTGATCTACCCATGTCCAGGGTGAAGGTGAGGTAACACTTACTGGAGGCCCGAACCCACGCATGTTGAAAAATGCGGGGATGAGGTGTGGGTAGCGGAGAAATTCCAATCGAACCTGGAGATAGCTGGTTCTCTCCGAAATAGCTTTAGGGCTAGCCTCGTGATTGAGAATACTGGAGGTAGAGCACTGTTTGGACTAGGGGCCCATCTCGGGTTACCGAATTCAGACAAACTCCGAATGCCAGATATTTATACACGGGAGTCAGACTGCGAGTGATAAGATCCGTAGTCAAAAGGGAAACAGCCCAGACCACCAGCTAAGGTCCCAAAGTAATCGTTAAGTGGAAAAGGATGTGGCGTTGCTTAGACAACCAGGATGTTGGCTTAGAAGCAGCCATCATTTAAAGAGTGCGTAATAGCTCACTGGTCGAGTGACACTGCGCCGAAAATGTATCGGGGCTAAACGATTCACCGAAGCTGTGGATGCATCCGTATGGATGCGTGGTAGGAGAGCGTTCTAAGGGCGTTGAAGTCAGACCGGAAGGACTGGTGGAGCGCTTAGAAGTGAGAATGCCGGTATGAGTAGCGAAACATGGGTGAGAATCCCATGCACCGTATGACTAAGGTTTCCTGAGGAAGGCTCGTCCGCTCAGGGTTAGTCGGGACCTAAGCCGAGGCCGATAGGCGTAGGCGATGGACAACAGGTTGATATTCCTGTACCACCTCCTCACCGTTTGAGAAATGGGGGGACGCAGTAGGATAGGGTAAGCAGAGCGTTGGTTGTCTCTGTTCAAGCAGTAAGGCGTGTATGTAGGCAAATCCGCATACTATAACGTTGAGCTGTGATGACGAGCTCGTATGAGCGAAGTTCCTGATTTCACGCTGCCAAGAAAAGCCTCTATCGAGGTGAGAGGTGCCCGTACCGCAAACCGACACAGGTAGTCGAGGAGAGAATCCTAAGGTGTGCGAGAGAACTCTCGTTAAGGAACTCGGCAAAATGACCCCGTAACTTCGGGAGAAGGGGTGCTCTTTAAGGTGAATAGCCATGAAGAGCCGCAGTGAATAGGCCCAGGCGACTGTTTAGCAAAAACACAGGTCTCTGCAAAACCGTAAGGTGACGTATAGGGGCTGACGCCTGCCCGGTGCTGGAAGGTTAAGAGGAGTGGTTAGCGCAAGCGAAGCTGCGAATTGAAGCCCCAGTAAACGGCGGCCGTAACTATAACGGTCCTAAGGTAGCGAAATTCCTTGTCGGGTAAGTTCCGACCCGCACGAAAGGCGTAACGATCTGGGCACTGTCTCAACGAGAGACTCGGTGAAATTATAGTACCTGTGAAGATGCAGGTTACCCGCGACAGGACGGAAAGACCCCGTGGAGCTTTACTGTAGCCTGATATTGAATTTTGGTACAACTTGTACAGGATAGGTAGGAGCCAGAGATTCCGGAGCGCCAGCTTCGGAGGAGGCGTCAGTGGGATACTACCCTGGTTGTATTGAACTTCTAACCCATACCCCTTAGCGGGGTAGGAGACAGTGTCAGGCGGACAGTTTGACTGGGGCGGTCGCCTCCTAAAGAGTAACGGAGGCGCCCAAAGGTTCCCTCAGAATGGTTGGAAATCATTCGAAGAGTGTAAAGGCATAAGGGAGCTTGACTGCGAGACCTACAAGTCGAGCAGGGTCGAAAGACGGGCTTAGTGATCCGGTGGTTCCGCATGGAAGGGCCATCGCTCAACGGATAAAAGCTACCCCGGGGATAACAGGCTTATCTCCCCCAAGAGTCCACATCGACGGGGAGGTTTGGCACCTCGATGTCGGCTCATCGCATCCTGGGGCTGTAGTCGGTCCCAAGGGTTGGGCTGTTCGCCCATTAAAGCGGTACGCGAGCTGGGTTCAGAACGTCGTGAGACAGTTCGGTCCCTATCCGTCGTGGGCGTAGGAAATTTGAGAGGAGCTGTCCTTAGTACGAGAGGACCGGGATGGACACACCGCTGGTGTACCAGTTGTTCTGCCAAGAGCATCGCTGGGTAGCTATGTGTGGACGGGATAAGTGCTGAAAGCATCTAAGCATGAAGCCCCCCTCAAGATGAGATTTCCCATTACGCAAGTAAGTAAGACCCCTGAAAGACGATCAGGTAGATAGGTTCGAGGTGGAAGTGTGGTGACACATGGAGCTGACGAATACTAATCGGTCGAGGACTTAACCACATTTTATTGCATAACTCAATGAAACGTTTATCCAGTTTTGAAAGAACAATTCTTTCTAAAAGGAACGTCTACTAAGAACGTCACGTCCTGTGACAACGTAGACGCCAGTACATCCGTGTACAAGTGAAGTGATGATGGCAAAGAGGTCACACCTGTTCCCATACCGAACACAGAAGTTAAGCTCTTTAGCGCCGATGGTAGTTGGGGGTTTCCCCCTGTGAGAGTAGGACGTCGCTTCGCAAAGTTAAACCACTGAGAAATCAGTGGTTTTTTTGTGTTTAAAATTAAATATGGGTGAAGTTTGATAAAAGTCAAATAGTATTAAATTAGAAATGGTAGGACCGAATGATTTAAAATTCACTTTTAAGTAACTGCGTGCTTTACTAGCTGCATGTTCATTACGTTACGTTCGATTCTATATTCTTAGAATCAGGCTGCTAATAATCAATAATCAGGAATTTTTTCATGATTTAAAGTAACATTGAGAAGCGATATAGCATGGTGTTTCATATGGAGTCATTAATTCTCCAAAATCACAACATCACACCAAGAATTAAATGGACTAGTTATGATTTGACGGACCTTTTAAATTTCAAGTTTTGCGGTGGTCGGAAAGCTTGGCACATCTTATAATAGAAGAAGAATGATAAATGAGGTGAGACGATGAAAAATGATAGACCAATCGTTCAAGCATTAAAAAAATTTATCGCAAATGAACCGCAATCACTTCATGTGCCTGGACATAAAAATGGTTTACTTTCGAATTTACCGAATGAAATAAAACGTGCGTTAATTTATGATGTCACAGAATTAACAGGTCTGGATGATTTTCACCATCCTGAAGAAGCAATTTTACAAGCAGAACAATTGCTAGCTGAAGTGTACGAAGCCAATCGAAGCTTCTTTTTAGTAAATGGTTCTACGGTTGGAAATCTAGCTATGGTTTATGCAACATGTAAGCAAGGGGACACAGTACTTGTACAGCGCAATGCACATAAGTCGATTTTTCATGCATTAGAACTTGTTGGAGTGAATCCCGTGTATTTAGCCCCGAAATGGCACGAAGAGAGTAAGACGGCAGGCTGTGTTGAAAAGGAGACGTTGCAAGAGGCCATTAAGCGTTTTCCACATGTAAAGGCAGTCATTTTTACATATCCAACTTATTATGGTATTACAGTAAAGGATTTAGAAGAGCAGATTGAATTATGCCATTCATTAGGTATTCCCGTACTTGTTGATGAAGCACACGGCGCTCATTTAATCGCAAGCGAGCAATTGCCGAAATCTTCCTTGCAGCTTGGGGCTGATGTTGTTGTCCAATCTGCACATAAAACATTACCTGCAATGACAATGGCTTCTTTTCTACATATGAAATCGACGCTTGTAAGTGAGGAAAAAGTGAATCATTATTTGCGTATGCTTCAATCTAGTAGCCCATCATATTTATTATTAGCTTCATTAGATGATGCGAGATCTTATGTGGAAAATTATACGGAGAGTGATTTCGTTTATTTAATGGGAAAAAGAAAGCAGTTCATTGAATCACTACAAACTTTAACGGAACTTCAAATCATTGAGGTGGATGATGCGTTAAAATTATTAGTACGTGCACCAGGGTATACAGGATTTGAATTAAAGGATGCGTTAGAGAAAATGCATGTTTATGTTGAATTAGCTGATGTGCAGCAAGTGTTGCTGATTTTGCCGCTATTAAAACATGGCGAAAATTATTCGTTTGCCGATTTACGTATTCGTATGAAAGAAGCCGTCATTTATTTAAAAAATGCACCAGGTATATTACAAGATATAACGGCTAATTTTGAGATGACGAATATTTCACAACCACAATTAAGCTTTGCAGAAATTGAACAAGCTAAAAAGGAATGGATTCCGTACATGCGTGCGATTGGGCGTGTTGCTGCATCAATGATTATTCCATATCCACCAGGGATTCCATTATTTGTGCCAGGTGAAAAAATTACGGTAGCAAAACTAAGTCAATTAGAAGAGTTATTAGCAATAGGTGCAACGTTTCAGGGGGAGCATCGTTTACAAGAAAAATGTATTTATGTCATAAAATAAAGTCAGGGAGAATATAAAAATGAATAGGAATTTATTTATAACATTTGAAGGCGGAGAAGGTGCGGGCAAAACATCGGTGCTAAAGGCAATCGGAGAGCGATTAAAAGAAGAACAAGTAAATGCTCTTTTAACACGTGAACCAGGCGGCATTGACATCGCAGAAAAAATTCGTGCAGTCATCTTAAATCCAGCACATACAAAAATGCACGAACGCACAGAAGCACTACTTTATGCGGCAGCAAGAGCACAGCATTTTTATGAAAAAATAATTCCTGCACTACAAGAAGGAAAGCATGTATTATGTGACCGTTTTATCGATTCATCATTAGCATATCAAGGGTATGCGCGTGAAATTGGTGTGGATGATGTATTAGCTATTAATCAGTTTGCGATTGGACAGCGACTACCAGATATGACGATTTTCTTTGATCTAGCACCTGAAAAAGGATTAGCGCGTATTCAGGCGACACGTGCAGATGAAATTAATCGTTTGGACATAGAAGGAATTGCGTTCCATCAAAAAGTATATGAAGGCTACCAAGTGGCAATGAACCGATATCCAGACCGTTTTAAAGTAGTGAATGCCGATCAGCCGCTTGAACAAGTCATTGAGGATGTATGGGAGATTTTAAATCCAATATTAGGGTAAAAGTAAATGAAGTGTACCTTTTATATATGATATAATAAAGTACCAATTCAATGAAGGGGTGAGTACGGATGAAGTTAGTAGTAGCAGTTGTACAAGATCAAGATAGCAACAGATTGTCAAATGCGTTAACGAAAAACAACTATCGTGCGACAAAATTAGCGAGTACAGGTGGTTTTTTACGATCTGGAAATACGACATTTTTAATCGGTACAGATGATTCGCTAATTCCAAGATTATTGGATATAATTCGTGAAAACTGTCGATCACGTGAGCAAATGGTTGCGCCTGTTTCGCCAATGGGTGGCAATGCAGATTCTTATATTCCGTACCCTGTGGAAGTTGAAGTTGGAGGAGCAATTGTATTTGTTTTACCAATCGAACAATTCCACCATTTTTAGAGTGGAGGCGAAAGGTAAATGAAAATTAATCAAGACTTACGTATGAATTTAAATACGAACCGCAATGATTTGCGTACAAATAATCAGGGTGGCAATCGTTTTGGTGAAATGGTCGTAAAACAAGGCTCTAAAATGCAAACCGAGCAACTAACAAGATTATTAGGTGATATTTCAACAGCGGGGGATCGTGTGGCACGTTCTCGAAATTTACGAGAGCTAGCACGCTTTAAAATGCTTGTAAAACGATTTTTACAAGAAGCGGTAGATTACGGTTTAGAAACGAAGCAATCGCATACTTGGAATCGTTTTGGAGAAGGTCGACGCTTGAAAATTGTTGAAACAATTGATGAACGCCTTGTTGAGTTGGCAGAAGATATTTTAAATGAAGAAAGAGAGTCTATTGATCTATTAGCGAAAATTGGGGAGATTAAAGGACTTTTAATTAATCTATATATGTAATGCAGACCCGTGTCTTTGTCGCGCACTAGACACGGGCTTTTTTCTAGCAGAGCATTTCTAATTTTTCGTTTTATAGTGTACATAGACGAAATTCAAATAAAGCAAGTAATGAAAAAGGTGAAGGAAATGGGACGAACAGTAGAGGAGCTAACAAAACTACAGCCTGTAGTGATGAAGCAACTACAAACGATTGTTGAAAAAAATCGTTTGGCACATGCCTATATTTTTGAAGGTGAAAAGGGCACAGGTAAACGTGATGTCGTGTCGTTTTTTATGAAACTTCTCCTTTGTGAAAATTTGTCAAAAAATGTTCCATGTGAAACATGTCGAAATTGCAGACGAATTGATTCGGGAAATCATCCGAATATTAAGCAAGTTGAACCAGATGGCCAATTTATTAAAATTGATCAAGTTCGTGATTTAATGGGTGAAATGAAGATGACAGGCGTAGAAGAAGGTAAGAAAATTTACGTACTGCATCATGCGGACCGATTAAATGCGGCTTCAGCGAATATGCTGTTAAAATTTTTAGAAGAACCAGATGGTGAAGTAGTCGCAATTTTAGTAACGGAACAAATCCAGGCAATATTACCGACAATTCGTTCGCGTTGCCAGCATATTAAATTTTCAAAGGCACCCCGCGAAGCTCTTGTCGAAGCACTTATCGAACAAGGTGTGACAAATTCGATGGCAGCGACAGTGAGCATGGTGACGAATGATTTAGATACAGCGTTTGCACGCGTAAATGATGAGCAGTTTGTACAAGCGAGAAAAACAGTGTTAAAATTAGTAGAGACCGTTCATCAAAATGTTCATGAAGCATTATTAATGATTCATGATGAGTGGCTTCCATTGTTTAAAGAAAAGGAAGAGATGGAGCAAGCACTTGATTTGTTATTATTTGCTTACCGCGATATGGTAGCCATTAAAGCAAATCAACAGGCAACTTGCACATATCCTGATATGTATCAACGTTTTAATGAAATTGCATTGCAAAAGACATATGAAAAATTATCAGGTCAAATGCAATCGGTGTTACATGCGCGTGCTAATTTAAATCGCAATATGAATCGCACGTTATTGATGGAACAGCTAATGCTGAATCTTCAGGAGGGGTACACATTTGTATAATGTAGTCGGAGTTCGCTTTAAAAAAGCGGGTAAAATATATTATTTTGATCCAGCGGCATATATTTTAGAAGTTGGAGAATATGTCATCGTAGAAACTGCACGTGGTATTGAATATGGCAAAGTGGTTGTCCCAATGCGTCAAGTTGGGGAAAATGACGTCGTTTTACCGTTAAAGCAAGTAGTGCGACCTGCTGATGATCGTGATCGTATACAAGTAGAAGAAAATTCGATTGAGTCACAGCACGCATTTGAGTTAGCAAATACGAAAATAGTAGAGCATGAACTTGAAATGAAGCTGGTTGATGTAGAATATACATTTGATCGCAATAAAATTATTTTCTATTTTACAGCAGAAGGACGCGTCGACTTCCGAGAGCTTGTAAAAGATTTAGCAAGTGTGTTTCGTACACGTATCGAACTTCGTCAAATTGGTGTGCGTGACGAAGCAAAATTACTTGGTGGTATCGGTCCATGCGGAAGAATGTTATGCTGTTCGACATTTTTAGGAGATTTTGAGCCCGTGTCGATTAAAATGGCAAAGGATCAAAATTTATCACTAAATCCAACAAAAATTTCAGGGTTATGCGGCCGTTTGATGTGCTGCTTAAAATATGAAAATGAAGATTATGAACTCGCAAAAGAAGGAATGCCAGATATCGGTGATATGGCAAGAACTCCTGAAGGCGAAGGTAAAGTAGTCGGATTAAATGTGTTAGAACGAATTATTCAAGTATATTTAGCGCAGCAAGAGCGTATGGTTGAGTATACATTGGACGAATTGTTACAATGTGAGAAAAATCTTATATAGATAGAAATTAATGGGGTGGCTTGAGTGAAGGACCGTAATTTTTTAGATACTGTTATGGAGTTCGAACAACAGCTTGAATCAATGCAGCAACAATTTAATGCACTTAAACAATTTGTTGCTCATATGATGGAGGAGCATCAGACGCTTCAAACGGAAAACCTTCACCTTCGAACTCGTTTAGAAGAGTTATTGGCTCAGGAAGCGAATGCGAATCAACAAACGGAAGAGCTCAAAAAAGAAGTGATTGATATTGGCGAAGGCTATGATAATTTAGCACGTCTTTATAATGAAGGCTTCCATGTATGTCATGTACATTTTGGTGGCTCACGTAAAGGTGAAGATTGTTTGTTCTGTCTATCATTTTTAAATAAACAAAATGGTTAAATGTAAAGGCTGAATCTGCAACAGTAGATGTCAGTCTTTTGTTTAGTGGGTAGGAAAATATATATTTTCAAGTAAAATCTACATAAGAAGGGCAACAACTCGTGCTATTTTGCACGAGTTGTGTTTTTCTAATCCTAGTAAAATTTAGTGGAGGAACAATCGTGGAACAATGGTTAAAAGACGATGAACGATTAGATTATTTATTGGCAGAAGATTTACGAATTATTCAAAGCCCTTCCGTCTTCTCGTTTTCATTAGATGCGGTGTTATTAGCGCGTTTTGTACGAATTCCCAAAAGCAAAGGGCATATTATTGACCTTTGTTCAGGTAATGGAGTCATTCCATTATTTTTAAGTGCACGAACAAAGGCAAAAATTACAGGAGTCGAGCTACAACCACGCCTACATGATATGGCAACACGCAGTATTCAATATAATAAGTTAGAGCAGCAAATTGATATGCAGCTAGGTGATGTGAAAGAGGCACCGTCTATGTTAGGTATTGAAAAATATGATGCGGTAACATGTAACCCTCCATACTTTTTAGCACATGAACTAAGCGATAAAAATACGAGCGAGCATTATGCGATTGCCCGTCATGAACTGTATTTAACATTAGAAGAAGCGGTGGAGTCAGCAAGTCGATTAGTAAAGCAAGGCGGAAAGGTAGCGTTCGTTCATCGTCCAGGTAGACTACTGGATATCGTAACGGCGATGCGCGCGAACCGATTAGAGCCGAAACGCATTCAATTTGTGTACCCGAAACGTGGCAAAGAAGCAAACACATTATTAATCGAAGCTATAAAGGATGGGAAGCCAGATTTAAAAGTTTTACCACCTTTATATGTGTATGAAGATAATAATGAATATACGCCAGAAGTGAGGGCGCTATTATATGGAGAAGGAAAATAATCACTTTTTCTATGTATTAGAATGTAGCGATGCTTCTTTTTACGCAGGTTATACGAATAATTTAGAAAAGCGTGTAGCCACACATAATGCAGGGAAAGGTGCAAAGTATACGAAAGCGCGCGGTCCTGTGAAATGCATTTACTACGAAACATTTGAAACAAAGCAACAAGCAATGTCGGCAGAATATGCCTTTAAGCAATTAACAAGAACAAAAAAGATCGCATATATGAGGAGGGCGAAAGGTGAAATCACAGAAAAGTAGCCAGCACGAACAAGGAAGTTGCCTTTACTTGGTGGCAACCCCAATCGGCAATTTAGAAGATATGACGATGCGCGCATTGCGTATTTTAAAAGAGGTAGACATTATTGCAGCAGAGGATACGCGCAATACAAAAAAATTATGTAATTACTTCGATATTCAAACACCATTAATAAGCTATCATGAACATAATCTTGAAGTAGGTGGCGAGAAATTACTTAGCTTTTTACGTGAGGGAAAATCGGTTGCACTTGTAAGTGATGCAGGACTTCCGTGTATTTCAGATCCTGGTGCAGATATTGCCGTAAAAGCCATCGCAGAAGACTTTGCTGTTGTACCAATTCCAGGAGCTAATGCAGCGCTAACGGCACTGATTGCATCTGGCCTAACACCACAGCCGTTCTATTTCTTCGGCTTTTTAAATCGAAATAAAAAAGATCGCCGTGAGCAATTAGAGAAATTAGCAAAGCGTCAGGAAACACTTGTATTCTATGAAGCACCACATCGCTTAAAAGATACGTTAAAAGATTTAGAATTAGTTTTAGGAAATCGTCGAGTTACACTTGCACGTGAATTAACAAAGAAATTTGAAGAATTTCTTCGCGGTACGATTGAGGAAGCCATCAATTGGACAACTGAAAGTGAAATTCGTGGGGAATTTTGTATTGTGTTAGAAGGCAATACTTCAGGTGAACCGGAAGTAGAGGAAGATATCTATTGGACGGATATGACTTTAGAACAGCATGTCGACTATATAATAGAAGAAAACCAAATTTCCTCGAAAGAAGCCATTAAAGAAGTCGCGACATTGCGCAATTTACCGAAAAGAGATGTGTATCAAGCGTATCATCAATAACGTGAAACTTCTATTAGCAGAGGTTTCCTAAACCCTCAAGGATTGTTAGTCTTCATCAATCGGATTTTTATGGGCAGTCGATTTTTCGCTTCGCTTTCGGATATAGATAAAGTGCTGATCGTTACTGCGTGATAAGGGGACCGTTCAGGCACATCTTTTGGGACAACCTCCTATATATGAAAAAGCGTTGAAAAGAAAAAAACCTTTTCAACGCTTTTTAATTTTAGTAAAATATTACTTTGCTGTGCTAAAAGAAAAAGGGAATGCCTCTCCAGAAGACATTCCCTTTTTTAGAAGCTAACTTATTTTTTTAAGCTTGCTTGGATTTCTTTCATTAATGTTTCTGCACCTTCAGGAGATAAAATTAATTTACCGCCTACTAAACGCATGTTATCGTCAGAAACTTCACCAGTTACAGCACATGTCATATTAGGCATGTATTTTTTTAAGATGATTTTGTCGTCATCTACATAAATTTCTAAAGCGTCTTTTTCTGCAATTCCTAATGTACGGCGTAATTCGATTGGAATTACTACACGTCCTAATTCATCGACTTTACGTACGATACCTGTTGATTTCATAATATATTTCCTCCTATATTTTAAAAGTTATTTTAAATTCGTCATAATTCGACATTTGTTCCTTGTCTATTAAGAATCATACCAACTAATGACATAAACGTCAATAAATTAGCATTGCTCCTCCTATTGATTTAGAAATTTTTTTGTTATATTTCTACTATATAACGACTTTTTTAAAGATTATTACTATAAAATATTTTAAATAGTCTAAAAGTTTCAAAAAAATACCAACTTTTTGTTTCGATTTTTCGACATTTCATGATTACAATAAACTTTGATTGAAACAAATTTCGTACTTCGTTAGAATAAAGACTATACTGATAAGCAAATGGAGGCAAAGCTCTCATGAATGAACAGAAAACATTTTATATTACAACCCCAATTTATTACCCAAGTGGTAAATTCCACATTGGTACAGCTTATACAACGGTAGCCTCAGACGCTATTGCGCGTTACAAACGATTAAAAGGTTTTGACGTACGCTTTTTAACAGGTATGGATGAACACGGTCAAAAGATTCAAGAAAAAGCACAAGAAGCAGGCATGCACCCTCAAGATTACGTAAATGAAATCGCGGCAGGTGCCAAAAAATTATGGGCTACTATGGATATTTCCTATAATGACTTTATTCAAACTACCCAAAAGCGTCATACAGATGCTGTAGAGAAAATTTTCCAAAAGTTTTTAGATAATGGCGACATTTACAAAGGTGAATACGAAGGTCTTTACTGTGTACCTTGTGAGTCTTATTATACTGAGACGCAATTAATCGATGGAAAGTGCCCAGATTGTGGTCGTGAAGTGCAAAGAGTTAAAGAAGAATCCTATTTCTTTAATATGAAAAAATATGCGGATCGATTACTTGAATATTACGAAAATCACTTAGATTTTATCGAGCCAGAATCTCGTAAAAACGAAATGATCAATAACTTCATCAAACCAGGCTTAGAGGACTTATCGGTTTCCCGTACATCATTTGACTGGGGAATTAAAGTACCTGGAGATGCGAAACACGTAATTTATGTTTGGGTGGATGCATTATCAAACTATATTACATCGCTTGGCTATGGTTCAGATAACGAAGAGTTATTCAACAAATTCTGGCCAGCAGATGTTCATGTTGTTGGGAAGGATATTGTACGTTTCCACACAATTTATTGGCCAATTTTCTTAATGGCATTAGATTTGCCATTACCGAAGAAAATTTTCGCACATGGCTTCATTATGATGAAAGACGGCAAAATGTCGAAATCAAAAGGGAATGTCGTGTATCCAGAAATGTTAATTGAACGTTATGGCTTAGATGCAACGCGTTATTTCTTATTACGCGAGTTACCATTTGGACAAGATGGCGTGTTCTCTCCAGAGTCATTTGTTGAACGTACAAACTTCGATTTAGCAAATGATTTAGGGAACTTATTAAACCGTACTGTTTCGATGATGAATAAGTATTTTGACGGGAAAATTCCAACAGAAAACTTACAAGAAACCGAATTTGATGCTGCGTTAAAAGCACATGCTGAATTGACGCGTATTAAATATGAAGAAAGTATGGAAAAAATGCAATTTAGTGTGGTTTTAGGTGAGCTTTGGTCACTTGTATCACGTACAAATAAATACATTGATGAAACCTCTCCATGGGTATTAGCAAAAGATGAAGCAGATAAACCAAAATTAGCAGCAGTAATGAACAATTTAGCAGAAAGCTTACGTCACATTGCAGTACTAACTCAACCATTTATGACAACAGCACCAAAGCAAATTGTGGAGCAATTAGGCCTTGATGAGAAATTATTAGCATGGGACACAATTGAAACATTCGGTAATACTATTCCACAAAACATAAAAGTGGTAGAAAAAGGAACACCAATTTTCCCTCGTTTAGATGCAGAAGTGGAAGTTGCGTATATCCGTGAGCAAATGCAGGTGTCTGTAAAAACTTCTCAAGAAGAAGAGGCTACAGCTGTAGAAAAACCAGAAACAGAAGAAATTACAATTGATGACTTTATGAAAGTGGATTTACGTGTTGCAACAGTTACAGCATGTGAGCCGGTAGCAAAAGCGAAGAAATTATTAAAGCTTCAGGTCGATTTAGGCTATGAAACACGCCAAGTCGTATCAGGGATTGCGGAACATTATAAACCCGAACAATTAATCGGTAAAAAAGTAATCGTTGTGGCAAATTTAAAACCAGTAACACTTCGTGGCGAACTTTCTCAAGGTATGATTTTAGCTGGATCACATGATGGTGTTTTAACATTAGCATCAGTCGATTCAAAACTCGCTAATGGAGCACAAGTCAAATAATTAGAAAAAATCTGTTGAGCGATTAAAGTTCAACAGATTTTTCATTATTTATTTAATAGTATTGATTAAAAAGTATATTGATATAATATAAACAATCCAATAATAGTAATTTTAATAGGTATAAAGAATAAAATCAGGTGATTTGGCAATAAATTAATGACAAATAAAATAGTTGTTGTAATGAAATTGTAATAATACTGAAAAATAAATTTTATTTAGATTTCATACAATACACGATAGGAGAAATTAGGATGAGCACATATATTGATACACATGTCCATTTAAACGCAGATCAGTATGACGAAGATTTACAGGAAGTGATTGACCGTGCACTTGCTGCTAACGTAGAAAAAATGATTGTTGTTGGTTTTGACCGTAAAACAATTGAGCGCGCAATGCAATTGATTGAGGATTATGATTTTATTTACGCAGTAATCGGTTGGCACCCAGTCGATGCCGTCGATTGTACAGAAGAAGATTTACAATGGATTGAACAACTAGCAGCACACAAAAAGGTAGTCGGTATTGGTGAGACAGGGCTCGATTATTATTGGGATAAATCGCCAAAAGACGTGCAGCAATTTTGGCTCCGCAAGCAAATTCAATTAGCGAAAAAATTAGAGTTACCTATTATTATTCACAACCGGGATGCAACGGCAGATGTTGTCCAAATTTTACGTGAAGAAAATGCAGCAGCTGTTGGCGGAATTATGCATTGTTTCGGTGGTAGTGTTGAAACAGCACGTGAATGTATTAAGATGAATTTTATGATTAGTCTTGGAGGACCTGTGACATTCAAAAATGCACGTCAACCAAAAGAAGTCGCATCTGAGATTCCGTTAGAATATTTATTAATTGAAACAGATGCACCATATTTAGCGCCACACCCAAATCGTGGTAAACGTAATGAGCCTTCTTATGTCCCATTAGTAGCGGAAGAAATTGCCCGTTTAAAAGAAATATCAGTAGAAGAAGTGGCACAAAAAACAACCGAAAATGCAAAACGTTTTTTTAAAATTGAACAGTAAAATTCATTCGAAATTTACAGGTTAAAATTACACTTCCATATGTATAATATGTAAATATTTTCAACTAAATTTTCGTTAAAATTACGTATATAAAAAAAGAAAATGTATAAAATAAAAAGTTGCCTCCAATACTAGTTGTAGCACGAGTTTAAGGAAAGTTTGCATTTTTATAGAAAATCATTTCTGTTGACAGCACTAAAACTAGCCCGTATAATCCAACTTTGTATTAAGGAGGCGTTTTTTCATGTTAAATAATTCCATGAAAAGCCAGTTCTTAGGATCATTGAGGAGTAAGCAAACAGGCGTTAGGATTTTGTCATTTGTCCTGTTTGTTTCAGTAATTGCATTCGTTCTTTATCATGGAACGAAAAATCCCGTTTCGATTACAGCAAACGGTGAAACAACCGAAGTATACACTCACGCAAGTACGGTTGAAGAGCTATTAGTAGCAGAGAATATAGAAATAACAAAGTATGATAAAGTAACACCCTCACTGAGTACCAAAATCGATAGTGGAATGTCGATTGAATGGGAACAGGCAAAAGAAGTAGTAATTTCAGTTGATGGAAATCAGTCAAAAGTTTGGACAACTGAAAATGTAGTGAAGAACATTTTGGAAGAAGCAAATATCGAAGTAACGGAGCAGGATTTAGTATCACAAAGCTTAGATACAGAAGTAGGAGCAGATAACAAAATCGATATTCAAAAGGCGTTTCAGTTAACGCTTGTCGATGGCTTAGAAGAGAGACAAGTATGGTCCACTTCGACTACGGTCGCTAACTTTTTAAATCAACAAGGGATTCAACTAAATGAATCCGATCGTGTCGACAAAAATTTGGAGAAAGTTATCACTCCAAATGAAAAAATCGCAGTTGTTCGCGTAGAAAAAGTTACCGATGTAGTGGAGGAATCAGTCGATTTCGCAGTTGAAAAGAAAAACGATTCTTCTTTATTGAAGGGCACAGAAAAATTAGTAGCAGAAGGTAAAAAAGGTAAGGTTGAACGTACTTATAGCACGGTTAAAGAGAACGGGAAAGTCGTATCAAAAAGTGTTACCTCAGAAAAAGTAGTACAAAGTCCAACAACAAAAGTTGTCGCAGTTGGAACAAAAGTTGTCACAGCAAGTGTATCTCGTTCGAACAGTGAACCTGCTTCAGGTAACGAGTTTTATGTTGAAGCGACAGCATACACACCATATTGCACAGGTTGCTCAGGTATTTCAGCAACTGGTATTAACTTGCGCTCAAATTCAGGTTTAAAACTAATCGCAGTGGATCCACGTGTCATTCCATTAGGCTCAAAAGTTTGGGTAGAAGGCTATGGTTATGCATTGGCTGGAGATACTGGCGGTGCAATTAAAGGTAATAAAATTGATATTTTAGTACAAACAGAATCACAGGCAAATACCTGGGGTCGTAAAAAAGTGCGCATTAAAGTATTAAACTAATTTTTTACATGAAGTACTTCATGTAAAGCAAATCCAAAATGTATAGTGGCTTTCTCGCCTTTTGACTGATGGCGAGGGAGCTTTTTTTGTTTAATCTAAGGCGTAAACCAACCGTTACGTCAGATACAGCAATCTATGGTAAAATAGCGAAAGACTATGTTAGAAAAGAGGAACATTTCTTGGACATACAAGAGATTATTGTTGTAGAAGGGAAAGACGATACAACAGCGATTAAACGCGCAACAGGTGCAGATACAATTGAAACGAACGGCTCAGCCATTTCCGATGAAGTTCTTCGTCGTATTGCCCACGCACAAAAAAAACGTGGGGTCATCGTGTTTACAGATCCTGATTATCCAGGCCGCCGTATTCGAGCGATTATTGAAGAACGTGTTCCAGGCGTTAAGCATGCGTTTTTAGCAAAGGCAAAAACTATTGCAAAAAATGGTAAAGGCTTAGGAATTGAACATGCCAATGATGAAGATATTCGTGAAGCATTATCAAATGTTTATACACTGGCACAATCACATATTGAAGAAATAATTACGTTAGAAGACTTAATGACTGCTAAGCTAATCGGTCACCCACAATCAAAGGCAAGACGTGATAAACTTGGCGAAATTTTAAATATTGGTAGCACAAATGGCAAGCAATTGCACAAACGATTAATGATGTTTCAAATTACAGTGGAACAATTCGCAAAAGCAATTCAAGCCTTAGATCAGGAGGAAAAGAATGTATAAAGATATCGCAACGCCGATTCGTACAAAAGAAATTTTAGAAAAATATGGTTTCTCATTTAAAAAGAGTTTAGGACAAAACTTTCTAATTGACCCCAATATTTTACGCAATATCGTTAGCCACGCATACTTAACAGAAAACAGTGGTGCGATTGAAGTTGGACCAGGGATTGGTGCATTAACAGAGCATTTAGCACGTGAAGCGAAGAAAGTTGTGTCGTTTGAAATTGATCAACGCTTATTACCTGTACTAGAAGATACGTTAAGCCCATATGACAATGTTAAAATTGTCCATTCAGATATTTTAAAAGCAGATGTTGAAAAAGTCATTGCAGAAGAAATGCCTGGTATTGAAGATATTATGGTAGTAGCGAACTTACCGTACTATGTAACAACACCCATTTTAATGAAGTTGCTGAACGACCGACTACCGATTCGTGGCTTTGTTGTGATGATGCAAAAGGAAGTAGCAGATCGTATTACGGCAAAACCAGGGACAAAAGCATATGGCTCTTTATCGATTGCAATTCAATATTACATGACAGCAGAAATTGCAATGGTCGTACCAAAAACAGTGTTTATGCCGCAACCAAATGTTGACTCGGCGGTTATTCGTTTAATTAAACACGATACACCACCAGTTGAAGTAATTGATGAAGATTTTTTATTTGAAGTAACACGCATGTCATTTGCACAGCGTCGTAAAACAATTTTAAACAATCTACAAAATGGTCTTATGAACGGAAAACAAAAGAAAGAACTTATTGTAAAAGCTCTAGAAGAAGCAGGTATTGAACCAGCACGTCGTGGCGAAACCCTCTCTATTCAAGAATTTGGTAAATTAGCCGACTTGTTACATCCACATTTTTGTGTTCGACAATAATATGAATTTTGAACTAAAAAAACAAATGAAATCATTATAAAAAAGTTGACGGTTACTTAGCATGGTGATAGAATATATTATTTTATTGACAATTAAATACTGCTATGTTACACTATTTAACAGTGAGGTGTATGCAAAAATGCCAAAAACGTTAGCAGACATTAAAAGGTCATTAGATGCCCATGTGGGTAAACGTTTGCAATTAAAAGCAAACGGTGGTCGTAAGAAAACAGTTGAGTGCGAAGGTGTTTTAAGTGAAACTTATCATGCTGTATTCGTCATTGAACTAAATCAACAGGATAATGCGTGCAAGCGCGTATCTTACAGTTATACGGATATACTTACAGAAGCAGTAGAGATTACTTTTTTAGATGATGCAGTAGCAGCCATCCAATAGTTTTTCTAGTACTTATTTTTTTATATTTTAAAAAGGCGCTCATTTTATGAGTGTTTTTTTATTTTTCTCACATACTATATGTGTCAACTTACTCTTTCTTAAAAAAGGAGGTTTTCTGCATGGCAAAACAAAAAATCATGTCTGCTCATCTAAAAGAAGAGATTGCCAAAGAACTTGGATTTTATGATGTGGTGGAACGTGAGGGTTGGGGCGGAATTAGATCCCGTGATGCAGGTAACATGGTGAAGCGTGCGATTGAAATAGCACAAGAAGGTTTAGCAGCTCAATCAAAGCAAGATAACCAAAAGTAAGTTGACGATCTAGGTGTAGTGCCCTCGTAAATGATTTTACGGGGCACTCTTTTTTAATTCATTAAGTAGTTACAAAAATGTCAAACGTTTACGTTCAATATTCAAGCGTTCCTTATGTTAAAATAGGAGCATTACTAAATTGATAGCGTATAGGAGACATGCGTGCCTTACCAGTAGGAGGAATTTTTAATGTTATATGTAAAAGCACCCGCAAAAATTAATTTAACACTCGATGTGCTTTATAAACGTCCAGACAATTATCACGAAGTTGAAATGATTATGACAACGGTGGATTTAGCAGATCGTATAGGTCTTGAACCGCGTGCGGATGGATTAATCAAAATTGTATCAACGGATAATTTCGTACCAGACGATCAAAGAAATTTTGCTTATCAAGCTGCTGAGTTATTGAAAAATACATATGGCATTAAAGAAGGGGTAACCATCTCGATTGAAAAGCAAATTCCAATTGCTGCAGGTTTAGCTGGGGGAAGTAGCGACGCGGCAGCAACTTTGCGCGGATTGAATGAATTATGGAATTTAAATTTATCATTAGATGAGTTAGCAGAATACGGAGCTAAAATTGGCTCGGACGTATCGTTTTGTGTATACGGGGGAACAGCGTTAGCTACGGGGCGTGGCGAAAAGATTCAAGAAATTTCGGCGCCACCAACTTGCTGGGTTATTTTAGCAAAGCCAAAAATCGGTGTTTCAACAGCAGACGTTTATGGTGGTTTGAAAATTGAGGGTCTAGAACACCCAAATACAGCACAAATGATTGAAGCGATTAAAACAAATAATTACCCGTTAATGTGTCAATCACTTGGCAATGTTTTAGAAACGGTCACATTTAACCTACACGCAGAGGTTGTTGTGATTAAAGAGCAAATGCAGCGTTTTGGGGCGGATGCGGTACTAATGAGTGGTAGCGGTCCGACAGTATTTGGTTTAGTTGAGAATGAAGCACGTGTTGGACGCATTTATAACGGATTGCGTGGTTTTTGTGAAGAAGTATACGTAGTACGAATGCTAGGGGAACGTAATCCACTTGCATAAATACGTATAATTATGGTAATTTGACTAGTAAATATTCGTATTTAAATAAATCTATGTTTAGGAGAGGGTCGCATGAAATGGAAGCGTAGTGAACGCCTTGTAGATATGACTCATTATTTACTTGAGCATCCACATCAGTTGATCCCGCTAACTTATTTTTCTGAGATTTACAGTTCCGCAAAATCTTCTATTAGTGAAGATTTAACGATTGTAAAGGAAACATTTGAAGAAAAGGGAATCGGGCTTTTAATTACCGTGCCTGGAGCTGCAGGTGGCGTTAAATATATTCCTAAAATGGCACAACAAGAAGTTCGTCAAATTATTGAGGAATTTATTATTGAATTAGGACATTCAGATCGCTTACTTCCTGGTGGCTATTTATTTATGACGGACCTATTAGGGAATCCGGAATTAATGAATCGCGTAGGGAAAGTATTTGCCAGTGCTTTTAGTCATAAAAAAATTGACGTAATCATGACCGTTGCAACAAAAGGAATTTCAATTGCACATGCGATTGCGAGACATTTGAATGTACCCGTTGTTGTTGTACGTCGTGATAGTAAAGTAACAGAAGGTTCTACTGTAAGTATTAATTATGTGTCGGGCTCTTCTCGTCGTATTCAAACGATGGTTTTATCGAAGCGTAGTATGAAAAGTGGTCAACGTGTACTAATCACCGATGATTTTATGAAAGTCGGCGGTACGATGAACGGTATGAAAAACTTGCTAGAAGAATTCGATTGTGAGCTTGCGGGTATCGCGGTACTTGTAGAAGCAGAACACGCCGATGAAACACTAGTAGATGATTACTATTCGTTAGTGAAGTTACATGAAGTAAATGAGAAAGATCGCACGATTGCATTAAGTGAAGGTAATTTTTTTTCTAAAGGAGAGAAATTAATATGAAAACTGTTTCAACAGCAAATGCACCAGCAGCAATCGGACCCTATGCACAAGGTATTGTCGTGAACAACCTATTTTACTCTTCAGGTCAAATTCCACTAACTGCTACAGGCGAATTAGTTGATGGCGATATTGAAGTACAAACAAATCAAGTATTTGAAAATTTAAAAGCAGTTTTAGCTGCGGCAGGATCTTCTTTAGATCAAGTTGTAAAAACAACGGTATTTATGAAAGATATGAATGACTTTGTCGCAATGAATGAAGTATATGCCTCACATTTTGGTACACATAAACCAGCTCGTTCAGCTGTAGAAGTAGCACGTTTACCAAAAGATGTGAAAGTAGAAATTGAAGTTATCGCATTAGTGAAGTAAATTGATATTTTCTTAGAGAGTTCGGTAAGTTTCTTCTTACCGGGCTCTTTTTATTTTAGGATTGTTAAAAAAACCACGAAAATATGGAATATTTTAATAATTATAAAAATTGTAGATAGAAATAAATTACATTTTATTGTATCCTATTGATAAAAGATGCTAATTTGAGAAAATAAGTAAATTAAAAAAGGGTTTTCTTCTTTTTTCTCGAATTAAACAAGCTATGGAATTAAAGCATCGAATGAAATGGGAGGTTTTTCACAATGGAAATTACTGACGTTAGATTACGCCGCGTTCAAACGGACGGACGTATGCGTGCGATTGCTTCAATTACACTTGATGATGAGTTTGTTATTCATGATATCCGCGTAATTGATGGCAATACAGGTTTATTTGTAGCAATGCCAAGCAAGAGAACACCAGATGGCGAGTTCCGTGATATCGCACATCCAATTAATTCGAATACTCGTAATAAAATTCAAGAAATCGTTCTTGAAGCATTCCATGCAACTTCAGCTGAAGAAACAGATGGAGTAGAATTAGAGTTAGAAGAAGCAAATGCTTAAAAACAAACAAGGGTCACTCAAATTTGAGAGGGCTCTTTTTTTATTATTATTTTTTGCTTTTATGTGACATTCAATAGAAAAATTCAGGATGAACGATAAAAGTGAGATTTAGGACAGTGAAAATATCAAATTTTTATCATTTTCATAAAATAAAAAAGACAAGTCAAACTACTATAAATATTTTAAATTCAAACATTTGTCAAGTCTGAATGCCTTGAAAATATAGTGAATTTACTATATAGTCATAAGAGAAAAAGAGTTAAAATGGAGGACTTGTAGATGACAAATATCTTTGCAGTTATTTTGGCTGCTGGTCAGGGTACACGAATGAAGTCCAAATTATATAAAGTATTACATCCAGTATGCGGTAAACCAATGGTCGAACATGTAATTGATCATATTGGTTCACTAAATGTAGAACGTATTGTAACGGTTGTAGGTCATGGCGCGGAGCTCGTAAAAGAGACACTTGGTGACAAGAGTGAATACGTATTACAAGCGGAACAACTAGGTACAGCACATGCTGTACAACAAGCAGAGCCGATTTTAGGGGACCTTGAAGGGACAACGCTTGTTGTATGCGGCGATACACCATTAATTCGCCCAGAAACGATGCAAGCGTTATTTGCGCATCATGAAGCGCAAAGTGCAAAAGCGACGATTTTGACGGCAGTTGCAGAGAACCCAACAGGCTATGGTCGCATTTTACGTGACAGCCAAGGGCAAGTTGCACAAATCGTTGAACAAAAAGACGCAACGCAAGAGCAACAACGCGTAAAGGAAATAAATACAGGTACGTATTGCTTTGATAACAAAGCATTATTCGAAGCGTTAAAGCAAGTGAATAATAACAATGCACAAGGCGAATATTATTTACCAGATGTCATTGAAATTTTACAAAAGCAAGGCGAAATCGTTTCAGCTTATGTAACAGATAACTTCGATGAAACATTAGGTGTAAATGATCGTTTCGCGTTATCACAAGCAGAAGAATTAATGCGTGCTCGTATTAATGAACGTCATATGCGTAACGGAGTAACAATTATTAACCCAGCAACAACGCATATTAGTGCGGATGCAGTCATCGGAAGTGACACAGTGATTTTACCTGGAGTAATCATTGAAGGCACAACAATCATTGGTGAAGATTGTAAAATTGGCCCAAACAGTCATATTGTTGATAGCCAAATTGGTGACGCAACAACCATTCATAGCTCGGTTATTTTAAATAGCCAAGTAGGCAGTGAAACAGCTGTTGGTCCGTATGCACACTTACGTCCAGACTCTTCATTAGGCGACCACGTAAAAGTTGGTAACTTTGTTGAAGTGAAGAAAAGTACTTTAGGTACTGGTACGAAAGTTTCACACTTAAGTTATATTGGTGATGCAGAAATCGGTAGCAATGTTAACATTGGCTGCGGTTCGATTACTGTTAATTATGACGGTAAAAATAAATTCAAAACGATTATTGAAGACGATGTATTTGTTGGATGTAATTCAAATTTAGTGGCACCTGTGAAGCTTGGTAAAGGGTCATTCATTGCTGCGGGTTCGACAATTACAAAAGAAGTTCCTGAAGACGCACTTGCCATTGGGCGTGCACGTCAAGAAAATAAGCAAGGCTATGTTAGTAAATTAAATTCAAAATAAAATTATTAAAAATACAGGAGGCCATCATGCCGTATCAATACGCTGACTCAAAATTAAAAATCTTCTCATTAAATTCAAACAATCCACTTGCAAAAGAGATTGCTGATGAAATGGGTGTAGAACTAGGGAAAACATCTGTAAAACACTTCAGTGATGGAGAAGTCCAAATTAGCATTGAAGAAAGTATTCGTGGATGTGACGTATTCATCGTTCAATCTACTTCTGCTCCTGTAAATGAGCATTTAATGGAACTTTTAATTATGGTTGATGCTGTTAAACGTGCATCTGCTCGCACAGTAAACGTTGTAATGCCTTACTATGGTTATGCACGTCAAGACCGTAAAGCAAAAGCACGTGAACCAATCACTGCTAAATTAGTAGCAAACTTACTTGAAACTGCTGGCGCAACTCGTGTTATCGTATTAGATTTACACGCACCTCAAATTCAAGGTTTCTTCGATATTTTAATCGACCACTTAGTAGCAGTACCATTACTAGCTGAATACTTCAGTTCAAAAGGTTTCAATGAGGATGAATTAATTATCGTTTCTCCAGACCACGGTGGTGTAACACGTGCTCGTAAAATGGCAGAGCGTTTAAAAGCACCAATCGCGATTATTGATAAACGTCGTCCAAAACCAAATGTAGCGGAAGTTATGAACATTGTTGGTAATGTTGAAGGTAAAGTGTGTATTTTAATCGATGATATTATCGATACGGCTGGCACAATTACAATTGGTGCTGAAGCATTAATTAAGAGCGGTGCAAAAGAAGTTTACGCTTGCTGTTCTCACCCAGTATTATCTGGTCCAGCAATCGAGCGTATTGAAAACTCTTCGATTAAAGAATTGATTGTAACAAACACAATTCAATTAAACAAAGAAAAGCTTTCTCCAAAAATTAAGCAAATTTCAGTTGCTAAATTAATGGCAGATGCAATCTCTCGTGTTTACGAAAACAAATCTGTAAGTACATTATTTGATTAATTAATAATTTTTA
This sequence comes from Lysinibacillus sp. 2017, assembly GCF_003073375.1. Lineage (NCBI taxonomy): Bacteria > Bacillati > Bacillota > Bacilli > Caryophanales > Bacillaceae > Lysinibacillus > Lysinibacillus sp. 2017. The sequence continues at coordinate 72,232 of NZ_CP029002.1, forward strand.
GCAGCCTAGGAGCGCAGGTTCCTAGGCTGCTTTTTTGGTATTAAGGGAATTTTAAGCACCTTTTTCAAGTCATATGTTTAAATTACCTGCCAATAGGGAAAACATACTCCTGTACTACTATTTAAGGGGGACAATGAAGATGATGACAGTATTACAAGCAAAAAAGCGTGAGTCTGGAAAGCGTTCAACATTAAGCCAACTTAGAAAAGATGGTCAGTTAGCAGCAGTGCTATATGGTTATCAAATGGAGTCTACGCCGATTTCGTTGAGTTATAAAGAAACGGCCAAAGTAGTTCAAAAACATGGCTATACAAGTGTATTTAAAATTGATGTTGATGGTAAAAAGGTCAATGCTGTAATGACAGACATGCAACGTGACGCACTAAGAGGACATGTAAAGCACGTTGACTTCCTTGCAATCAATATGAAAGAAGAATTAGAAGTTGATGTGCCAATCACATTAACAGGTACCTCTATCGGTGTCAAAGAAGGTGGCGTATTAACGCAACCAAATCATACGCTTAAAGTAAAAGTGAAACCAAGTGATATGCCAGATACGATTGAAATAGATGTATCTGAATTAGCAGTTGGCGATACGTTATTTGTGGGTAATGTACGTGATCAATTTAAAGATTTTGTTATTCTTACTGAAGATGATTACACATTAGCAACAGTGACACCGCCAGCACCACAAGTAGAAGAAGCCGACCCAAGTGCTGATAATGTAACGGCTGATGACGTTAAAGTAATAGGTGAAAAACAAGGTCGAGAAGATTAATTGAAAACTACCGCCGCTCTCATTAGTTTGAGGGCGGTTTTTTGATGTAAGTAAAATAAAACTTCGACATCCGAAGGGAAATCAGTATAATGAGGGGAGAAAAGCAAATATTAAGATAATTAGAGGGCATAATGAGAACTTACAATGAAAAAATGAGTATCTATCACGGGATGGCGTCAGCAGTTGCGACAAATACGTCGAATAGCTACATTCCCATTTTTGCGATGACCATTTTAGGAGCGACGAACTATCAAGTTGGGTTGATTAGTTCTTTACCACCTTTAATCACGTTGCTGATGACGTTACCAGCAGCGATTTTATTAAACCGAGCTATTGAACAAAAAAGATTGGTGGCATTTTCAGTTTTAGCAGCACGTTTTGTCTTTTTGCTTATTGCGTTTATTAGCTATGTGCCAGGAAACTTTGGCTCATGGCTTTTACTTGGACTTATTGCGGCGATGAGTATCCCAAATACAATGGTCAATATGGGGTGGCAATCTTTTATCGGCAATCTTATCGATGAACATCGACGTGCCCAATTTTTCAGTGATCGGAATCGTCTACTTACGATTGTTGGACTAATTGTTACGTTAATTATTGGTGTTGTGATGAAAGATACAACAGCAAGTACAATGACGTATCAAATTTTATTTACATTTACATTTTTAGTAGGAATTGTGGAGTTGTACTTTTTAATGAAGCATGAAGAGCCGGTTCGAGCGGTAGCACAAGATAAGAAACGTGCGATGGATTGGTCGATTTTTAAAAACAATCAATACGTGTTATTTTTAGTCATTGCGTTAGTCTTTAACTTCGGTTGGCAAATGGCATGGGGATTATTTAATATTTACAATATCCGTTATGCAGGAGCAACGATTTTTTGGGTGAGTATGTTTAATGTTGGGAGTATGGTTACACAGATTTTATCTTTTTCATTGTGGCGGAAGTGGTCACAAAAATACGGCAATATGCGTGTATTTATATGGGTTGCATTTGGGATGTCAACTGCACCGTTATTAACGGTTCTTTCAACCAATCATTATTATTTGGTAGCGATGAACGTGCTCTCTGGGTTTTTCATATCTGGAACCGTACTAATTTTATTCAATCTATTATTGGAAAACTCACCGCAAGAAGTACGCACATATTGCATCACATCTTACAATGTCTTACTGGCAATTATCGCTTTTTCATCTCCACAAATCGGAATTTGGTTACTTGAAACGTACTCCATGAATACTTCGATGTATGTATCCACGACGATGCGTTTTTTAGCAGCAATTGGCTTTTTACTTTTATATAGTATTCGAAAAAAACGAGCAACAGCGGTGTAATCCATTCAATCCGAGATACATACTTTTCAGTGGAAACTATGATAAAATAAAGGCGATTAGAGAAAAAGGATGCGATTACTAGTGAAATTAATTATTGGTTTAGGAAATCCGGGTAAACCATATGAACATACACGTCATAATGTTGGATTTGATGTGATCGATGAATTAGCAAATAAGTGGAATGCACCATTAAATCAATCAAAGTTTAATGGCATGTATGCGAGCGTACATCGTCCTGAAGGAAAAGTTATTTTATTAAAACCTCTTACGTATATGAACTTATCAGGTGAGAGTGTGCGTCCCGTAATGGATTATTTTGATATAGATGTAGAAGATATTATCGTCATTTATGATGATTTAGATTTAGAAACGGGTAAATTACGTTTACGTGGTAAAGGGAGTGCAGGTGGACATAATGGCATTAAGTCATTAATTCAGCATTTAGGCACGCAAGAATTTAACCGAATTCGCGTTGGGGTAAATCGCCCACCAGCAGGCATGCAAGTGGCAGATTATGTTCTTTCGAAGTTTTCAAAAGACGATCGAGTTGTCGTTAATGAAGCAATTAGTAAAAGCTGTGACGCGGTAGAAATGGCGTTATCGAAACCATTTTCAGAAGTAATGAATCACTTCAACGGCGCATAATTTAATGATAGGGAGGCTATACTTTGAATACAGTTCGTGTTTAAAGGAGGCTTTTAACATGCCGGTACGCTATCGATGTAGACATTGTGAGGTAGAAATGGGTGTCTTACCTTTTGATGCAGATGAAACGGTTCGTAGACTCCATCAGTTTGAAATCGGTGAAGAAGACGATTTCATCGAAAAAAATGAACGAGGTGAAACGACCGTGCATAGCATTTGTGAGCATTGTCAAGAGTCGTTACGACAGTTTCCGGACTATTATGCGTTAAAAAAATGGTTACAGTAAAGGAGTTGCTTTGGTCGCGAATACTCGCGCCAAGGCTTTTTCCTTTTTGGATAGCTATAAAAACGTTTCGAAAACAGAAGGAAGGAGACTGTGTGTGGAAACCATTCATCAATTATTTTTAAAAGATAAGCAGATTCATAATTTCGTTGATCAACTAAAGAATCGTGAAGCGGACGGTCAACTTGTTACAGGGTTGACGGGTAGTGCGAGACCAGCGTTAATCCAAACGATTTTCAAAGAAACAAAAAAATCCATTTATATTATTTCATCCAACTTATTGCAAGCCCAAAAGCTAGTTGATGATTTAAGTGCATTAATCGGAGAAGAGTGGGTGCATTATTACCCTGCAGAAGAATTTATTGCGGCTAATATGACGATTTCTTCACCAGAGTTGCGGGCACAGCGTATTGCAGCACTCGGGCGCCTTATCAATAAAGAACGAGGAATTTATATTATTCCAGCGGCCGGTATGCGCAAAATGTTAAATGCACCGAGCGATTGGGTGGGCTTTGAGTTAGCAACTTCACTTGGCCAAGACGTAGACATTAACGAGTGGCTACATAAGCTTGTAGAAATGGGTTATTCACGTAGCGAAATGGTCACGACCCCAGGGGAATTTGCGATGCGCGGAGGAATTCTAGATATTTATCCACCATATGCAGAGTCACCTATTCGTATTGAACTATTTGATACGGAAGTGGATTCGATTCGAACATTTTCAGCAGATGACCAGCGTTCTATTGAAAAGTTAGATCAAGTAAAGATCTTACCTGCTACAGAGTTACTCATTACATCAGACCACCGATTAGTCATTGCCGATCGATTAGAAGCGTCGCTGGCAACGAGCTTAAAAAAAGTTCGTAAGAAAGAAACGCAAGAGCTACTGATCCAAAATATCGCGCAAGATATTGAATTGCTTCGTCAAGGTCACTTGCCAGATCATATTGCAAAATACGGCTCTCTCTTATTTGATAAACCGCACTTTTTAGGGGATTATTTCGCGCAAGATGGGCTTGTTTTATTTGATGAGCTTGGCCGAATTCAAGAAGTGATGGAAGCTTGGGAACGAGAAGAGTCAGAGTGGTTTGTATCACTGATAGAAGAAGGGAAAATGCTGCACGAAGTAAAACCTTCCTATGCATTAAAAGAAATACTAGCCATGCTGACGCAGCAAAAGGTGTATTTTGCCTTGTTTACACGTTCGTTTGCAGGGGTGACATTGAAGAAAACGACGAACTTCTCATGTAAGCCAATGCAACAATTTCACGGACAAATTGCACTATTACAAAACGAAATTGAACGATGGACACACGAAAAATTCACTGTATTATTTACAGCGCAAACCAATGAGCGTATTAAAGCGATGCAAATTTTACTAGAAGACTATCATATTCCAGCAACGATCGGTTATTCAGATGGTCCTGGTATTTATTTGGTGAATACAGCGCTATCGGTAGGATTTGAGTTGCCTCTTCAAAAAATCGCCGTTGTAACGGATGATGAGTTATTTAAACAGCAAGCAAAGAAAAAAACGCGACCACAAAAAATGTCGAACGCCGAACGAATAAAATCATATACCGAAATTAAACCAGGCGATTATGTCGTCCACGTCCACCACGGGATCGGTAAATACATTGGCATCGAGACATTAGTCGTAAATAACACACATCAGGATTATTTACATGTTCGTTATCGTGAAGATGATAAATTATTCGTACCGGTCGATCAAATTGAACTAATACAGCGCTACGTGCCATCAGGTGAAAAAGAGCCGAAGCTACATAAGCTTGGCGGTGCCGAATGGAAAAAAACACGGGCCAAAGTTTCAAGTGCCGTTCAAGATATTGCGGATGATTTAATTAAGCTATATGCAAAGCGTGAAGCAGAGAAAGGTTTTAGTTTCTCTCCAGATTCGGATGAGCAGCGTAGTTTTGAAGCCGCATTCCCTTATGAAGAAACAGATGATCAATTACGCACAATTGTTGAAGTGAAGCGCGATATGGAACGTGAACGCCCAATGGATCGCCTTGTTTGTGGAGATGTGGGTTACGGTAAAACAGAAGTAGCGATTCGTGCAGCATTTAAGGCAATACTAGATGGGAAGCAAGTCGCATTTTTAGTGCCGACAACGATTTTAGCACAGCAACATTATGAAACAATTTCAAAACGCTTTGAGGATCATGCCATTAATGTTGGTTTACTTAGCCGTTTCCGTTCGAAAAAACAACAAACTGAGACAATTAAAGGGTTACGAGAAGGTACGGTTGATATCGTAATCGGTACACATCGTGTGTTATCAAAAGACGTCGCCTATCATGATTTAGGTTTACTAGTTGTCGATGAAGAACAGCGCTTTGGTGTAACACATAAAGAAAAAATTAAGCAATTGCGTACGAATGTGGATGTATTAACGTTAACAGCGACACCAATTCCACGAACACTTCATATGTCGATGGTCGGTGTACGTGATTTATCCGTCATTGAAACACCACCACAAAACCGTTTCCCAGTACAAACGTATGTTATGGAACATAACGGTGCACTAGTACGTGAAGCCATCGAACGTGAAATGGCTCGCGGAGGTCAGACTTTCTATTTATATAATCGTGTTGAAGATATTACGAGACGTGTCGAAGAAATTCAAATGCTCGTTCCAGATGCCCGCGTTGCTTATGCACATGGTCAAATGACAGAGGCTAAGCTTGAATCGGTCATTTTATCGTTTATTGAAGGAGAGTATGATGTGCTTGTTACAACAACCATCATCGAAACAGGGGTCGATATACCGAATGTAAATACGTTAATTGTTCATGATGCAGATCGAATGGGCTTATCTCAGTTGTATCAATTACGCGGGCGTGTGGGTCGTTCTAATCGTATTGCGTATGCTTACTTCATGTATGAGCGTGATAAAGTACTAACGGAAGTTGCAGAGTCACGATTACAAGCAGTAAAAGAATTTACCGAGCTTGGATCTGGATTTAAAATAGCCATGCGTGACTTATCAATTCGTGGTGCCGGGAATTTACTTGGCGCACAACAACATGGCTTTATCGATTCAGTCGGCTTTGACCTTTATTCTCAAATGCTTGAAGAGGCAGTGGAAGAACGTCGCAGCGGTGTGAAGAAGGAAGAGAAAACCGAAGTTGAAATCGTATTACATGTTGATGCCTATATTCCAGATGCCTACATTCCAGACGGTTATCAAAAAATTCAAATGTACAAGCGTATTAAATCGATGGAGAAAATGGATGATTACATGGAAATCATTGAAGAATTACAAGACCGCTTCGGAGATCTACCAGTGGAGACTGAGCGCTTAATGCGAATTGCACGTATGAAGGTATGGGCAGCAGAAGCAGGTGTTCTATCGATTAAAGAAAAGCAGCTAGTGGTATCGATTTTGTTATCTGAAGAAGGAACGGCTTTTGCAGACGGTGCAAAAATCGTTGCAGAGTCGATGATTTTTGGACGAGCAGTTGGCTTTGGCATGGAAGGTAAACAGCTTATTGTTACGGTTGATTATCATAAATGTGGCAATCATTTACCGTTCGATGTCATTGAACAGATGATGGAAATCATTGCGACTTCGAAAAAAGCATGAAAAAAGCTGATGCGCAGTAACAACCGCGCATCAGCTTTTTTATTTAAGCTAACATGCACCGATTCTTAAAGATGCGTTAGCAATACAGAAATCATTAGTCTAATAAAGTATTTAAAGAATGTTGGACGCTATAATGAACGCCATGATTATAATTTAAGCGTTGAAATAATTCTTCACGATTTTGATGTTCTTGTCGCAACTTTAAAAATTGCTTTTCCCTAGTAGTGGATGCCAAAACTAAATCACGCTGGCCATTTGGTTTTTCTAAATAACGTTTGAAAATACCATTTTCAAATTTTGAGACCGACTCATCACGATGTTTCGTCGCCTTTTTAGGATAATAAGCTAAATGAGTTCCTGCATAATATTGTTGCTGACGATATGCGTCAGGGGTAGAAATCGTTGTATCTACTTTTAACATTATGAAACACCTCCTAAAGACTTGCCTGCTTGATATATTGCCAAATTTAAAATAATTGAAACGCAAATGAGACTAAATTATAGTAATTCCCTAAATTTGCAATTAGAACTATATTTATTGAGGTTGTTTTGGTTAGTTTTTTCGACAATAGAAACGTTGCATAGATTTCTTTTAATCACACCATACTAAGTACATCATGTTAGGTAATGATGTGAAAGTGAGGGAACAAAGGATGAAAGCAACAGGAATCGTACGCCGTATCGATGACTTAGGGCGTGTTGTTATACCAAAAGAGATACGAAGAACTCTTCGCATCCGTGAAGGTGATCCACTTGAAATTTATACCGACCGCGAAGGCGAGATTATTTTAAAAAAATATTCACCCATTAACGATTTAGGTGAGTTTGCACAGCAATATGTTGAATCACTTTATGAAACATTAGGCACGCCGAGTTTAATTAGTGACCGTGATGAAATGATTGCCGTGGCAGGTGTATCGAGAAAAGATTACGTAGCCAGACGGTTAACAATTTTCTCAGAAGACGCGATAAAAGATCGTGTTGCGGTTAGTGAGAAGCTTGAAATGACAATTGAGCTTGTAACAGGTCAATTCGAACAAATAAAGTCCTACTGTATTGTGCCCATTATTTCGAATGGTGATCCAATTGGTGCGGTCTACTTGCTATCACGCGTACATTTCATTGGTGATATCGAACTAAAGTCAGCGGAAACGGCAGCACACTTTTTAGCAAAACAAATGGAAAACTAAAGTAAAATTAAAACGTCCAAGGAATTGGTCGTTTTTTTTTTCGAAAAAAGAAGGTAAAAGAGCAACTAAAAGGTGAAAGGTTATTTCGTGTTATACTAAATTTATACGGCATAACCTAGCAGTAAGACCTCAGCTTCAAGGGTTGAAGGGGGAATCAACTGCCAGTAAAAGCCCGATTGGTTCAACTAACAATCAGAGGGAATAAAAAGACCTCACTGATTGCAGTTTCACTTTATTGTATGTAGAAGAGGATGGATTTAGAATGTCTTCGCAAGATTTTGGCATGAAAAATTATATGAAGGGTGCTTTGCTTTTAACCATTGCAGCACTCCTTGTTAAAGTGCTAAGTGCAGTTTACCGAGTTCCTTATCAAAATTTAGTAGGAAATCAAGGCTTTTATGTGTATCAGCAAGTGTACCCGTTTATTTCATTTTTTGTTGTTTGGACGGCAAGTGGTTTTGCAGTTGCAATTTCAAAAATACTTGCGGATATCGAGGCACGCGGTGGATCATCTATTGAAAAACGCGCGGTTTCAAAAGTGATATTTACTTATTTAGTCGTGTTAGCGCTCCTGTTTTTTAGTTTGCTGTATTTCGGTGCGGATACATTAGCTATGTGGATGAAGGACCCTCAATTAGCAGCACTATTAAAAGTGGGTTCGTTTATTACGTTATGTATGCCACTTCTCGCAATTTTAAAAGGAAATTTCCAAGCAGATAGTCGCATGAAGCCTGTTGCTTATGCGCAAGTTTTTGAGCAAGCGGTTCGTGTATCAATTATTTTAGGGGGAACAGTCATTTTACTTTCGTATACAAAGTCTGTATACGAAATGGGGGAGATGGCAGTTTTAGGAACAGTTATTGGTGAAGTTGCAGGAATCTTGTTGCTATTATTTTTTATGAAGCACCAACAACATGAAGCGGTAACTGTAAACTTAAAAGTGAAAGTAAAAGTGAAGGTTTGGCCGATACTAAAAGAAGTAACCTTTTATAGTATTACGATTAGTATGAGTGGGCTTTTATTATTATGCTATCAATTAGTCGATTCATTCACGATTTATAAAATCCTTGTTCAATCAGGGATGTCGTCGATTGAAGCGATGGAAATTAAGGGAATCTATGATCGTGGTCAGCCACTTGTACAGCTAGGATTGGTTATTGCAACGTCACTTTCTTTAGCGATTGTGCCCCTGGTTGCCATAAAAGCAAAAAGTAAGAATGGTCGAGGAGCTAAACCCTTTATACAATTAACGTATCGTAGTTCGTTGTTATTTGGTGTTGCGGCGGCATTAGGGTTAATTCTTGTCATGCCGTATGTTAACATTTTATTATTTAAAACAGATGCGTTATCAGATGTATTGAAGCTATATGCGGTTCAAATTGTACCATTGTCGATTATTTTAACATTTACAGCCGTTTTACAAGGCTACAGTAGATTAAAGGTTCCGGCACTATTTTTAGCGCTTAGTATTGCAATAAAATATATCGGAAATACGCTTTTAATTGCGGAGTGGGGCGTTATCGGCGCGGCGATTGCGAGTAATATTGCACTTATTTTTACCGCAACAGCCCTCATCTTATATTTGAAAAAAGTAGCACCGATAAAATTAGCAAGTCGAAAATTTTATAGGAAGTTAGCAATCGCTTGTATTGCGATGCTTGTCACGGTTGAAGCAACAATTATTTTACTAAATCAGTTTATCGACGTGACGTCGTTTAGACGACTTTACGCGATATTTTATACAACGTTATTAGTATCGCTTGGAGCAATTATTTTTATTACAGTTGTCGCGAAACTGCGCGTTTTGGCGGAAAAAGATTGGTTTTTAATTCCGCTGGGGCGACGTATGGCTTCGTATCAACTTTGGTTAAATCGAAAGAAGTAGGTGTGGAATTTGAATCAGTTAACAGTCATTGGCCTAGGTGCAGCAGATTTTGAACAAATGCAAATGGGCGTTTATAAAAAAATAAAAGCAGCAAAAAACTTATTTGTTCGTACAGAAGATCATCCCGTATTAAACGATTTACGTGAAGAAGGCGTTGCGTTTACAAGCTTTGATGAAATTTATATTAAGCACGGGTCATTTGGTCCTGTATATGAAGAAATTGCAGAGCGTTTAATTGCACTTGTGGAAAAAGACGATATTATGTATGCCGTTCCAGGTCATCCTTTAGTCGCCGAGCAAACGGTCCAACATTTAATTGAAGCAGACAAAAAAGGACGTATCAACCTTGTGATTGAAGGGGGACAAAGCTTTTTAGACCCGATTTTTGGCGCATTAAAAATCGACCCAATTGAAGGATTTCAGTTGCTAGACGGTACGAGCATGGCAATGCATGATATTAATATGCGTCAGCACATTTTAATTGCACAAGTATATGATTCATTTAGTGCATCTGAAGTGAAACTCACATTGATGGAAAAATACCGTGATGACTACCCAGTAACGATTGTGACAGCAGCAGGTTCATCACAAGAGCAATTACGGACCGTGCCATTATATGAACTAGATCAAGCAGCAGAAATCAATAATTTAACGACCGTGTATGTACCACCTGTTCAAACAGATGAGGATGCATTACGTGATTGGACAACATTCCGCGGAATTATTGCGACGCTGCGTGGTCCAAATGGTTGCCCATGGGATCAAAAGCAAACCCATGAATCGTTAAAAAAATATTTATTAGAAGAAGCCCATGAATTTTTAGCCGCAGTGGATGCTGAGGATGATTTTGCGATGGTAGAAGAGCTAGGGGATGTATTGTTGCAAGTATTCCTTCACGCTCAAATTGGTGAGGATAACGGCTACTTTACATTAGAAGAAGTTCTAGCATCCATTAGTGAAAAAATGATTCGCCGTCACCCACATGTATTTGGCGATGTGTCCGTTAAAGATGCGGATGCAGTCGTTGCAAATTGGGAAGCGATTAAAAAACAAGAAAAAGGTACTTCACAACATACGCCACTATTAGAAACGGAATATCGTCCAGATTCGGCACTGCAAACATCGTATAACTATCAGAAAAAAGCAGCGACAGTTGGTTTTGATTGGCCAAATGTTGAAGATGCATGGGATAAGTTCGCAGAAGAATGGCAGGAATTCCGTGAAGAAATTACGAATGGTTCAGAAACAGCACGTTTAGATGAATTTGGTGATGTCTTATTTACGCTTGTTAACTTAGCGCGCTTTTATAAAATTTCACCAGAAGAAGCCATGCTGCATGCGAATGAAAAATTTGCACGTCGTTTTCATTATGTTGAAGAAAGTGTAAAAAATAGTGGCAAGGCTTTTAATGAATTTACATTAGATGAATTAGATGTTTTTTGGAATGAAGCCAAACGCTTAGAAAAAGGGGAGTAAATTATGCGCTTAGATAAATTTTTAAAAGTCTCACGTTTAATTAAACGTCGTACGCTCGCAAAAGAAGTGGCTGTTCAAGGTCGTATTACGATTAATGGGAAAGTGGCGAAAGCTAGCAGCCCTGTTAAAGTGGGGGACGAGTTAGCGATTCGATTCGGTCAAAAAATCGTTACTGCACGCGTCGAAGAAATTCGTGAAAATGTTAGAAAAGAAGATGCTCTAAAAATGTTCACGATTTTAAAAGAAGAGCGTCTTGAAAAAGTTGAACCTGAATTTATTGATGACGAAGAATAGATTTTTTAAAGCATGGCAATGACATTGTCATGCTTTTTTTAGTACGAGCATATAGTGTACAACTATTGGATAAGGGAGGATTAATTTGACAATTCATCAAGAAAGTACACGCTATACCATTTCATCAGGGGATCATTTAGTAACCGTGCGTAATCGTAAGAGAATGGATATGACATCAGTAAAGAGTATTGAACGATTTGATCAAGAAGAATTTTTTGTGAATACCTCACAAGGACATTTACTCATTCGAGGCGAGGATTTGCGCATTGTTCATTTAGATGTGGACAAGGGGCTTCTAACGTTAGAAGGCGAAGTGAAGCAATTGCAATACGATGACAGTGATAGTGGTCTATCGAAAAGTTTCCTCCATAAACTGTTTGGATGATGATGAGTTCGCAGCTTGTAAGCATATTCGTTATGTTTATAAGTGGAATCGCAGTAGGGGCAGTTATTGATTGTACAAGATATACAGTTCGGCAAATCCCAATTCAATTCCTTCACAGATTGGCAACTATCATTGAATGGATTGTTTGGGCTTTTTTGGGAATATGTACATTTTACTTTTTATTTTTAATAAAAGGAGGGCAGTGGCGTCTTGTAGATCCACTCGCCCAAATAGCAGGAATTATTGCGTATGAATTTATCTTTCAAAAATTAATACGTTTCATAGGAAGGTTAATTGTGAATATACTTATTAAACCTTTTTTCTATATAGGTCATTTATTTGTGCGGATCGTGCGGGCAATAATACGATGGATTGTCAAAGCAATTGTCTTACTAAATCGCCCAATTTTGAAACTTTTCAAGAAATATTTGTTAAAAACCTTTTAAATAAAGTAGGGAAATCGTATAATGGTAACAATTAATTGATCGGTTTGGAGGCGACGGAATGGTGAGAACAAAAAAACAAGAAGCGCTACATACACGTAATGTTCAACCCTTGAACAACGACTATGTCCGCTCAAATCCTCAAGCAAAATCACAATACAAAGCGAAACAAGCCGTTTTACGTCGTAGGAGAATGGCTATTTTCTTTATCTTTGCAGTAATCGTAATTGCTGGACTTATTCAAGCAAACAAAGTACAAAATGAAAGACTTACTGAAAAAGTAGAGCAAAAGGCAAATGTAAGCGAAGAATTAGAGCAAGCATTAGAAAATCAAGAAATGTTGAAATTACAAATTGCAAAATTGGAAGATGATGAGTACATTGCAAAATTGGCGAGAAAAGAATTTTTCCTTTCTGAAGAGGGAGAAATAATCTTTACGATGCCTAGTTCATCTGAAGAGAAAGACGAAAAGGATTCAGAAGATGAACAATAGTTTTAAAAGGCGGTATGTGAAAAAATACGAAATTTATTTAAAAAGGTAAATCGGATGCATTTTTAGATGAAAATACGTTAAATTTAATATTTTTATGACAAATCATTGGTATTAATTACCTTTAAAAAGAGTGTCTTGTTGACACTCTTTTTATGTTAGCTATAATTAGAGGAGAAACTATTGAACAAAAGTTTCACTACAAAGGATAATATGACTTTTAAGGTAAAGGTCTCTTAAATTTTAAGGAGGAGCATTTTTTTTATGTCAATTGAAGTAGGCAGCAAAGTACAAGGTAAGGTAACAGGAATTACAAATTTCGGCGCATTCGTTGAGCTTCCTGATGGTAAAACAGGTTTAGTCCACATTAGTGAAGTGGCGGATAACTATGTAAAAGATATTAACGAACATCTTAAAGTAGGCGACGAAGTCGAAGTTAAAGTGATGAATGTTGAAGCGGACGGGAAGATTGGTCTTTCAATTCGTAAAGCAAAGCCTCAAGCTGAGCGACCAGAGCGTCCACAGCGTCCTCGTCGTGATAACAACCGTTCAAACGATCGTAATGATCGCCAACCAAAGGAAAACTTTGAACAAAAAATGGCACGTTTCTTAAAAGATAGTGACGAGCGTTTAACTACATTAAAACGTGCAACTGAGTCAAAACGCGGTGGCCGTGGAGCTCGCAGAGGGTAATTTGTTGGCTTTTTGACACGTAGAAAAAGTGACCATATATATGAAAAAGGGAGTTGTTTTGTGAGTGGATACTTACAAAACAACTCCTTTTTTTGTATAGCAAAGCGGGAAGCTACACATTTTGTTTAGCAGGATATGAACGTGCCTCGTCTTATTTATTTTCAGTGTTATGTTTGATGAGTACGCGAATAAGTGTTACAAAACAAAATACGCCACCAACTAAACCAGTAAAGATCATAATGGTTTGAAGCATAACAGGTAAATTTGTTAAAATAACGCCGCCAACAATTAAAAGCATGCTAATACCGCATAGAAATGCTAAGTATGTAAAATTTTGAACCAAAGAAAACGCCTCCTCTTTCAAACACTATTATAAGGTAAATGATGATTATTATTCCAATGGTTGGGGATGAAGAGAATGATAAATTCCTATTTGTGACAAAAGATTGCAAGAAAATCATAAAGAATAATAAAAAAGGAAAGGATACAGTAAGTTAATACTTACTGCATCCTTTCCTTAAAAGATGACCCGTACGAGAATCGAACTCGTGTTACCGCCGTGAAAGGGCGGTGTCTTAACCGCTTGACCAACGGGCCAAAAATATGGTGGCGGCAGAGGGAGTCGAACCCACGACCTTTCGGGTATGAACCGAGTGCTCTAGCCAACTGAGCTACACCGCCAAATTTAACAACAAAATTAATAATACAGGGCAACAATAAAACTGTCAACAATATTTTAATAATTTTAAACAGAACTATTCTCTTAGAAATTTATTGTAAAAACCATTGGTAAAGCTCTATTTTATCTGTTATTTTGGATGAGCATTTTGTCATTTTTTATATGTTTATCAATTTCAATATGGCAAAGTATAGTAAAAGTCGTCGAACACTTTATAAACTCTCAAACTATAAACAGACAAACTTCACCTTTCTTTCTTTGTATACTTGCGAGAAAAAGAGAAGGTGATCAAATTGACGACAATCATCAACGAAAAAGTTGCGTTACACCCACATTATGAAAGTCTGAATGATGGAAGCATGAAAAAAATTAATGCATTACTAATCGGTATTTCTTTTTTTCTAGCATTTAGTTTTGCGCATGCCACTTTTTTTGAAGTGGTTGCACCGTTTTTCCTGCCTTTTTGGCTTATCGTACGTTCTAAATTCCAACAGTACCAGACCTCAGTATTAATTGGAGGCTTTTTAGGTACGTTTTTTTTAGGATTTGGCCAAGTTGTGATTCTACTACTTGAACTTGTCCTTATTGAAGGACTCCTTCGTTTTAAATATTTGCGTCTTTCCGCATATGTAGCTATTATTCTCACCATTGGCCTTGTCCAAATGTCATGGCAAACCATTACGTATAGTGGATTTCCGCCATTATTAATTTTATTTTATATTTTAATTGAATGCTTATTTGCCGTCATGATGCTTTTTTTTATGCAACAGTTTTTTGTGTCAATTTCCGAGCTGAAAAATTATGAATGGACAAAAGAAAAGGTGGTCGCGTTATTCGTTGTTTTAGCAGGTATGCTAATTGGCATGCAAAGTTTGACGTTATCTTATTTTTCTCTGCCTCTTATTTTGATGCATCTCCTGATTTGCTTTGTTGCCGCGGTATCAACGGTTGGCGCAACAGTCGTTTTTACGTTATCACTTGGCCTACTTACAGGTATCGCGAATTTATCATTTACGAGTATGATAGTTTTATATGCAACTACTGGATTAATCGCGAGTGTGATGAAAATAGCTGGACGTTTTGGCATTGCCTTTTTTAGTTTATTGCCAAGTGTATTTTTCTTTTTCTATGATGCGACATTGCCACTTGATAGTGTTTATTTTGTTTCAAGTGTTGCAGGGATTCTCCTTTTTTTATTCATTCCACGAGCATGGCTACAAACGGTTGAAAGTTATTATAACAAGCATGCATTCAATCCAATTGTTATCCAAAGTAACGAAGCAGCAACTGAACATTTGAAGCAATTTCAACAATTCGTTTCATTTATGAAAAATCTTGTGTTTGATCGATTTACGCAAGAAGTAAAGAGTGTTGAACAAAGACCCGACTTCATTATTTGCTCGAGTTGTTTTCGCTACGAGCAATGTTTTGGAACAAAACGTGAGATGGAGAGCTCGATTGAAGATTGGCGAATAGCTCGTAGAAGTTCGAAGCCATTTGAGTGGATTCGAGCAGAGGACCAGCTTAAAGCAAAATGTATTAAATCAACGAAGCTACTAGAAGAGTTGGAGTCTGCTTTACAAAAGGAACAAATGGAGCGCCAATTCTATCACGGAAAGAAGATGATTGCACTTCAATTGCGAGATTTAAGCAATCATTTGGAGCAGCTTTTAGATGAGCGTCAAAATGAAATTGAACATACTGATATGGATGAATATGTACAACAATTTTTAAAGCAGCAACAAATTAATTGCTTTCAGTTGCAATGGATAAAGACAGAAATAGGAGAAAGGGAGTTTATTTGTTCAATTGCCGATGAACGAGAAGCACATACGGTTATTCAACAAGTGGAGCAACTGTTATTTGAAATGCTACATGAGCCGATGCAAGGAGTAGAAATTCATCAGCAGGACAAGCCATTTTTTTATCGTCAATTTAGGTTTCGTTCAGCAATTCGTTATCAATTGGAGTATGATATATATAAGCATTCACAATTTAAGCAATTCGTTTCAGGTGATGCCTATCGTGTTTTTCCACTTCACTCAGGTTTAACAGCAATTATGCTGTCGGACGGGATGGGGACAAGTGATTTAGCAAGGCAAGAAAGTGATCGTTTAATCCATATGATGCAGGAATGTTTGACACATAATATGGATCCTGAAACGGCGATGCACACGATGCACTATGTCATGTCTTTAAAAAATACTTCCGACATGTATGCGACGATTGATTTTGCACTCGTTGATTTACAGTTAGGTGATTTATGGTGTTGGAAAGCGGGAAGTATGACAACGTATGTTTTGCGAGGCAGTGAATTATTTAAAATTGAAAGTAAAAGTGCGCCAATTGGATTTTTATCAGACTTTACAGTTGATACGGAAATGATTTCACTGTTATCAGAGGACATTATTGTGATGATTTCAGATGGGTTATTTGAAGGTCGTGAAAATTGGACACAACAAGAGCAATACTTTTTACAATTGATTCGCCAAGCCATTAAGAGAGGTGCATCCACTCAGGTCGCTTTGTATGAGGTAATGGCACAATTTAACGAGCGTTATTCAATTGATGACGATTGTACAGTCATGCTGTTTCGTATACAGCATGTTGCCACGAAATGGTCTGTATTTCGTCCAGCGTATCAATGATAAATGGATAGATGAGGTGAGAGGATGCAAGCATTAGAGCATCGCGTATTAGCCTATATAAAGCAGCATCAATTAATTAAAGAAGGGGACAAAATTCTTGTCGCTTGTTCAGGAGGCGTCGATTCGATGGCGCTTCTTTCTTTTTTATTTAAATTTAAAAGTTATTTTCAAATGGAATTAGCGGTTGTCCATGTGGATCATATGCTTCGAGGTGAGGCATCTGATGGGGACCGTCGATTTGTTGAGGAAACTTGTGACAAATGGGAAATTCCAGTGTTTAGTTGTGCCATTCCGATTTCATCGTTTTTAGAAGACGAGGGAGGAAATTCACAAGCCGTTTGCCGTAGAGAGCGTTACCAGTATTTTGACGAAGTGTTGCGTGTGCAAAAATTTGATAAACTTGTAACGGCGCATCATGCAGATGATCAGCTCGAATCGGTGTTAATGGCCATGACAAAGGCAAGTTCACTAAATGGTTTAAAGGGAATTTTACCAAAGCGTTCGTTTGGCCAGCATTTAATTATTCGACCATTTTTAGTGGTTACAAAGAGTGAAATTGGGGAATATTTACATAACGAACGACAAACGTATCGTGAAGATGCAAGTAATTATAAAGATACGTATACGCGCAATCGTTTTCGTCACCATATTGTGCCATTATTAAAGCAAGAAAATAACGCAGTGGCGCATCACGCTGTACAAATAGCACAACAATTAGCGGACGATGATGCGTATTTGATGCAGCTTGCACAAAAGCGTTTTTCTGAGATTTTTGAAAAAATGGCGCAAAATTGTTATATAGTGAATGTTTCTGACTTTCAAAGTGAACCACTTGCTTTACAAAGAAGGCTCATTTTAATACTATTAAGTTATCTTTATAACGATTCGAATACGATTCAAAGCTATACACTTTGTACGACAATTATAATGTTATTTGAAACGTCAGAAGGTAGTCGTGCGCTTGATTTACCTGAAAATTTTATTGCGCGGCGTCAATATGAGACAATCGTATTTGAAAAAAAGCACCAAAGTACTCCAATAGAAAAGCAACAACTTACTTTAAATGAGTGGGTTACAGTTGGAACGATGCGTCTATTTGTCGGGCAATTGGCACTTTGTGATGAAACATTCCTTACAAAGTATCAACCATTTTATTTTACGGCTTCGACTATTTCGTTTCCGCTTTATGTAAGGGGCTCAAAAACTGGAGATCGCATTGCGCTTTTTGGCATGCAACAGCAGAAAAAAGTATCTCGCATTTTCATTGATGACAAGATTCCTTTAGTAAAAAGAGCGAATTGGCCATTATTAGTCGATGCAACAGATGATCTTTTAGCAATAATAGCTGTACGCGTAAATAATAAATTTTCTAGCGTAAAGTCAGCGGTACACGACTTTGTACTTATTGTCGATCGCGATGAACGTTTTTAGAAAGTTTGAACAATCCAAGGAGGAATCTACTCATGATTCAAAATGATATCGAAAAAATTATGATTACAGAAGAACAAATTCAAGAGCGCATTAAAGAACTAGGCGCACAATTAACAGAAGAATATGCGGACCGTTTCCCACTAGCAGTTGGGGTATTAAAGGGTGCAATGCCGTTTATGACAGATTTAATGAAACGTTTTGATACTTATGTTGAACTAGATTTTATGGATGTATCTTCATATGGAAATGCGACAGTATCTTCTGGTGAAGTGAAAATTTTAAAAGATTTAAACACAAGTGTTGAAGGTCGCGATGTAATTATTATTGAGGATATCATCGATAGCGGGTTAACATTAAGCTACTTAGTAGACTTATTCAAATACCGTAAAGCAAAATCAATTAAAATTGTGACATTATTAGATAAGCCATCGGGTCGCAAAGTGAAATTAGATGCAGATGTTATCGGTTTCCAAGTACCAGACGGTTTCGTAGTAGGTTATGGTTTAGATTACGCAGAAAAATACCGTAACTTACCATACATCGGAATTTTAAAACGTGAAGTGTACTCATTCTAATTGAACGGATTGTGACATAATTCGTTCGAACTTTTAAAATGCTCGGTGCTTTTCATTGTATGAAAATTTCAACGTATGTTAAGATTTTACTTATAGTTTTTCTGTAACGTTGTGAGGAGGCTGGGGATGAATCGAATATTTCGATACACCATATTTTATTTACTAATTTTTCTCGTAATTATCGGGATTTTTGGAACATTTAATGGTGGTAAAAAGACAACTGAAGATTTAACGTTCTATGAATTTTTTGATGCATTAGATGCTAAAAAGGTTGAATCAATCACAATTCAACCAGATAAAAATGTTTATAACATTGTAGGTCAATTGAAGGGTGCTGAAGAAGACGAAAACTTCACAGTAAACATCCTTACAAATGATGCAAAATCAATTGAGCGTATTACGCAAATTGATAAGGACTATCCTGAAGTGAAAGTATTAGAAGCGGCACAAACAAGTGGCTTCGTAACTTTCCTTACAAGTATTATTCCATTTGTCATCATTATTATTTTATTCTTCTTCTTATTGAGCCAGTCTCAAGGTGGCGGTAATAAAGTAATGAACTTTGGTAAATCAAAAGCAAAACTTTATGATGACCAAAAGAAAAAAGTTCGCTTCACGGACGTAGCTGGTGCTGATGAAGAGAAGCAAGAGCTAGTCGAAGTTGTAGACTTCCTAAAAGATCACCGTAAATTCACCGATATTGGTGCACGTATTCCTAAAGGGATTCTACTTGTAGGTCCTCCAGGTACAGGTAAAACATTACTTGCACGTGCAGTAGCTGGTGAAGCAGGCGTACCATTCTTCTCGATTTCAGGTTCTGACTTCGTAGAAATGTTCGTCGGTGTCGGCGCAAGTCGTGTACGTGACTTATTCGAAAATGCGAAGAAAAATGCGCCATGTATCATTTTCATCGATGAAATTGATGCAGTAGGTCGTCAACGTGGTGCAGGTCTTGGTGGTGGTCACGATGAACGTGAGCAAACATTAAACCAATTACTAGTTGAAATGGATGGTTTCGGTGCAAACGAAGGTATTATTATCATCGCTGCAACAAACCGCCCAGACATTCTAGATAAAGCGTTATTACGTCCAGGTCGTTTTGACCGTCAAATTACGGTTGGTCACCCAGACGTGAAAGGCCGTGAAGCAATCCTTAAAGTACACGCACGTAACAAGCCATTAGCAAATGGCGTTGATTTAGGTGCGGTTGCCCAACGTACACCAGGATTCTCAGGTGCCGATTTAGAAAACTTATTAAACGAGTCTGCACTTGTTGCTGCTCGTAAAAACAAAAAATCAATTAACATGGCAGATATCGATGAAGCGTCAGACCGTGTAATTGCAGGTCCAGCGAAAGCAAGCCGCGTTTACTCTGCAAAAGAGAAAAAACTGGTGGCGTTCCACGAAGCTGGTCACGTTGTTGTCGGTTTAGAATTAGATGAAGCGGATACTGTTCATAAAGTAACAATCGTCCCACGTGGTCAAGCGGGTGGTTATGCGATTATGTTACCGAAAGAAGAGCGCTTCTTTACAACAAAACAAGAGTTACTTGACCGTATCGCTGGACTCCTTGGCGGACGTGTTTCCGAAGAAATCGTACTTGGTGAAGTTTCAACAGGTGCACATAATGACTTCCAAAAAGTAACGAGTATTGCACGTGCAATGGTAACAGAGTACGGAATGAGCAAAGGTCTTGGTGCGGTTCAATACGGATCAAATCAAGGTGGTAATCCATTCTTAGGTCGTGACTTCGGTTCAGACCAAAATTACTCAGATACAGTTGCTTACGAAATCGACAAAGAAGTACAACGCATTGTTGATGAGCAATATGCACGTACAAAACGTATCTTAACTGAAAATCGCGACCTGTTAGATTTAATTGCCAACACATTAATGACGAAAGAAACATTAAACGCGCAAGAAATCGAACATTTACGCGACCATGGTACACTTCCTCCAGTAGAAGAAGAGCCAGCTGTTGAAGAATCAAACGAATCAACGCCTTCTGTTGAACTTGCAAAAGAAGAAGCAACACCAACTATTGAAACAGCAGGGAACGCTTCAATCAACGAAGAGGTTGTTAACAATCCAGTAGATCCGACAAGTGCGGATTTACCAAAAGAAGGTTTAACAGAGCGCCCTCAAGGCATCGATGAAGACCGTCAAAAGTAATAAAACCTAAAACTGGCTACTTCCTCTTTTAACGAGGAGGTGGCCAGTTTTTTTATTTGATAAGCATTTGCCATAATTTATATATCGATAAAAGACAATACTATAAAGAGCACTAGCATATATGGTATGATTTTTGACAGGACAAGTAAAAAGTAGGTGACACGTATGATTTTAGTGATGAATGCGGGGAACTCGAATATCATTTTAGGTGTATATAAAAATGATAAACTGATGTATCACTGGCGAATGAAAACGGATACGCGAAAATCAGAAGATGAATATGCGATGCAAATCAAAGCCCTTTTTTCGTATGAAGGCCTTTTATTTGAACAAATAAAAGGAATTATTATATCCTCAGTTGTGCCACCGATAATGTTCGCACTTGAAGCAATGAGTCAAAAATATTTTCGAACACAGCCATTAATCGTCGGACCAGGTGTCAAAACAGGATTAAATATTAAATATGAAAATCCTCGTGAAGTTGGAGCTGACTTAATCGTTAATGCAGTAGCTGCTATTTCTGAATACGGAGGAAAATCACTCATTATTGTCGATTTTGGTACGGCAAACACATATAGCTATATTAATGAGCGTGGTGACTATATGGGGAGTGCTATTGCACCGGGTATCGCAATTTCAACCGATGCCTTATATACACGTGCAGCTAAATTACCTCGTATAGAAATTGCCCATACAAATCAGGTTGTTGGCAAGAACACAATAGCAGCGATGCAAGCAGGTGTTTTTTTTGGCTTTATCGGTCAAGTAGAAGGCATCATAGGCCGTATGAAGGCGCAAAGTAAAGAGGAGCCACTAGTCATTGCAACAGGTGAAATTGCCAAATTAATTGCACATGAAACACAAATGATTGATATCGTAGATCCACTTTTAACATTAAAGGGGCTTGCGATTATTTATAAAAGAAATCAGTAGAAATGAGGAATTTTTAAAATGAAAGACTACTTAGTAAGAGCAATCGCGTTTGATGGTCAAGTGCGTGCATTTGCCACGAAAACAACAGAAACAGTCGGAGAAGCACAACGTCGTCATAACACATGGCCAGTTGTATCAGCGGCATTAGGTCGTTCGATGACAGCATCTGTTATGATGGGTGCCATGCTTAAAGGCGGCGACAAAATTACCGTTAAAATTGAAGGTAATGGTCCAATCGGTCCAATGGTTATCGATGCAGACGCAAGTGGAGATGTACGCGGATTCGTTACAAACCCACATGTACATTTTGATCTAAATGACCATGGTAAATTGGATGTACGTGCGGGTGTCGGTACAGAAGGAACATTAACAGTCGTTAAAGATTTAGGTTTACGTGATATGTTCTCAGGCCAAACACCAATCGTTTCAGGTGAAATTGCGGAAGACTTTACGTATTATTTTGCATCATCTGAACAAGTACCTTCATCAGTAGGTTTAGGTGTTTTAGTTAACCCAGACAACACAATTTTAGCGGCAGGCGGCTTTATTATTCAATTAATGCCAGGCTGTGAAGAAGAAACAATTGAGGAAATCGAAAAACGTTTATCTTCTATTGAGCCTGTATCGAAAATGATTGAAAAAGGATTTTCGCCAGAGCAAATTTTAGAAGCAGTATTAGGAGAAGGGAATGTCAAAGTACTTTCGACGTTACCTGTTCAGTTCCAATGTCAATGTTCAAAAGAACGATTTGGTGCGGCGATTATCGGCTTAGGTGTAAAAGAAATTCAAGAAATGATTGATGAAGACGGCGGGGCCGAAGCACAATGTCATTTCTGCTTAGAGCATTATCAGTTCAGTAAAGAAGAACTTGAAGGTTTCTTGAATGAAATCCAATCGTAATTTGCATCAAACTACACCACAAACACCGCCAAATATCCCGTTATCACAAAAGCGTTTAAAAACGAAGCCAACATTAATTTTATTGTTCGTATTGCTTATCGGAAATCTTTTTTGGTTTGTTTTATGGTTACTCCCATCCGGTGATGATTCATCGAAAAGCGGTAGCGAACAAGTTGCTACCGTAGATGGTGAGGCAATTACAAGCCAAGAGTGGCTTGCTGCAATGGAAAGCCGTTATGGTAAGGAAACATTGCAAGGTTTAGTGAATGAAGCTGTTATGGAAAAGGCAGCGAAAAAGTTTAAGCTTGATGTAACGGATGAAGAAATCGACTTAGAAATTGCATTATTACGTTCAGCGCAAGATGCGAATGACACGTCTTTACATAGTTTATCAACCGAGCAATTACGTAAGAAAGTAAGAGCCCAACTTATTTTAGATAAAGTATTAACGAATGACGTCGTGATTGAAGAGCAAGAAGCAGAGAAAAATTATAATGAAAATAAATCGCTTTATAATATCCCAACGACGTATCGTACAAGCTTAATCATTGTTAATTCGAAAGAGGATGCTGAGCGTGTTCAAACAGAGTTAAAAAATGGTTCTGAGTTTTCCGTTTTAGCGCGTGAACATTCGGTTGATACAGCGTCGGCTAGTTTAGGTGGCGATATCGGATTCGTTGCACAAGGTCAATCTACATCGGATCAAGCAGTTGTTTCAACGGTTCAAACGCTAAAAACAGAAGAAGTTTCTAAGCCTTTTGTATTGAGTGATGGACGGTTCGCAATTGCATATGTAACGGAAATCGTAGAAGGTCAATCGTTCTCATATGATGAAGTACAAGATCATGTAAAACGACAACTAGCATTAGAGCAACTTCCATCTTCTGTGACACCAGAAACATTCTGGTCAGAGTTTGAGGCAACTTGGTTTTACGGTGAGGCAAAATAATAAGATATGCGGTTCTTCTTGAAAGGGGAACCGCATTTTTTCCGTGTAAATCATCTTCAATTTACATTTGACCATCATGCCTGTTATGTGGTTTTTTATTACGTTGTAAAATGTTTAAATTTTTTTGTACTTAATAGTCAGAAAATTTAACGGGTATAGCAATGTTATTAATTGACAAAGACTAGGAAAAATTGATAAGATACGAATTAAGGAAAACCTATTGAGTTAGTAGGGATTAAGAAGGGATGAATAAAATGAGTAAATTAGCCAATTCTGTATCGGAATTAGTTGGACGTACGCCAATCGTGAAATTAAATAATGCAACAACTGAAAATGAAGGTAATGTATACGTAAAATTAGAATACTTCAACCCAGGTTCTTCAGTAAAAGACCGTTTAGCTTTAGCAATGATCGAAGCAGCTGAAAAAGACGGCACATTAAAACCAGGTGGTACGATTATTGAACCGACTTCTGGAAACACAGGTATCGGCCTTGCGATGATTGCGGCAGCAAAAGGTTACAAAGCGATTTTAGTAATGCCAGAAACGATGTCTTTAGAGCGTCGTAATCTTTTACGTGCTTATGGAGCAGATTTAGTATTAACACCTGGTCCGGAAGGTATGAAAGGTGCCATTGCAAAATCAGAGCAATTATCTGAAGAAAATGGTTACTTCTTACCTCAACAATTCAAAAATGCAGCAAACGCTGAAATTCACCGTTTAACTACAGGTCCAGAAATTATTGAAGCTTTCGAAGCAGATGGTTTACAATTAGACGCATTTGTAGCAGGTATCGGTACAGGTGGTACAATTACTGGTGCGGGCCAAGCCCTTAAAGAAAAATACCCTTCAATCGAAATTATTGCGGTTGAACCAAAAGATTCACCAGTCCTTTCAGGCGGTAACCCTGGCCCACACAAAATCCAAGGTATTGGTGCAGGATTCATACCAGAAGTATTAGATACTGAAATTTACACTTCTATTTTCCCAGTTGAAAATGAAGTAGCTTTTGAAAACTCTCGTAAAGTAGCCCGCGAAGAAGGTATTTTAGCTGGTATTTCTTCAGGGGCTGCAATTTATGCAGCAATTGAAACAGCAAAACGCCTTGGTAAAGGTAAAAACGTATTAGCGATCGTGCCGTCAAATGGTGAGCGTTATTTATCAACACCTTTATACCAATTTGAAGACTAATCATCGGTCATAACAAAAGACCATTCTGTAAGGTATCACTTACAGAATGGTCTTTTTTGTGGTTAAAAAGAAATTTTCAAGGGAATTCACATAAACTATTGGGTGCGGAATCTGTTTTTCTAAGTTTAATATAGGTAATTCATAGAATTAATGGATTTTCTAGGAGTTTTCAAGTTTAATTAAGAAAAATGGGGAAAGCAGGTGTAGCTCATGCAACAACTGGAATATCAAACATTTCACATGACAAAAGATGAGTTTTTCTATAGTTTTCAACAACAAACTGAAAATGAAAAAAAACGTGTATTTTTAGAAAGTGGGCGAGGTGGACAGTACTCAATTGCGGCTTGGGATCCAATCGCCATAGCGAAGTCTTTTGAAGAAGGCTTACACATTTCATGGCAAAATGGCGAGGTAGAAGTCAAACAAGGAGAAGCGCTGGAACAGCTTGAAAAACTTGTGAAGCAATACCAATTGCCATCAAGCGAACAGTTACCAGATTTTCAAGGAGGCGCGATCGGATTTATATCGTATGATTATGCGCGCACGATTGAAGTGTTGCCGAAGCTCACATTAGATGATTTACAAGTACCAGCTATTTATTTTTACTTGTTTGATTATTGGGCTGTACATAATGTGAAGACGAACGAAGTAACATTGATGAAATTTGAAGAATGCGCGGTAGATTTATCCGTATGGCAACAACAATGGGAGCAAGGTGCTGTTAGGGGATTAGCTAAACGGAACTTTCATCAAGAAAAGGCTGCCGATGTTCAACAAGATGAAAGTGAGCTTCAAGTGTCGTTTGAAGGAGCAGCATTTGAAAGCGCCGTTGAAAAAATTAAGGCGTATATCGAACAAGGTGATGTATTCCAAGTCAATTTATCAGTTCGTCAAGGAAAGCGTTTATCCGCACCACCACTCGCCATGTATGAAGCAGTAAGATCATTTAATCCTTCTCCTTATATGGCCTATATCGAGAGTGAAGATTTTGCAGTCGTTAGCGGCTCACCAGAACTATTAGTTAAACGAAAAGGAACGGAGCTTTCAACAAGACCAATTGCTGGAACAAGGCCACGTGGTGAGTCTAAAGAGCAAGATATTGCTTTAGCAAATGAACTCATTCATCATGAAAAAGAACGTGCTGAACATGTGATGCTCGTTGATTTAGAGCGCAACGATTTAGGGCGTGTTTGTCAGTACGGCACGGTAGAAGTGGATGAATTCATGGTGATTGAATATTACTCTCACGTGATGCACATCGTATCGAACGTACGTGGACAAATTGCTACTGGAAAAACTAATACTGATGTCATTCGTGCAATGTTTCCAGGGGGAACAATTACCGGTGCCCCGAAAATTCGTACGATGGAAATTATTGAGGAATTGGAGCCAGTAAGACGCGGACTTTATACAGGGTCGATTGGTTGGATTGGTTATACAGGGGATTTAGAGCTTAATATTGTCATTCGAACAGCTTATATAAAGGACGGTATCGCCTATATTCAAGCTGGTGCAGGGATTGTTATTGATTCTGTTCCGGAAAATGAATATGTGGAATCGATGAATAAAGCAAAAGCAATGTGGCAAGCGAAGGCCATGGCAGAAGGGGTCGTACGATGATTTTAATAATCGATAATTATGATTCATTTACCTATAACTTAGTGCAATACTTCGGAGAATTTGGATATGAACTAATGGTCAGGCGGAACGATGAAATCACGATCCGAGAAATTGAAGAACTTAAGCCGATGATGCTAGTTATATCACCAGGACCTTGTACGCCAAATGAAGCGGGTTCTAGCTTAGCCATCATCGAACACTTTGCTGGGAAATTCCCGATTTTAGGGGTGTGCTTAGGACATCAAGCCATTGCCCAAGTATTTGGGGGAGATGTTGTTCGTGCAGAAAATTTAATGCACGGAAAAACGTCGCCTGTCTTACATAAAGGCATTGGTTTGCATCATAAAAGCGCAAGTCCATTTACGGCGACCCGTTATCATTCGCTCATTGTAAAACAAGAAACCTTACCGGATTGTTTAGAAGTAACCGCATGGACAACAGAAGGTGAAATTATGGGGCTGCGTCATAAAGAGTTCCCGATAGAAGGCGTACAATATCATCCAGAATCGATTATGACCGAAGACGGAAAGCAGTTACTACGCAGTTTTATTGAATTGTATTGTTAGGAGGGGTCTCTATGCTTTGTTGGATGAATGGGCAATATATCGAGGAGAAAGAATTGAAAATTTCACCATTTGATCACGGCTTTTTATATGGCCTGGGCTTTTTTGAAACATTTCGCACATATGAAGGAAAAGCGGTTTATTTACAGGAGCATATGCATCGTTTAATAGAGGCACTAAAGGAGTACCGCATTGCCTTTCCTTATACGATTCAAGAAATTGAAACGATTATTCACCAGCTAAATGCTCAAGATGGAAAAGAAGGCTATTTTCGTTTAAATGTTTCGGCAGGTGTGCATCCAATTGGTCTATCACCGACAGAATATGCAGCACCAACAGTTATTATCTTTCGAAAAGAATTACCGAAAATGGTGCGCGGTATGGAAAAAGAAGCGGTTTGGTTAAAGACACCGAGAAATACTCCAGAGCAATCGGTTCGCCATAAAAGTCATCACTACGGCAATAATGTAAAAGCACGACTAGAATTGCCGAATTTAGTGGAGTATGAAGGCTTTTTTACCGATGTACGAGGGGTTGTTGCAGAGGGAATCACGTCGAATATCTTTTGGATAAAAGATGGTATACTATATACGCCTTCTGTTGAAACAGGTATTTTACCTGGTATTACACGACGCATTGTACTTGAACTTGCAGCGCGCTTAAATATACAAGTACGAGAAGGGCATTTTTTAAAATGGGAACTTGAACAAGCTGAGGAATGTTTTATCACGACCTCGATTCAAGAGCTTATTCCGATTTCGAACATAGGAAAGTTTCGTTTTGCTGGTGACATCGGAAGAGTATACCAACAATTACACAACGCATATTTACAAAAAATCGTAGCACATTTAGGAGAACGTTCATGTTAGAAAACTATAAACAGCCGTTGATTTTAAATGGAATAAAACTAGATTTTACGAAAGAAACTTTTATTATGGGGATATTAAATGTGACCCCTGATTCATTTTCAGATGGGGGACAATTTAATTCTATAGAAGCAGCAGTTGCTCAGGCCAAAAAAATGGTCTCAGATGGCGCTAAAATTATTGATGTCGGTGGGGAATCGACGCGACCTGGCTATACACGCATTTCTGATGAAGAAGAAATCGCACGTATTGTCCCAATCATTGAGGCTCTTGTAAAAGAGGTCCCTGCGATTATTTCAGTCGACACGTATAAATCACATGTGGCACGAGCAGCTATCGAAGCAGGTGCACATATGATAAATGACATTTGGGGCGCGAAAGCAGACCCAGAAATGGCGAAAGTCGCTGCCGAATTAAATGTGCCGATTATTTTAATGCATAATCGGCAAACAGCTGAATATGAAAATTTCTTTCATGATTTTTTAGAAGATATAAAAGAAAGTATAAAAATTGCAAAAGCAGCAGGTGTTCCAGAAAACCACATTATGGTTGATCCAGGAATTGGCTTTGTGAAAAACTTAGTTGAAAGCATGGAAACGATGCAACGCTTAGAAGACCTTGTTGCACTGGGCTATCCGGTGTTACTGGCAACATCACGCAAGCGTATGATTGGTTCAATATTAAATTTACCTGTGGAAGAGCGCGTAGAAGGAACAGCTGCTACATGTGCATTTGGTGTGCAAAAGGGCTGTCATATGATGCGTGTACACGATGTATTACAAGTAGCACGCACAGTGAAAATGATGGATGCATTAGTAGGTAAATTTGAAGTACAAGGTGAATTAGCACCGAGACATTAAGGAGTACACTATGGATTATATTCATTTAAGAGATATGCAGTTTTTCGGGTATCACGGTGTGTTGCCAGAAGAAACGAGATTAGGTCAACGCTTTCGTGCCAATGTTTCACTTGCTGTTGATATAAAACGTGCAGGGGAAACAGATGAGCTAGATGACACAGTTAGTTATGTAGGCGTTTATGATATTTGTAAAGAAATTATCGAGGGTCAACCATATAAATTAATCGAAGCCGTTGCAGAAACAATTGCAACACGCATTTTAACACAGTATGAAGGTCAAGTATTTGGTTGCCGTGTAGAAGTGGTAAAACCAGACCCTCCGATTCCTGGACATTATAAAGAAGTAGCTGTTGAAATTGTGCGAGGTACGTTTTCATGAATATAGCTTTTTTATCGATTGGTACAAATATTGGTGAGCGCGAGAAAAACTTGCACGATGCGGTTCAATTATTGATGGCGCAAGACGGAGTAATGGTTACAGCGATTTCTTCGATTTATGAAACAGCGGCCGTTGGGTACACAGAGCAAGCAGACTTTTTAAATATTGCCGTTGCCGTGGATACGACATTAAATGCAGCTGACTTACTTACGGCATGTCAAAGTATTGAAAATAATTTAGGGCGCGTTCGTGAATTTCGTTGGGGTCCTCGAATTATTGACCTGGACATTTTGCTCTATAATTACGAAACGATTGAAACGGAAAGCTTAATTGTCCCGCATCCTCGTATGTTCGAACGTGCTTTCGTATTGGTTCCACTTGAAGAGATTATGACACCAAAATATGTTATGCTTGAACACGTGCAAAAAGCATTACGAGCATTCGACATAGAGGAAGAGGGCATCAAGCTTTGGAAGAAAACCGATACGGTCGAAGAATTCGGGCCTTTCGAAAGTTAAAACGAGTTCAACAAACAGAATTTGCAAAACGTATAGGCATATCCGTAACCATTTTAGGACGTATCGAACGAGGCGAAAAGACGCCCTCTGAAGAACAACTACAAACAATTGCGGATGCGCTATCTATAGATATTCAGGAATTAAAAGGTGAATAACCTAATGGAGGGAACAACAGATGGCAAACATCGAGAAAAAACCTTTCCAAATTGGTGACATTGTCATGGACAACCGTGTTGTTCTTGCTCCTATGGCAGGAATTTGTAACTCGGC
Organism: Lysinibacillus sp. 2017; assembly: GCF_003073375.1. NCBI lineage: Bacteria > Bacillati > Bacillota > Bacilli > Caryophanales > Bacillaceae > Lysinibacillus > Lysinibacillus sp. 2017. Next base: position 102,288 of record NZ_CP029002.1, read on the forward strand.
TTTCCGTTTAACGGTTAAAGAGTTTGGTGCAGGTCTAGTATATGCGGAAATGATTAGTGATAAAGCATTGAACATCCGCAACAAGAAAACGATGGACATGCTGTATATTGACGAGCGTGAAAATCCACTGACGCTGCAAATTTTTGGAGGCGACAAAGAAAATTTAGTAGAGGCAGCAAAATATGTAGATAAAAACACACCAGCAGACATTATCGACATTAATATGGGTTGCCCGGTGAGTAAAATCATCAAATGTGAAGCGGGTGCGAAATGGTTACTTGACCCGAACAAAATTTACGAAATGGTTTCCGCTGTAGTGGATGCAGTAGAAAAGCCTGTTTCAGTAAAAATGCGTATCGGTTGGGATGATGAGCATGTTTTTGCAGTAGAAAATGCACAAGCGGCTGAACGCGCAGGTGTATCTGCAATCGCCATGCATGGTCGTACACGAGTACAAATGTATGAAGGTAAAGCAAACTGGGATGTTCTTGCTGAAGTGAAAAAGAATATCAACGTACCATTTATCGCAAATGGGGACGTGGAAACACCAGAAGATGCCAAACGTATTTTAGAGCATACGAATGCGGACGCGGTCATGATTGGTCGTGCAGCATTAGGAAACCCTTGGATGATGTATCGTACAGTGAAGTACTTAGAAACAGGGGAGCTCCTGCCTGAACCAACTGTAAAAGACAAGATGGAAATTTGTTTATTACACTTTGAACGTTTAGAAGCATTAAAAGGGGAAGGTTTAGCTGTACGTGAAATGCGTAAACACGCTTCATGGTATTTAAAAGGTATTCGTGGCAACGGTAAAATCCGTAACGCCATTAACCAAACAAATACAGGCGCGGACTTACGAATTCTTTTAATGGGAGTTATTGCGGATTATGAAGCAGGCACATTAATTGGTGAAATCGAACCGATGCGCCCAGTAACGCAAGCTTAATGGCATTTACTAAATGGAAAGGGGCTATATCGTAGGGTAGACATTTACGATACAGCCCCTTTCTATTGAAATAGCTACTCGATTTATAGAAAATAATTGATTGACCAAAGACAATTTGTCTACGAAATTACAACAATTCAATCTAAACAGATGAACAGTAAGCGAATTTTGTGTACAATATATAAATATGGACTTAAAACGAACCGTGACTTTAAGGTTCGTTATAAATAAGGAGTGACAAACGTGTCAAACATTGAAGAATTAAACGACCAACTTTTGGTGAGACGCCAAAAGATGACTGATATTCGCGAAGGCGGTTTAGACCCATTTGGTAGCCGTTTTGAACGTACACATTTATCAAATGAAATACTTGCAGAATTTGATCAATTTGATAAAGAATATTTACATGACAATCTTCATGAAGTAGTAATCGCAGGACGTATTATGACAAAACGCGGTAAAGGTAAAGCTGGTTTCGCACACATTCAAGACGTAGCTGGCCAAATCCAAATTTATGTACGTAAAGATGCAATCGGTGATGAAGCTTATGAATTATTCAATAAAGCTGACCTTGGGGACATCGTAGGTATTAAAGGGAACGTATTCCGCACACAAGTTGGTGAATTATCAGTAAAAGCAACAGAATTCACATTCTTAACAAAAGCATTACGCCCATTACCAGATAAATTCCATGGCTTAACAGACGTAGAACAACGCTATCGTCAACGTTATGTAGATTTAATGACGAATGACGAAAGTAAAGCAACATTCATCACACGTTCAAAAATCATCCGTGCGATTCGTAACTACTTAGATAACAATGGTTACCTAGAAGTAGAAACACCAATGCTACACACAATTGCTGGTGGTGCAGCGGCTCGCCCGTTCATTACACACCACAATGCGTTAGATATGGAATTATACATGCGTATCGCAATCGAGCTTCACTTAAAACGTTTAATCGTTGGTGGCTTAGAAAAAGTATATGAAATTGGCCGTGTATTCCGTAACGAGGGAATCTCAACTCGTCACAATCCAGAATTTACAATGATCGAATTATACGAAGCATATGCAGACTATAACGACATCATGAACTTAACAGAAAGCCTAATTGCGCATGTGGCTGAGGAAGTTCTTGGTACAACATCTGTACCATACGGTGAGGATACAATCGAACTTGGTGTTGGCTGGAAACGTCTACACATGGTAGATGCAGTTAAAGAAGCTACAGGTGTAGACTTCTGGGCACCAATGACTGTAGAAGAGGCACGTGCACACGCTGCTGAACACGGTGTAGAAATCAAACCTTCACATGAAGTAGGACACATCATTAATGAATTCTTCGAGCAAAAAGTCGAAGAAACATTAGTTCAACCTACATTCATTACAGGTCACCCAGTGGAAATTTCTCCATTAGCGAAGAAAAATCCAATTGATGAACGCTTCACAGATCGTTTCGAGTTATTCATTGTTCGTCGTGAGCATGCCAATGCTTTCACGGAATTAAATGACCCAATCGATCAACGCGAACGCTTCGAAGCTCAAATGGCTGAAAAAGAAGCAGGTAACGACGAAGCACATGAAATGGACAATGACTTCATTGAAGCATTAGAATACGGTATGCCGCCAACAGGTGGTTTGGGGATCGGTATCGACCGTCTAATCATGCTATTAACAAATTCAGCTTCAATCCGTGACGTATTATTATTCCCAACAATGCGCCACACAACAAAATAATCAATTTTAAGCCATGCGTTTAATCGCATGGCTTTTTTTATTGTGATATGTTAGAATATTAACAATTATCAATGAACGGAGGTGGAGAGAATGATGAATTTAGCTACAATGACAAGTGTAAATGTAAATACGGCGATGTATTACACACGTGTCGAAACTTTTAAATTTGGTACGAACGGGATAGGTATGCCCTTTTTTAACAAATTCAAAAGAACGTGTAGCTGATTAACTTCATTCTTTTCACAAATTTGTGAAAGACTGCTCAGTTAATGGGTAGTCTTTTTTGTATGTTTTTTCAGCTGCGCTAGGAGGCGTAGGAAATGCAATTAAAAGCAGAAAATATTTCAAAATCAATCGGTGGTAATCAAATTTTCACGAATTTAAATATAGAGGTACAAACTGGAGAACATGTTGCCTTAGTAGGGCGTAATGGATGTGGTAAAACAACGCTCTTTAGGCTCCTTACAGCAATTGAGCAACCTGATAAGGGAAGAATAATTAAAGCGAAGAACGATAAAGTCGGTTATTTACATCAAATTCCGAACTTTCCAGATAAAACGGTATATGAAGTACTGTACGAGGGATTTACGGAACTCATCCAAATGCAAATGCGATTACAACAACTTGAACAGCAGATGATGCATGATGTTACAGAAAAATTGCTCCACCAATATGGCGAGCTCCAAGAACAGTTTATTTTACGAGGAGGCTACGAGATTGATGCAAAAATTTCCTCTGTTACAAATGGATTGAGGATTCACGCGTTAACAAGTAGTCCCTTTGAGGAACTTAGTGGCGGTGAAAAAACAAAAGTCCTGCTAGCTCAAATTATTTTGCAACAACCCAACATTCTATTATTAGACGAACCAACGAATCATCTTGATTTGGCAGCAATCGAGTGGCTAGAAAACTATATCAATTATTTTGACGGAACAGTCATCATCATTTCGCATGATCGCCAATTCTTAAATAATGTAGCGCAAAAAGTGTTTGAAATAGAAGACGGAGAAATTTGGACCAGTCAGGGCAACTATGACGCCTATTTGCATAATAAAGAATTAAAAGTGGAACAACAATTTGCCGCTTATCAAGAGCAGCAAAAGAAAATTCAAAAAATAAAGGAGTCCATTCGCCGATTACGCCAATGGGCAAATGAGGCATCTCCGCCAAATCCAGATTTATATCGAAAAGCAAAAGTAATGGAAAAAATGCTAGAACGAATAGAGCTGGTTAGAAAGCCAAAAAACGAAAAAACAATGAAGTTACAATTACATGCGAATGATCGAAGCGGGAAAGAAGTTTTTGAGTTAAAGAATGTTATGCATGGCTTTGCGGAGGATATTTTATTTATAGATGTTAATTTGTCTATCTATTGGAAGGACCGGCTCGCAATTGTAGGCAACAATGGAACAGGTAAATCTACGCTACTGAAAATTCTATTACAGCAAATTACACCGATTTCTGGCAAAGTACGTCAAGGGAGCAATGTCAAAGTTGGTTATTTAGCGCAACAGTTCGATACATTTAATCCGACTACACGGTTAATTGATGCGTTTCGAGAAGAGTTAACATTAAGTGAAGGGGAAGCACGTCCAATTCTTGCGCAGTTTATGTTTTATGGACACGATGTTTTTAAACGCGTTAGTGATTTAAGTGGTGGGGAAAAAATGCGCCTACGACTAGCGCAACTGATGCATCAAAAATGTAACGTATTAATTTTAGATGAACCGACTAACCATTTAGACATCGAGTCAAGAGAAGTATTAGAAGAAACGTTAGAGAAGTTTAATGGAACGATAATTGCCATTAGTCATGATCGGTACTTTTTACAAAAGATTTTTTCGAAGATGGCCTGGCTTGAAAATCAGACTTTAACTGTACACAATGGCCCTTACAGCTGGGCGAATGAAAAACAAAAGGAGAGTAGGTATGAATAAAATAGATTGTTATTGGGATGAGTTTTGCAAAGAGGCAAAATTAGAAGGAACCCAATTTAAAGAAGCTTTTCAATTTGGAGAAAAAGTAGATTGGTTAGCGGAGTTAGTTGTAGGTCGAAAAAAGACAGCAACTTGCTCAAGCTATCAATTGTATCAAATAGAAAAAGAACCGATACCAAAAGAGGATGAATATTCAATTGTCTTAGACAGTAAGAATTCACCTGTAGCAATTATTAAAATAGAATCAGTGGAAATTTACCCATTAAATGAAGTACCAGAAGCATTTGCATTAGCAGAAGGGGAAGGTAACTACATGGAATGGTGGAAAGCCCATGTGAATTTCTTTACCGAGCTATTAAAAACGTACGATATAAAATTCGCATCTGATATGTTAGTGGTGTGTGAAAGATTTAAAAAAGTCTATCCTATCTAAGGAACAAAGAGTTATGTTGAAGAAACATAACTCTTTTTAACGTTAAATTATGAGAAAATATAACGAAGTAAATAAATATAAAAAAATGTATACTTTTATTGAAAAAACTATTGCAATATACTTTATATCGTGTTAAATTATTACTTGTCGTTAAAACAAACGATGAAAATAAAAAACACTTTACTTTCTTAACAGAAAGTGTTAAAGTATAAAAGTTACTGATTTTAAGGAATTGATGAATAACATTTTTTAAAAAAGATGTTGACATTGAATTTTAAAAATGGTAAGATATAAGAGTTGTCGCTTACGACAACAACATGAACCTTGAAAACTGAACAAGCAACGTTAATGAAACAAAGCTTCTTAAATGAAGCAAAAATAGATATCAACTTTTAGTTGATACGCTAGCAAAGCAAATGAGCTTTCAAACTAACTATTATGGAGAGTTTGATCCTGGCTCAGGACGAACGCTGGCGGCATGCCTAATACATGCAAGTCGAGCGAATGACGAAGAAGCTTGCTTCTTCTGATTTAGCGGCGGACGGGTGAGTAACACGTGGGTAACCTACCTTACAGATTGGGATAACTTCGGGAAACCGGAGCTAATACCGAATAATATTTTTCTCCTCATGGAGAGTTATTGAAAGACGGTTTCGGCTGTCACTGTAAGATGGGCCCGCGGCGCATTAGCTAGTTGGTGAGGTAACGGCTCACCAAGGCAACGATGCGTAGCCGACCTGAGAGGGTGATCGGCCACACTGGGACTGAGACACGGCCCAGACTCCTACGGGAGGCAGCAGTAGGGAATCTTCCACAATGGGCGAAAGCCTGATGGAGCAATGCCGCGTGAGTGAAGAAGGATTTCGGTTCGTAAAACTCTGTTGCAAGGGAAGAACAAGTAGCGTAGTAACTGGCGCTACCTTGACGGTACCTTGTTAGAAAGCCACGGCTAACTACGTGCCAGCAGCCGCGGTAATACGTAGGTGGCAAGCGTTGTCCGGAATTATTGGGCGTAAAGCGCGCGCAGGTGGTTCCTTAAGTCTGATGTGAAAGCCCACGGCTCAACCGTGGAGGGTCATTGGAAACTGGGGAACTTGAGTGCAGAAGAGGATAGTGGAATTCCAAGTGTAGCGGTGAAATGCGTAGAGATTTGGAGGAACACCAGTGGCGAAGGCGACTATCTGGTCTGTAACTGACACTGAGGCGCGAAAGCGTGGGGAGCAAACAGGATTAGATACCCTGGTAGTCCACGCCGTAAACGATGAGTGCTAAGTGTTGGGGGGTTTCCGCCCCTCAGTGCTGCAGCTAACGCATTAAGCACTCCGCCTGGGGAGTACGGTCGCAAGACTGAAACTCAAAGGAATTGACGGGGGCCCGCACAAGCGGTGGAGCATGTGGTTTAATTCGAAGCAACGCGAAGAACCTTACCAGGTCTTGACATCCCATTGACCACTGTAGAGATACAGTTTTCCCTTCGGGGACAACGGTGACAGGTGGTGCATGGTTGTCGTCAGCTCGTGTCGTGAGATGTTGGGTTAAGTCCCGCAACGAGCGCAACCCTTGTTCTTAGTTGCCATCATTTAGTTGGGCACTCTAAGGAGACTGCCGGTGATAAACCGGAGGAAGGTGGGGATGACGTCAAATCATCATGCCCCTTATGACCTGGGCTACACACGTGCTACAATGGACGATACAAACGGTTGCCAACCCGCGAGGGGGAGCTAATCCGATAAAATCGTTCTCAGTTCGGATTGTAGGCTGCAACTCGCCTACATGAAGCCGGAATCGCTAGTAATCGTGGATCAGCATGCCACGGTGAATACGTTCCCGGGCCTTGTACACACCGCCCGTCACACCACGAGAGTTTGTAACACCCGAAGTCGGTGAGGTAACCCTTGTGGAGCCAGCCGCCGAAGGTGGGATAGATGATTGGGGTGAAGTCGTAACAAGGTAGCCGTATCGGAAGGTGCGGCTGGATCACCTCCTTTCTAAGGATTTTTCGGAATCATTCCTTCGGGGAATGAAACATTAACGTTTGCTGTTCAGTTTTGAAGGTTCATCGAAAGATGAAAAACTTCAAAAAAATATTTGCTCCTTACGCTAGCGCTATTGTCGCAAAGCTGCATGAAGCAAATTCAGCGAAGCTTATTCACGATGTGATTGAAGTAAGCTGCTTTGTTCTTTGAAAACTGGATAAAACGACATTGAAAGCAATAAACAAATTTTCTATTAGTAATAATAGATCACAAACGTCAAGTAATTGACGTGCAAACTTAAATCTTGAACTTGTTCAAGTTTAACTAAACTTTTGGTTAAGTTAATAAGGGCGCACGGTGGATGCCTTGGCACTAGGAGTCGATGAAGGACGGCACTAACACCGATATGCCTCGGGGAGCTGTAAGTAAGCTTTGATCCGGGGATTTCCGAATGGGGGAACCCACTATCTTTAATCGGATAGTATCTACACGTGAATTCATAGCGTGATGAGGACAGACGCAGAGAACTGAAACATCTAAGTACCTGCAGGAACAGAAAGAAAATTCGATTCCCTGAGTAGCGGCGAGCGAAACGGGAAGAGCCCAAACCAAAGAGCTTGCTCTTTGGGGTTGTAGGACATTCTATACGGAGTTACAAAAGAATGAGCTAGACGAAGCGACTTGGAAAGGTCCGCGAAACAAGGTAAAAGCCCTGTAGTCAAAAGTTCATTCCCTCCAGAGTGTATCCTGAGTACGGCGGAACACGTGAAATTCCGTCGGAATCTGGGAGGACCATCTCCCAAGGCTAAATACTACCTAGTGACCGATAGTGAACCAGTACCGTGAGGGAAAGGTGAAAAGCACCCCGGAAGGGGAGTGAAATAGATCCTGAAACCGTGTGCCTACAAGTAGTTAGAGCCCGTTAATGGGTGATAGCGTGCCTTTTGTAGAATGAACCGGCGAGTTACGATTACGTGCGAGGTTAAGTTGAGAAGACGGAGCCGCAGCGAAAGCGAGTCTGAATAGGGCGAATTAGTACGTGGTCGTAGACCCGAAACCAGGTGATCTACCCATGTCCAGGGTGAAGGTGAGGTAACACTTACTGGAGGCCCGAACCCACGCATGTTGAAAAATGCGGGGATGAGGTGTGGGTAGCGGAGAAATTCCAATCGAACCTGGAGATAGCTGGTTCTCTCCGAAATAGCTTTAGGGCTAGCCTCGTGATTGAGAATACTGGAGGTAGAGCACTGTTTGGACTAGGGGCCCATCTCGGGTTACCGAATTCAGACAAACTCCGAATGCCAGATATTTATACACGGGAGTCAGACTGCGAGTGATAAGATCCGTAGTCAAAAGGGAAACAGCCCAGACCACCAGCTAAGGTCCCAAAGTAATCGTTAAGTGGAAAAGGATGTGGCGTTGCTTAGACAACCAGGATGTTGGCTTAGAAGCAGCCATCATTTAAAGAGTGCGTAATAGCTCACTGGTCGAGTGACACTGCGCCGAAAATGTATCGGGGCTAAACGATTCACCGAAGCTGTGGATGCATCCGTATGGATGCGTGGTAGGAGAGCGTTCTAAGGGCGTTGAAGTCAGACCGGAAGGACTGGTGGAGCGCTTAGAAGTGAGAATGCCGGTATGAGTAGCGAAACATGGGTGAGAATCCCATGCACCGTATGACTAAGGTTTCCTGAGGAAGGCTCGTCCGCTCAGGGTTAGTCGGGACCTAAGCCGAGGCCGATAGGCGTAGGCGATGGACAACAGGTTGATATTCCTGTACCACCTCCTCACCGTTTGAGAAATGGGGGGACGCAGTAGGATAGGGTAAGCAGAGCGTTGGTTGTCTCTGTTCAAGCAGTAAGGCGTGTATGTAGGCAAATCCGCATACTTTAACGTTGAGCTGTGATGACGAGCTCGTATGAGCGAAGTTCCTGATTTCACGCTGCCAAGAAAAGCCTCTATCGAGGTGAGAGGTGCCCGTACCGCAAACCGACACAGGTAGTCGAGGAGAGAATCCTAAGGTGTGCGAGAGAACTCTCGTTAAGGAACTCGGCAAAATGACCCCGTAACTTCGGGAGAAGGGGTGCTCTTTAAGGTGAATAGCCATGAAGAGCCGCAGTGAATAGGCCCAGGCGACTGTTTAGCAAAAACACAGGTCTCTGCAAAACCGTAAGGTGACGTATAGGGGCTGACGCCTGCCCGGTGCTGGAAGGTTAAGAGGAGTGGTTAGCGCAAGCGAAGCTGCGAATTGAAGCCCCAGTAAACGGCGGCCGTAACTATAACGGTCCTAAGGTAGCGAAATTCCTTGTCGGGTAAGTTCCGACCCGCACGAAAGGCGTAACGATCTGGGCACTGTCTCAACGAGAGACTCGGTGAAATTATAGTACCTGTGAAGATGCAGGTTACCCGCGACAGGACGGAAAGACCCCGTGGAGCTTTACTGTAGCCTGATATTGAATTTTGGTACAACTTGTACAGGATAGGTAGGAGCCAGAGATTCCGGAGCGCCAGCTTCGGAGGAGGCGTCAGTGGGATACTACCCTGGTTGTATTGAACTTCTAACCCATACCCCTTAGCGGGGTAGGAGACAGTGTCAGGCGGACAGTTTGACTGGGGCGGTCGCCTCCTAAAGAGTAACGGAGGCGCCCAAAGGTTCCCTCAGAATGGTTGGAAATCATTCGAAGAGTGTAAAGGCATAAGGGAGCTTGACTGCGAGACCTACAAGTCGAGCAGGGTCGAAAGACGGGCTTAGTGATCCGGTGGTTCCGCATGGAAGGGCCATCGCTCAACGGATAAAAGCTACCCCGGGGATAACAGGCTTATCTCCCCCAAGAGTCCACATCGACGGGGAGGTTTGGCACCTCGATGTCGGCTCATCGCATCCTGGGGCTGTAGTCGGTCCCAAGGGTTGGGCTGTTCGCCCATTAAAGCGGTACGCGAGCTGGGTTCAGAACGTCGTGAGACAGTTCGGTCCCTATCCGTCGTGGGCGTAGGAAATTTGAGAGGAGCTGTCCTTAGTACGAGAGGACCGGGATGGACACACCGCTGGTGTACCAGTTGTTCTGCCAAGAGCATCGCTGGGTAGCTATGTGTGGACGGGATAAGTGCTGAAAGCATCTAAGCATGAAGCCCCCCTCAAGATGAGATTTCCCATTACGCAAGTAAGTAAGACCCCTGAAAGACGATCAGGTAGATAGGTTCGAGGTGGAAGTGTGGTGACACATGGAGCTGACGAATACTAATCGGTCGAGGACTTAACCACATTTTATTGCATAACTCAATGAAACGTTTATCCAGTTTTGAAAGAATAAATTTTTTATCAAATTATTATTGACAAATGAAATAATTTTGTTATAATAATAAATGTCTTTCAAATAAATAATAGTCTAGTGATGATGGCAAAGAGGTCACACCTGTTCCCATACCGAACACAGAAGTTAAGCTCTTTAGCGCCGATGGTAGTTGGGGGTTTCCCCCTGTGAGAGTAGGACGTCGCTAGGCAAAAGTAAAACCACTGAATTCTCAGTGGTTTTTTTTATGGTTATAAATTTTAGACTCTTTTAAAATTCTAATATGGTACGCAAATGATTTATATACGATTGGCTAATGGGCAATTCTGTACCATCTTTTAGTTGCACGAGGAAATTTGAAGTTAAATCACGCGTAATCCCTTTTATAAAATATATATTAATAATATAAGATCGGTGAATTCGAATAAATGTACTAGGCAAGCGTATTTGTAATTCTTTTAGTGTGACAGATGTTTTATATTGTTCGCCATCATTATAAAACCATGTCCTTTTTTGTAAGCTTTCGATATGGGAAATTTGTTCAATAGGGACTGGTATCCAGTTCTCCTCTTGTTTGCCCGTTAAGAAATGGTATAGATTAGGGCCTTCTACTTTGAAAAGTGGAGGTAATATAACTACTAATGCACCCATCTCGCTATTGACCGTAATTGGATAGCCGATTGCATAGTATGGTGTTTCAAAGAGCGTATTATCCATAACAGCGTCTACCTTTTGCTTTGTGTGTAAAACTTTATAGGCAATACTATCTTTAGGAACTTTGGAACCGACCTGTAGGGAAAAATTATGATGTTTAGATTGAAAATAAATGAAGGTGTCATTAACAGCAATTGCGATAGATGCATCTTCAGGAATCCAATCTTCTAAAATAACTTTATACTGTTCTAAAGTGTTTTTACTAAATTCCACTTTATTCAAATCCATTCTAAAAAATCCTCCTCTGTATTATCCAATTTTTAGTAATTCATCCTGATTATAATTCATTTCGTCGTGAAATAACCCTATTTTGTCTGAAAATAATGAAAATTTAAACAATCTGTTATATATTATTTTACAGCAAGTATAACTGTTATGGAACAGGTAAATAACAATTTTCCTAACAGAATATTTTTACACATATGGGGAAGGTGGAAATGGATCATGACAACTCGTCAAGAAAGAATTGAAGCTTTAAAAAAGGATTGGGAAGAAAATAAGCGTTGGGAAGGTATTGACCGTGGCTATACAGCTGAGGAGGTTGTAAAGTTACAAGGTTCATTCGTACAGGAGCAAACATTAGCGAAAAAAGGTGCAGCGCGTTTATGGAATTCTTTACATGAAGAACCATTTATCAATGCTCTAGGTGCTTTAACAGGAAACCAAGCGGTACAACAAGTGAAGGCAGGTTTACAAGCAATCTACTTATCGGGGTGGCAAGTAGCTGCAGATGCAAACGTGGCTGGTCAAATGTATCCAGACCAATCGTTATATCCAGCAAACTCTGTACCTCAAGTTGTAAAGCGTATTAACCAAGCATTACAACGTGCTGATCAAATCGATCATGCTGAAGGTCGCGAAGATGGTTTCGACTGGTTTGCGCCAATCGTAGCTGACGCTGAAGCAGGTTTTGGTGGTCCATTAAACGTATTCGAGCTAGTTAAAGGTATGGTTGAGGCTGGAGCATCGGGCGTCCACTTAGAAGACCAATTAGCTTCTGAGAAAAAATGCGGTCACTTAGGTGGTAAAGTATTACTTCCAACGCAAAATGCAGTTCGTAACTTAGTTGCTGCACGTTTAGCTGCTGACGTTATGGGGGTAGATACAATCTTAATCGCGCGTACAGATGCAGATGCTGCTGACATGGTAACTTCTGATATCGATCCACGTGATGCTGACTTCTTAACTGGCGAGCGTACTCCAGAAGGCTTCTACCGTACAAAACCAGGTATTAAACAAGCAATTGCTCGTGGTTTAGCATATGCACCGTATGCAGACTTAATCTGGTGTGAGACATCTCACCCATCATTAGAGGAAGCACGTGAATTCGCTACCGCAATCCATGAAAAATTCCCAGGGAAAATGTTAGCATATAACTGTTCACCTTCATTTAACTGGAAATCAAAATTATCAGATGAAGAAATTGCTGAGTATCAACGTGAATTAGGAAAGCTTGGTTACAAGTTCCAATTCATTACTTTAGCGGGTTTCCACAGCTTAAACTTCTCTATGTTCGAGCTTGCGCATGACTACAAAGACAATGGTATGGCTGCTTATTCTAAGCTTCAACAGGCTGAGTTTGCTGCAGAATCTAAAGGGTATACTGCAACGCGTCACCAACGTGAAGTGGGAACAGGATACTTTGATGACGTATCACAAACAATTTCAGGTGGTCAATCTTCAACTACAGCAATGGCGGGTTCAACTGAATCTGAGCAATTTGTATAAGAAACTCATTTTTTTATCGCAGTGTTGTGGGGGATGCTCTACAAACGGGGTACTGCGTTAAGATTTTTTGAAAAACTTCCACTAGTTTATTGCTTTTTTGAAGCGCTGTTGGGGAACAAGCGTGTGAAAATAGTCGTAATGCCGAATCGACTAATTTGTTCATTTTAAAATAGCGATGAAATTGTATAAGTACTTTCATCAATGGATTTTGGAACTTTGAACAATTCTACTACACATTTTCTAAATCGAATTGGAAAGCGGTTTAGAACGGGAATGCCTCCCAATATATAGGAATAATGTCTTTCTAGTTTTGATGGGGCTAGAAGGGCATTTTCTGTTTTTCAAAGAAAGGGGATAGTTTGATGAAAAATAAAGAGTTACTACTTGTACCAGGACCTACACCAGTTGTTGATGAAATTTATGATGCGTTAGCAAGTGAAACGCGTGGTCATACGGATCCTCGTTTTGTGGAAATATTTAAAAATGCACTTGCTAACACGAAGAAACTATTTAATACAGACGGAGAAGTGTATGTTATTGCGGGTTCAGGTACACTTGCGATGGAAATGGCCATCGTGAACACAGTAGCTAAAGGCGAACGAATGTTAGTTATTAGTCATGGTTATTTTGGAGATCGTTTTACACCACTTGCCAAAGCTTTTGGTATTGAAGTCGATGTACTTCAAGCAACATGGGGCGAGCGAGTAGATATGAAGCTTATCGAAGAAATATTACAAAAAAACACCTATAAAGCGGTAACGATTACGCATGCGGATACGTCAACAGGCGTGTCTTCAGATTTAGAGGAGCTTGTGCCAATTATAAAAGCAGCAGGTGCCCTTGTCATTGTCGATGGCGTTGTAGCAACAGCAGCACTTCAAGAAGATATGGCAAAAGTGTATGGAAACAACGAAATGTATAAAATTGATATCGTGTTAACAGGTTCTCAAAAGGCAATTGGAATTCCACCTGGTCTTGCGATTGTGGCATTTAGTCCACAAGCATTAAACGCGCGTGAACAAATGGCATCAGTACCTGCTTATTATGCTGATATACATAATTGGCGTACTATTATGACAAATCCTGCGATGTATTTTGCGACACCACCAGTAAATTTAATTTATGCATATGATAAGGCGTTAGAAATTGTATTAGAAGAAGGTATGGAGAAGCGTGAAGCACGTCATATAGCATTTGGTAAGGCGGTACGCGATGCACTTCGTAGCTATGGAATGGTTCCACTTGCTGCTGAAACAGTAGCTGCTCCAACGTTAAGCTGTATTTTATATCCTGAAGGGGTCGAGGATGCGATATTTAGAGCTAGTTTAGCAAGTCGTGGTGTTATTGTAGCGGGTGCTCTAGCACATTTAGCAGGCAAGGCATTCCGAATTGGGCATATGGGGAATACGACTGCAGCAATGTTAGAGCAAGCAATTATTGCTATTGGTGAAGCGTTACAAGAGCAAAATCAATCTGTTGATATTGATGAGGCAGTACGACTGTTTTCTGAGCAAATTGGACAGTCTGTACGAGAATAAATGACAAGAAGGCAAAGCGTAATTTTTATATGCTCTGCCTTCTTTCTATAGTTCTTGTTCAATTGACTTTTTTAGCCAACGTGTTGCTTCGGTATAATCTTGTGCAACACCGAGTCCTTTTTTATACAGCATGCCAAGCTGGAACTGTGCTTTTACATGTCCTTGTTGTGCAGCAATGCGATACCACTTGGCTGCTTCTTTATAATCTTGTGGGGTTCCTTCGCCATTCGCATGCATTTGTGCGAGTTGGAACTGCGCTCTTGTATGTCCTTTAGTTGCAGCAATTTGAATCCATTTAATTGCTTCTGAGAAGTCTTTTGTAACACCAAGGCCTTTGTCGAAAATATTACCAAGCATGTATTGTGCTTCGATATGCCCTTGTTCAGCAGCTAAACGGTAGCAATGACGAGCCTCATCATAGTTGACTATAGTGCCAAGCCCATTTTCATATAATAATCCAAGCTGATATTCTGCTTCGGGATCATTTTGCGTTGTGGCAGTGCGGAACCATTTAAGTGCTTCTGTGTAATTTGGTAGATTTTGTTCATCGCCTAAAGCTAGTTTACCGAGTTTTTGCTGTGCTTTTACATGATTATGGATGGCAGCACGTTTTAGCCATTTGATCGCCGTTTCACGATGGCCCTCTTGTAAATAAAGTGTACCGAGGTCATAATTTGCACTAATATGCTCATTGGCGGCTGCTTTTAATAGCCATTCAATGGCCTCTGTATTCGCGGTTTTCGTATTTTGTTGCTTGTAAATGAGACCAAGTGAATATTGTGCATTCGTATGTCCATGGTTAGCTGCAAGCGTAAGCCACTTAATGGTTTCATTTTCACTCTTTTCAATGCCTTGTCCTGTTTTATAAAGAAGTGCTAATTGAAACTGGGCATTCGTATGATTTTGGATTGCGGCAGATAAAAACCAACAAGCAGAATGTTCGAAGGATTGTTCAACACCGCGTCCTTTTGAATATAAGTAGCCGAGATTGTATTGTGCACTCGCGTCTCCAGCTTTTGCTGCTTCGAAAAAAAGGGCAGCTGCTTTTTCATAACTCTGTTCGACGCCTTTACCATCATGATATAAAAAGCCGAGGTTGTTAAGGGCACTTGTATTGCCTTGCTTAGCGGCAGTTTCGTACCACTTAGCTGCGAGTTCAAAGTTTTGTTCGACCCCATCCCCCTGGTTATACAAAGAGCCAAGGTTATACTGCGCATCGGCATTGCCAGCAAGTGCTGCTTTTTTATAGAGCTCCGCTGCTTTTGGCTCATTTTGCTCGATGCCTTTACCAAGTTGATACAACACACCAAGTGCATATTGCGCATTTGAATCGTTTTGTTCGGCGGCTAATGCATACCATTTTGCCGCTTCTTTATAATTTTTTCGTACGCCTTGCCCGTGATTATAAAGGACCCCTAGGTTATATTGGGCGCTACGGTTACCTTCTTCAGCGGCTATTAAAAACCATTTTGCAGCATCTTCATAATCATGCGCAGCAAAATCAAAGTTATCAAATGATGTTGGTGAAGGCAGTTCTTCAAGATCAAATAATGCCGCTTTATTGAGTTTTTCGCCTTTTGTTAAGTGTTTAATATACCAATCAGTAAGGTCAATTAAATAATCCACGACCATTTTCGCTACTTTTGTATCAATCATATTATTCGGATGTATGGATGACATTTTTTGAATTAAATTCATCAATAAATACATACGACGCGGTTTTATTTTTCCGATAAAGTTTTTGTTATTTAGGAGTGTTCGTACTTCACTTTTTGTACTATCTTTTCGCATTTCCTTTGCATATAAATCTCGTACAATAATGCTTAATGCTTGGTTGGCTTTTTTTAAAGATAGTGTTGGATTTGAAATCGTATAACGTGCGGCACCTTGCAAAGCCTCAGTTAAAGGTCGATGTGTTTCTGGAATGGCATTGCAAAGGTTTGTAAGTAAGTCACGGTTCATCATATACGTATGCACTCCATTCATGATTATTCCACTTTTTAGTAAGTATACTTTTTATCGGAAGAAATGAAATAAAGTGAACGTTCACGGTCTTTTTATGCATTTTATCTGTATATATTATTGTAGAAATAATGATATATTTGCAAATTAGAGAAGCCATCTTTTTCATTTATGCTTTTATGTTAAATGATAAAAATTCACGGATGTATTTATCTATATTTTCTTCTTTCGTATCATCGAGTTCTTTTAATATATTAATTTCTTTATTAAGTTCAGCCATTTTATTATCTAATGCGGCCGCTTGATCGGCTGCTTCCTTTAATCCTTGGTTAATATGTTGTGGAACTTCTTTATTGTATTTGTAGTAGATTTTATGTTCTAAACTTGCCCAGAAGTCCATTGCAATCGTACGGATTTGTAGTTCAACAAATACATGACGAATCCCCTCAGATAAGAAAATAGGGATTTTCACAATCAAATGTAAGCTACGATAGCCATTGCCTTTTGGTTTTTTAATATAATCTTTTTTATCGATAAGGATAATGTCACTTTGCTTACATAACATTTCTGCGACACGATAAATATCTTCCTCAAAAGAACAAACAATTCGAACACCTGCTATATCACGGATATGTTCTTCAATTGCTTGAATGGACCAGTCTAACTCCTTTTTTTCCATCTTCTTTAAAATGCTTTTCGGGTTTTTTACGCGGGTTTTTACATGCTCAATTGGGCTATACTCGTGAATTAAACGAAATTCTTCTTCTAAAATTGATATTTTCGTACTAATTTCATCGATAGCGAATTTATAACTTAAAAGGGTTTTGGCGATTTCTTTTTTTCCATCTAAATTGAATTTGTTCATGTGTAATCCTCCATAAATTTGAGTGTATATATATTAGTATAAACTTATATTTACGTTAAAAGGTTTCGTATAAATATTTTATTGTGACAATTTTCTCTATACATTGAATTAACTGTAAATTACAGATACACTTGAATTTACTCATATATTTCAAAGGAGCTTGCGAAATGGAACGAGTCATTGTCATAATTCCTGCGTTGAACCCATTGCCCGCGATTGTGGACTTTACGGAGAAATTGAAGGCGTTAGCAGTTGAAAAAGTGATTGTCATCGATGATGGTAGTGATGAAAAATATAAAAAGATATTTGAAGCGTTACATAATGCTGGTTGTATCGTTTTAGCGCATGAAAAAAACTATGGTAAAGGTCGCGCTATCAAAACGGGTATGGAATATATATTGAATACTAAGTCACGCGCCAAAGGGATTATTACAGTTGGAGCACATGGACAGCATTCAGTATTGGACGTTGAACAAATTCTTTCTAGTACAAAGATATTTTCGGACGGCATTATTTTAGGTGTGCGTGATTTTAAAAGTTCAGATTACCCTTTAGTCAATCAGCTGCAAAATCGGGCAAATTCGATGCTGTTTGAACTGTTCTTCCATAAGCGTTTGCTTGATACGCAAACAGGACTCCGTTACATTCCAAAAGAGCATTTAACTTGGCTGTATAAGGTAAAGGGGGAATCATTCCGCTACGATACGAACATGCTAGTCGAAGCGATTAAGAGGAAAGTTTCTCTTTATGAAGTACCAGTTGGTCATGCAAAACTGCGAAAAAATTCAATTATTTATTATGATGAAGTTCTAAACTCATCTAAAATCATGCATCAAATTTGGGTGAATTTTATAAGAGCTGGCTATACTAAAAATGAAACTTTTTCTAAACGCAAACGTAAATAAAGTGAAACTTCAATTCATATGAGTGAGGAACCCCCACGGATTAGTAGCCTTCACCAATCGAGCTTTTACGGGCGGGGATATCCCGTCGTATTGGTTTCGATTTTTTAAGCTTTGAGCTGGGCGTATTACTGAATGTTAACGCTGAGATAAATTACTACAGGTTAATGGAGTCGGTCTTTACGCATTTTAAGTCGTTGAAAGGGGAATTGTTATGAAAGAACAATACAATTTCGATAAAATGATTACAGGAAAAGAAAAACATTATACCGATAAAAAGTTTTTAAATAAATTTAAACGTTTTGGTGGGGGGCTTGGCTATAAAGCATTGCATGCGGCAGCCACGTTGTTTGTTGCTTTAAAAAGTCCAGATATGCCAAAATCCAATAAAATCATTGTGTTAGCAGCGCTTGGGTATTTTATTTTGCCTTTTGATTTAATCGTAGACTTCTTACCACTTGCGGGTTTGACGGATGATGCATTCGTTATGTTAACGGCACTTGGGAAAGTGTATTTATCCATTACAGATGACATGAAACAAGATGCTAAAAATTTAATTGATTCTAGATTTGGAAATCAAGAGAAATCAGAAGAGTAAATAAAAAAGGCGGAGATGTTGAATGACAACGTCTCCGCCTTAATTTTAGTGTTCGATTTTTTTGGATTGTTCATTTACTCCACGTTTGAAAATCGCCTCAATTGGTTTTTCCTCACATAGTAAGATGGTCAGGTCTGGGTAAGCTTGTTGCAGCTGATTTACTACTTGCTCGGTAATACACGGATTGTTTTTTAACACGCCACCATTTAAATAGAAAGTATGCTGACCATTTGTATAGTTCGCACGGGTTAGTACGGTTGTAGCTAATAATACGAGCTCATTTGCCGCTTTTTTGGCAATGAATTGGGCGACGGCATCGTTCATTTCCACGCCTTCTTGTAAATAAGAGCCAAAGCTAGCAAGTCGGGCATTCGTGTAGTCGGACGAATAGATGAGATTATACAATTCGTCCGTTGTTGTGACGCGATGTGCTTTTAATAAAATGTCCGTGAGTTTAGTTGGTTTGTTGCGCCCATCCGCAGCGCGGAAAATCGCTTTAGCAATATGTTTGCCAATCCAGTAGCCACTCCCTTCATCGCCAATTCGATGTCCCCATCCACCCGCTCGGTAAACTTCTTCGTTTATATAGCTATAACAAATTGCGCCAGTTCCTGAAATAAGAAGACTCACATGATTTTCAGCAAGTCCTTTTAATGTTCCTTCGACATCATTTTCGATGATGATTTGGTCGATGGTAAAGGGACTGCGGGCAATGCTTTCATTAATAATTTCTCCGACGATTTTTTTGTCCTGTACCGTATCCACACCTGAAATGGCAAAAATCGCAACATCGATATGCAAATCCTGTAAATGTGCAGCTGCACTACGTAGTAGTCCAATGAATAGATGCTGTACTTGTTCTACACCTACTGCTTGATAGTTGGAACTTGTTGATGTCGCTGAAAAAAGTTCACGCCCGTCTACCGTCCGAATAGTAAATACGGTTTTCGATGCCCCACCATCTACGGCTAAAATATAACGATTAGTCATGTTCATTCCACTCCTTTAATATTTCTATTAAACCAGCCTCAGCTTGAACAATTGCCTCAGATTTTTCGTTTAGCCATTGTTTAAAAACTGCGGATTCGTCCTCTGCTTGAACTAATGAAGCACGCATCGTTGCAGGAGATGGACCACCCTTTAACGTGCGGATATTGACGAAATACTCGGGTTGAATGGCTTGATAAAAGGCAATCTCGTTAATTTGTAATGAATTTCCCGTTACTTCTAAGCACTTCTCATTAGCTAATTGCCATGTGAGATTTGCTAAAGATTCCTCATTATTAGCAATGAGGTCGTTTACACATAAACTAACAATTTTATGCGACTTTCGGAAGGAAATACCATCAGAACGAACGAGTGTATCCGCAAGCTCTGTTACATTGGCAAAGCTATTTTGCGCGCGTTTCAATAAAGTTTCTTTGTTGACGTCCATTGTTACAATCAAACCGCTAAATAGCGTGTATATACCGGCTAAACGATCAATGGCACGCCATAAAAATGGCTGCATATCATCTTCGGTATCTACAATGTCCCCAAATGGTGTATTGTGCACCATTTGTAATACGGTTCCAGAATCCCCAACAACGGAAGAAAGAAGGGAGCGCGTATGCTCAATGGAAACAGGATTACGCTTTTGTGGCATGATGGAGCTTATTTGAACATATGGATTAGCAAGTTTGAAGGCATTAAATTCTTGTGTGGCCCACAATAAAAAGTCTTGTGATGTGCGACCTAAATTGAGCGCGGCAAGTTGGACGACACTTGCAGCTTCAGCGATATAATCTGCACCCGCTACTGCATCCCACGCATTTTCAATCAAATCGTCAAAAGCAAGGAGTTCCTGCATACGCTCTCGGCTAATCGGGAAGCCTGTCGTCGTTAATGCGGCAGCGCCCATACTACTACGATTAATCGTTGCGTACGCAGCTTGCATACGTTTAAAGTCACGCGCCAATTGATCAATGACGGCCTTTAAGTAATGAGCAAATGTAGTAGGCTGTGCTTGCTGTGTATGTGTATAGCCAATCATAATCGTTTCGACATGTTCTTCTGCAAATGCGATGAGAGAGCTACGTAAGGCAAGAAGTTCGTGCATGAGCGTCAGCATTTTCTTACGTAGCGTCATACGGTAAATCGCAATGCCCATATCATTACGGCTACGCCCAATATGTAAATTGCCGGCAATGTCTCCACCTAGTTCAATTAATTTATTTTCAATACGGAAAAATAAATCCTCAAATTGAGGGTTATAGTCACGCGTTTTATAATATTCTAAATCTAATTTTTGAATGGCTTTTCCTATTTGACGGGCCTCGTCAGCGGTTACTAAGTTTTGTTCCTGTAACATTTTTAAATGGGCAATATGAATTTGAACCATCGCATCTAAAAAATGCTTGCGTGCTTCGTCATAGGCAGGTTGCAATACCATTTGACGATAGCTGTTTGAAGGGAATCGAATTCCTTCCTTCTCATTAATATGATTACGGAAATCTTGAAAGAACATGTCGTTGGCCTCCAATCTCAGTATGAAATACGATTCATACACCTTAATTTTACAATTGTTAGAATATTATAGCAATTTATAAAAAAGAAAAACCAGTAGACAATTTTGTCTACTGGTTTTGTTGTAACTGTTTATTTCTTTTGGCTGCGAAGTATGAGGGTAAACTCATCCCGATTAATACGAGTAAAATACCGCCAATTTGCAGTAAGGTAATATTTTCTTTTAATACGATGACCGATACCGTAATCGCAACGGGTAATTCCATGGCACTTAAAATTGAAACGAGTGCGCCGCCCACTTTTGGTGCAGCGATTGAGAATAATAGAATCGGTAAAATAATACCGAAAAGCCCAAGTAATAAGCCGAATTTCCATAAGCCTGCTGTAATTTGCCCATTCCAAATGATTTCTGGGGAAAGGAAAATTGAAATGATGATCAGTGAAACAATCGATAAAATAAATGTTCGTCCGATTGTCGTTACACCTGAAACTGGTCGAGAATTTACTTGTAAAAATGCAGCAAAACTAAATGCTGCTGATAATCCAAGTGCCCAACCTTGCCAAGCAATTTGCGATAAATCAACATTCAAAATTCCAGCAGCTAAAATTGTTCCAGCGACTAAAAATGCTAACGAAATAAGCTCGATGCGACTTGGTAAGCGCTTATGGATGATGCAGTTCATAAATAGTCCAATCCAGGTGAATTGGAATAACATCACGACTGCAAGTGATGCAGGTAAGTAATTTAAGGATTGTCCGTAAACAATACCTGTAATTGCTGTAAGTACACCGGCCGTAATTAGGGTAATGACGCCAGATTTATTTAATCTCGGCAATGTACGTTGTGTTGTAACGAATAAAATAAACGCGAGTATAAAGCCAAATAGATACTGGCTTGTAATCGCTTCTGCTGAAGTAAAGCCGTGTTGCATAGCGACTTTTACAATCGTAGATAAAATTCCGTAACTACTTGATGCAATAATGATGAGTAATGAATAAATCCAAGATGGTTTCATAAATGTTACTTCCTCTTCTAATGAAGCGATTTCACCATATGATGAAATGGTTCTTTAATAATTGTCCAAGGTTCTGTTATAACATATCCCATTCGTTCATACAAACGACGTGCATCCATTTTTTCTAGCTCAACGTTTAGCGAAATTTTGTCATAACCCAATTGTTTGCCGTTTTCCTCAGCAAATTGTAATAGTTTTGTACCAATACCTAGACCACGTGCTTTTTCGGATACACAAATTGTATCGATATAATATTCATCATCATGAGCCTCTGCATCTAGGGTTACATGAATACCTTTTTCAGCAAGTTGAGCTTCAAGCTGACGATCGAGCTGGCGACCTGTTTTGCCATCATATAAAACGACGATTCCAAGTACGACTTCTTCCTGTAATGCGACGAATGTATTTAGGTAACTATGACGATTGTTTGTTTCCGTCACAAATTGTTGTAATGAAGCTAAAATTTCAGCTAATTCCTGCTTGCCAGTTAAGTTATTTGCAATGTCCCCAATGGCATCATAAATTAGTGGAGCGATTGAAGAAGCATCCTGAATCTTAGCTTGTCGAATAATTATTGTCATGAAAAATCCTCTCCTTATCGAACACAGTATAGCAGAAATATGGACATAGATGGTAAAAGGATTATTTCAGAAAAGTATAAAGCTTTAACTATAGCGCAATTTTATGTTAAATTAGAAGGAATAAAAACGTCGGAGGTTAGACAACTCATGAGTCAGTCAGACAAAGAATTCGTCTTAGTATACGGAGATGCGTTCGTTGATTATATTGCAAATGACCAAACCAATACATCATTTACAAAATATTTAGGTGGCGCCACGATTAATGTTGCTGCTGGGATTAGCCGAATTGGTGCACCATCTGCATTAATTACGATTACAGGGGATGACGAAACATCAGAATTTTGTCGTCAAGAAATTACAAAAGAAGGCGTCAATTTAGATTATGCTATTTTTGATGAGGCAAAGCGTGTAAGTGGTGTGTATGTACACTTAACAGAAAACTGTGAGCGCGAATTTAAAGATTATGTCGATGAGACGCCAGCCTTACAAGTAACGCCAGAACAGCTGCAAGAAGAAGCATTCAAACGTGCGTCGATTTTAAATGTTTGCTCAGGTACAATGTTTGAGCCAACTGCGCTTAAAACGACACGTGTTGCAGTAAATATGGCAAAAGATAAGGGTGCAATTATTGCAATTGATGCCAATATTCGCCCATTACGCTGGGAATCTGAAGAGATTTGCCGTGAGACCATCTCAACATTTTTCGAAGACGCGGATATTTTAAAGCTTACAGATGAAGAGTTGTTCTTCCTAACTGAAACAGAAACAATTGAAGACGGTTTAGCGAAGTTGGACGAGCTATTAGTACCAATCGTGTTAGTCACTGTTGGTGGAGATGGCGCATTTGCTGTTTTAAATGGCGAAATAACACATGTACCAGTAGATCGTATCGTACCAGTAGATACAACAGGTGCTGGGGATGCTTTCATGGCGGGTGTTTTACGTTATGTTCACTACAATGGTTTACCAACTGTACCAGAAGATTTAGTGAATTGTGTAGCTTTCGGTAACAAGCTAGGCGCATTAGCTGCAACGAAAGCAGGTGCATTAACAGCACTACCAAACTATGAAGAGATTAAACAATTCATTGAAGATTAATGGAAGATATATAGACCAACTCAGTACAAATGAGTTGGTCTTTTTTTATGTTTAAATGTAACTGTTGGTTGACAAAAGTTATAATATGTTACGGATATTCGCTATAATAATTCAAAATTTCTACTTATAATGTAATGAGAGAGGTGAGGACGATGAATCATTTTCAATTTGCCACGATTTTCACGACAAAGCGAAAAGAATTAAATGTCACACAAGAAGAGATTGCACGCTACGTAGGCGTATCACGTGCGGCAGTTTCGAAGTGGGAGAAGGGACAGAGTTATCCAGACATTTCACTACTTCCGAAATTAGCAGCATATTTTAATGTATCGATTGATGACTTACTCGGCTATGAACCGCAAATGACCGAACAACGTATTTTAGAAACTTATTCAACACTTGCTAAAGATTTTACGCTAAAGCCATTTGATGAAATTGATGCTGAAATTGATGGGCTTATTACTGAATATTATTCATGTTTTCCATTCGTTTTAAAAATGGCCCAGCTGTATGTGAATTATTTAGATTTAACAACAAATCGTGAGGCAACTCTTGAAAAGGTGTTAGCACTCTGTAAACGCGTTGAGGAATATAGCGGGGACTACAAAATGGCAAATGAAGCACTTATGATGGAAGGCTTTGTTTATGTAATACAAGGAAATGCCACGAAAGTGCTCGAATTATTAGGAGAAGATGTACCGATTCAGCTCGGAACGGAGCAGCTTATCGCGACTGCCCAAAAAATGCTTGGTCAGACGGATAAAGCGAAGGAGATTTTGCAGGTTCACGCGTATCAACAAATTAATTCAATCGTTTCAAATGCTGGAGAAAGCTTGTTACTAGAGCTAGACAATACGGATTATTTTGATGAAATGGTTCGTCGTATGGAAGCCATTATTACAACGTTTGAATTAGCGCACTTAAATGTTAATACAGCACTCGTATTTTATGTAAAAGCTGCGAGTGGCTACGCGATGCAACAGCGATTTGAGCAGGCATTTTATTGTATTGAAAAGTACGTAAAGGCGTGTATGCAAATTCAATTTCCGATGCGTCTTGAAGGGGATACGTACTTTTACTTACTGGATGATTGGATGGCACGGGAATTAGTTTTGAGCACGCAAACACCGCGTGATAATGAAACGATTAAAAAAGCATTATATGAAACGATTGCGAATAATCCTTTGTTTGCTTCACTTCAAAGTGATGGGCGTTACACGAATTTATTGACCAATTTACATCATTATTTACGATTAGAGGAGGTTTAAAAAATGGAAACGTTAACGAATATTCCGTGGGCATTAGTTGCGCCATTACTTATTTTGCAGCTAGTCTTGGCGGCTGTTGCCATTGTTGATATTGTGCGCGCACATGAAACGCGCGGACCAAAATGGTTATGGATACTGATTTCCTTATTTATGAATACGATTGGACCGATTTTATATTTCATTATTGGACGTAAAAATCAATGAGCGGCATTGAGGTTAGACAGTTAACTAAGCAGTTTGGTGCGACTCGTGTGGTAGATGATATTTCGTTTACTTTACAGGAACATACGGCTACCGCGCTAATTGGTCCAAACGGTGCGGGGAAAACGACGACGTTATCGATGCTCGCAGGCCTACTCACACCATCAAGCGGTGAGATGAAGATGCAAGGCGTTTCGGATATACGTAAGGCGATTGGTTTTTTACCACAATATCCACAGTATTATTCATGGTTAACAGCACTTGAGTATATCGAAATGGTTGCCAGTTTAAGTGGAATGGATAAGCGCTCGATTAAAAAAGATAGTCAAAAGATGTTGGAGTTTGTTGGGTTAGGTGAAGCGATGAACAAAAAGACTGTTACGTTTTCAGGTGGGATGAAGCAGCGTTTAGGTATTGCGCAGGCACTTGTTCATAAGCCAAAGCTACTTTTACTGGATGAACCTGTTTCAGCACTAGATCCAAGTGGACGACGCGAAGTAATGAACTTATTAAAAGAAATCCAACAGCAAACAACGATTCTTTATTCGACGCATATTTTAAACGATGCAGAAGAAATGACCGATCAGCTATTGTTTTTACGTAATGGGCAATTAGTGGAGCAAGGGTCGCTCGAGGAAGTGAAGGCGAAGTTTGAACAGCTGCGTTTTAAAGTAGCGTTTGCAACAACGGAAGGTGCATTGCACTTTGCAAGTCAGTCAGAGCTACAAGCAACGGTAGAGCAAAATACGGTGTTTGTTGAAATTCAAAATGGCGTGCCTTCGATGCAGCAACTACTGAATCGATTAGCCATTGCGCCTTATGAAGTAGTAAAGGTTGAGCGGGAAACGGCGAGCTTAGAGGAAATTTTTATGAAGGTGGCGGGGACGAATGCAACAATTTAAAACGTTACTTTTAAAAGAATGGCGTGAAAGCTGGCGTAGCTTAAAAATGCTGTGGATTCCGCTTGTCTTCGTACTTCTCGGTGTCAGTGATCCACTCGTTAATTACTTTATGGATGACATTTTAAAAGCAGTGGGTAATATGCCAGAAGGATTTTCAATGACGATGCCTGAACTTAGTGCACCTGATTTATTACTTGCATCAACAGGGCAATTTCAGTCGATTGGTTTACTGGTGTTAATCGCAGCGTATATTGGCACGTTTAGTCGGGAACGACAAAATGGTACGGCGACACTTTTATACGTACGGCCAATTTCATTTACTGCCTTATTTTTAAGTAAATGGCTTGTGGCAAGTCTTGTCGCGGTATTAAGCGCAGTCGCGGGTTATGCGGGGAGTATGTATTACACAGTACTTCTATATGGCACGGTGGAATGGTCGAAGTTCTTCGCGATGCTTGCGACGTATTGTGTGTGGCTCCTATTTGTTATGGCTGTAACAGTTGCAATGAGTGCGGCATTCCAAACAGCAGTGGCAGCGGTAATTACGATTTTAGTCATTCCAGTGGGTTTAATTATCGATGCAATTATCGGCAGCTTTTGGAAGGTAACACCTTGGAAATTACCGAATTATGGGGTTGCTTTATTGACGGATAGTGTGGAGATAAAAGATTATTGGGGGACGTTTTTTGCTGTTATCAGTATCATGATAGTGGTGAGTGTATTTGGGGTTATAATGAGTAAGAAGCGTATGAGTATGGTGAAAATTTAACAGAGACGCAGTGAATGGAGGCATTTAATCCTTTACTGCGTTTTTTTACATTAACTTTTCAGAAAATTAATACTATAATAGTTTTTAATTGATTTCGAAGTAAAAATAGGTGGTGGCGAACATGCAAAATTCAGAGCGTTTTTTGACGGCCTTTAATCGTATCGATCATACGATGAGAGAGCTTACTCACGTAAAGTATTTTTTAGCGTTTAATCGAGCATTGCTTATTACGGAACATGGCCACCCTCACGAAAAGCTAATCGGTATTGTAACACCGATTGCACTATGAAGGTGGACTAACATTTTTTAAACTAATATAGAGCGAACCGTTTTCTAAAACTTGCGCAAAATAAACATCTTTTACGTTGTTAATATTCTTTTTAGATAACTTTTTTAATAGCCATTCTTCTGTTAGTTGAAGCTCCGCTAAATTTTTTGTAATAATTTTTCCATCTGAAATAAGCTCGGTTGGCAAAAATTGTGGTGCGGGTGCAGCAATGTTGACATCTTCTTTTGTGGCGCCACGCATCAAAGGCTTTTTCATAACGCTAAGTTCACCATTTGTTTCGAAAACGGCGTAAAGTACTTCGTCAAGGGAAAAAATACTTTGCTCGCGTAATAGCATCGTGAGTTCGTCAGGATGTAGCCGCGATTTCCTCAAATTATCATTTAAAATGATGCCATTTCGAATTAAAATCATCGGTTTATCATCGAATAATATGCGCGCCTTTTTCGATTTAAAGGATAAATAACTTATGAGAAGTGTTAATATAGTCCACCATATTAGAGAAACTAAGCCATCTAAAAAAGGGGTTTCAACTTGGGCTGAAATTTCAGCAGCAATCGAACCAAATGTGATGCCGGTTACATAATGGAAAAACGTCAGTTGGCTTAATTGTTTTTTGCCTATAATGCGTGCGAGTAATAATATCGCAAAAAATGCGCAGGTTGTACGTATCAGCATTTCACCTAAATTTAGCTCCATCATAGATCACTCCCTTATCGAGTAGCATGAGCAAAACGAAAAATAATATACGATTTTAAATGACAGAAAGTATGTGAAAAGATGACAACAGTGAATCAGAACCAGTCAAACCCAATTTATCCCGTCATGGTGGCTATTGGTGTTTGTCACCTAATTAATGACACGATGCAATCGGTTATCCCGGCAATGTTTCCCTTACTTGAACGCGATTTAGGCTTAACCTTTACGCAGCTTGGGATGATTTCCTTTGTACTTAATATCTTTGCAAGTTTACTTCAGCCAGCTGTTGGGTTTATGACGGATAAAAAACCATTTCCATATGCATTACCAATAGGAATGGTAAGTTCGTTTATTGGGTTATCGCTTCTTGTTTTATCAGGGGAGTATTGGATGATTTTAGTGTCTGTTATCTTTTTAGGAATTGGCTCAGCTATTTTCCATCCAGAAGGTTCCCGTGTATCCTTTATGGCAGCGGGAAATAAGCGAGGTTTAGCACAATCGATTTATCAAGTAGGTGGTAATTCAGGACAAGCATTAGCCCCATTACTAAGCGCATTTATCATTTTGCCATTTGGCATGAAAGGTGCGGCAATGGTACTCGTACTGACGTCTGTTGGTATTTTTATGCTGACAAAAATTGCGGCGTGGTATAAGCGTCAATTAGAAGCGGAAAAATTATCAAATGTGAAAAAGGTGCTTGTTTCCTCACTACCGCCTTTATCGAAAAAGCAGATTGGTATGGCACTTGGTTTATTGTTAGTTATTATTTTCGCACGGTCATTTTATGTAACCAATATAACGAACTTTTATGTGTTTTATTTAATTGATGAATACGGGGTATCGGTAGAGCGTGGACAGCTGCTCATTTTCTTATTTATGGCGTTAGGAGTTGTTGGCACATTTTTCGGAGGGCCCTTATCAGACCGAATTGGGCGAAAAAATGTCATTTTACTATCAGTAGTAGGCCCTATTCCATTTTGCTTAGCATTACCATTTGTTCCGCTACCAGTTGTTGTGTTATTCCTAATTATTATAGGCGCACTCATAATGATTAGCTTTTCCGTGACGGTCGTCTATGCTCAGGAATTAGTTCCATCAAAAATTGGCACGATGGCGGGATTAACAGTCGGCGTGGCATTTGGTATGGGGGCGATTGGTTCCGTTGTAATTGGACTTGTGATGGATAACTTTGGTATTCGCGTGACGATGATTGCGATTTCGATTTTAACCGTATTGTTACTCATTGCGTTTTTATTACCGAGGGATCATGTTGCAAAAACAAGCTGATATACTATATTAGAATAAAAACGAGCCACTCTCCATAATGGAAAGTGGCCCTACTTTTTATTCATTTACTAAACGACATCCTGCAGGAATACGGTTTGGATCTGTAACGATGCCTTCTGTAATATTAACTTCATGCATTTTGTTATCGTACGAAAATTTGAAAATGCCATTGTCAAAGTCTGTCCCAATTTCCTTAAAGAAAATACCTTCAAGAGAATTTAATTTTGGGCATGTAAATGCAACCTTATATTCACCATTCTCTTCAATTAGGTAAGCACGGACCCCTTTTTCAAAAATATCAATTTGTTCATCTTCAGAAGGGCGCTTTACCGAAACAATATGAAAATCAACAAAAGGAATTTCTTTTAGTAAAACATTTAAGAACGAACCTTTCGTTATTTCTTCCCAGCGGCTTTGTGCACTTTGTCCGACGATGATTTGTGAAATATTGTAAGTCATCGTAACTTCTGTGATCACTTTATGAATTGGTCGGCGTTCGTCGTCTTTAATGATGAACTCTTCCACTTCTAGTTCATCCGTTAGCTGCTTCCATTGCTCAATATAACCGGATTTTTCAGCATCAAATGCATCGAGTGGTTTTGAATCGACTGTTAACACATAGAGTGGACAGTCTAATAACGTTGCCAGTTTGTGTCCGCGGCGAATTAATCGTTCCCCGTTTTGTCCGTAATATACACAAACTAAAATACTTTCGTCCAATCGACTTTTTATATATTTCATTTTAGTTCGCACCTCTTTTTCATATTGTATGATAATGTATCGAAAATGAATGGATTTTGAAAAATTAAGCATAAATGAGACAAAATCAATGCTATTACAGTGCATTGGATACATTATTATTGTATACTTTATAGTGTATTATTTAGGAAATATTCCGTTAAGATTTATTATTGGATATATTTTCTTTTTTATTTTATTTTGTAAAAATCTAATTATCTATATGCCACATTATTATGAAGTGAGTTATATGGATAGTCAAGTAGGTTTGGAGATTCATTATTATTAAATACATCATGTACATAGACTAAATTTGGTAGGAGGTTTTTGCTTTTGATTGTTGCATTTTCAATACTGCTTCCGTTTATCGCTGCGGCATGCATTCCGTTTATATACAGGCGATTCAAAAACATACACTTAGGTTGGTTTGTTTTAGTAGTACCCGCACTATTATTTACGGTATTAGCTACATATATCCCTCGAATCGCAAATGGCGAAACCTTTAGTAAGACGTTCGAGTGGATCCCCTCTTTTGGTATCAATATAACAACGTATTTAGATGGATTGAGTATAATTTTTAGTTTACTCATTACAGGTGTAGGTAGTTTGGTTATATTGTATTCTATTTTTTACTTATCAACGAAAGAATCACTACATCATTTCTATTGTTATCTATTACTTTTCATGGGCGCTATGCTAGGCGTCGTCCTTTCCGATAATTTAATGGTGCTTTATGTATTTTGGGAGTTAACGAGTGTGTCGTCATTCCTATTAATCGCATTTTGGCATCATCGTAAAGCTTCGCGTGCAGGTGCGCGAAAGGCAATGTTAATCACAGTCAGTGGTGGCGTTGCAATGCTAGCGGGATTTTTAATGTTATATGTTGTTTCGGGTACATTTAGTATTCGTGAAATCATCGCAAATTTAGACATCGTGCAATCTAGTAATCTATTTATCCCAGCCATGTGCTTAGTATTACTTGGTGCCTTTACAAAATCCGCACAGTTTCCATTCCATATTTGGTTACCAGACGCAATGGAGGCCCCAACACCCGTTTCTGCTTATTTACACTCAGCAACGATGGTTAAGGCAGGAATTTATTTAGTTGCCCGCATGACACCAATCTTTGGTGGGCATGAAGTTTGGTTCTGGGCTGTGAGTGGTGTGGGAATCGTAACGCTATTTTGGGGTTCCTTTAATGCGGTTCGTCAATTTGACTTAAAAGCATTACTGGCTTATTCGACAATTAGTCAGCTTGGCTTAATTATGAGCTTATTTGGACTGGGCTCAGCTGCGCTCCATTTGGGTTACTCAACACAGTCGGTCATTTATACCCAGGCTACTTTTGCTGCACTGTTCCACTTAATCAATCACTCGACATTTAAAGGGGCACTCTTTATGATGGTCGGGATTGTTGACCATGAAGTCGGAACACGTGATATTCGTCGCTTAGGTGGCTTAATGTCACTGATGCCATTTACATTTACAATTGCTGTTATTGGAAGTTTTTCAATGGCGGGATTACCACCATTTAATGGCTTCTTGAGTAAAGAAATGTTCTTTATGGCGACCGTGAAAATTACACAGTTGGATATTTTCTCACTTGATAGTGTTGGCTTATTATTCCCGATTGTTGCGTGGATTGCAAGTGTGTTTACGTTTATTTACTGCGTTATTATCGTTATGCGAACATTCTTTGGTAAGATTCAGCCAGACCGTTTGGAAAAGCCACCACATGAAGCACCAATTGGTATGTTAATCCCGCCCTATATTTTGATTGGACTTGTTGTTGGAATCTTTATGTTCCCGAACATTTTAGGTCATTATATTTTAAGACCCGCGATGGCGAGTATTTATCCAACATTCCCATCAACCGATGAAATGACGCCACATATTTCGGCATGGCATGGCTATATCAATACGGAATTAATCATGACTATTGGGGTTGTGATTGTTGGGGTTTTCTTGTATCGCACATTAAAAAAATGGCGTCCAATGTATCAAATCTTTCCTCAAAAATATTCATTTAATAGCATTTATGAGCGTGTAATTAGTTCAAGTGAATATCGTTCAGATCAAGTAACAAAACGTTATATGAATGGCAATTTAACGTATTACTTTATTTATATTTATGTGTTCTTTGTTGTGGTTCTGGCAGGCTATATGGTTTATGCAGATGTGTTTAGCTGGGATCCTTCGAAGGATTCTGTGATTGAACCGTATGAACTGATTTTAGTGTTTGTTATGATTTTTGCTACACTTGCGATTTTATTTGCCAAACAGCGCATTACAATCGTTCTGCTAAACGGGGTACTTGGGTATTCCGTTGCGTTTTTCTTCGTTGTGTTCCGTGCACCTGATTTAGCTCTGACACAATTAGTAGTTGAATCGATTACGACGGCATTATTCTTATTATCGTTCAAATTTTTACCGAAGCTTACAAAGGAAAAAGTATCAAAAACCTTTAAGTTTACGAAGATAACCATTTCGATTGCTGTCGGTGCGACCGTAACATTCATCGGTTTAGCAGTCATGAATTACGATGAATTTGAGCCGATTTCTGCGTATTTTGAGGATTCTTATAATCTAGCGGGTGGAAAAAACATCGTTAATACGATATTAGGAGATTTCCGTGCGTTCGATACGATGCTTGAAGTCGTTGTATTATTTATTGCAGGGCTTGGCGTCTACACACTCATTAAGCTAAAGGCGAAAAAGGGGGATGCAGACGTTGAAAGTAAATGATGTGATTTTAAAAACCGTTGTTAAGATGATCGTTTTCATCATCTTAACTTTGGGGATGTATTTATTTTTCGCTGGCCATAATGCGCCAGGTGGGGGTTTTATCGGTGGGCTTGTATTAGGTTCTGCTATTGTACTTTTATATTTAACGTACGATATTGAAACGGTTCACCGTGGCATGCCTTTTGACTTTAAAAAGGTAGCGGCATTAGGCGTTTTACTTGCGACAGGAACTGCGATTGCCTCGTTGTTTTTTGATGTCCCGTTTTTAACACATATTGATGGTTATTTTAACATCCCGTTTTTAGGTGAAAAGCATCTTTCAACGGTGACGATATTCGAGGCAGGCGTAGCATTAACAGTTGTTGGAACGCTTGTGACAATTATTTTAAATATAAGTGAGGATGAATAGTATGGAATCGTTAATGATTGTTCTAGTCGGGATTCTTGTCGCAGTGGCTACATACTTAGTCCTTTCTCGAAGTGTACTTCGTGTCATTATGGGAACTGCTATTTTATCTCATGCGGTTCACTTGCTACTTTTAACAGTCGGTGGTCTGAAAAAAGGAAGTGTGCCAATTTTAGGGCAGGCGGCAGCACCATATACCGATGCATTACCACAGGCACTTATTTTAACAGCGATTGTTATTAGCTTTGCTGTAACTGCCTTTTTATTAGTATTAGCGTATCGCATGTATTTAATGAATGGATCGGATGATTTCCAAGAGCTTGGAGGTTCACCGGATGAATAATATTATTGTTTTACCATTAATTGTGCCGATTATTACAGGCATTTTATTAGTATTTTTACGAGAACAAATTAAATTGCAACGCATCATTAGTTTACTGACACTTCTATTTATCGCAGGCGTATCGGCTGTATTGCTAAATCTTGTCTATACCAATGGAATCATGCGCCTTGATTTTAGTGGTTGGGCGCCACCGTTTGGCATTTTATTTGTAGCCGATTCTTTTGCAGTACTACTTGTTTTAACGGCGA
Source organism: Lysinibacillus sp. 2017 (assembly GCF_003073375.1). Lineage (NCBI taxonomy): Bacteria > Bacillati > Bacillota > Bacilli > Caryophanales > Bacillaceae > Lysinibacillus > Lysinibacillus sp. 2017. The sequence continues at coordinate 136,009 of NZ_CP029002.1, forward strand.
GCATCGTGACGGCGATTTGCCTAATCTATGCCTTTTCAACAATTGGACATCGTCATGAGCGCATGTTCTTTTATCCGTTTGTGATGTTTTTAATCGCGGGTGTAAATGGCTCGTTTTTAACAGGGGATATATTTAATCTATTCGTTTGTTTTGAAGTGATGTTACTTGCTTCTTATGCACTGATTGCTCTTGGTGGCGAGAAGGTTCAACTCCGTGAATCATTAAAATATGTGCTAATTAATGTCGTTGCCTCATGGATGTTCTTAGTAGCGCTCGCTTATTTATATGGCACAGTGAAAACATTAAATATGGCGCATATCGCTCAGCGTGTTGCAGAAGTGGGACAAGAGCCACTATTAACGGTCGTGGCATTAATTTTCTTACTTGTATTTGCTTTAAAAGCAGGGTTACTGCTGTTCTTCTGGCTTCCGGGTTCCTATAGTGTGCCACCAACTGCCATACAAGCAATTTTTGCTGCATTGTTAACGAAGGTCGGTATTTATGCGTTGTTCCGTACATTCACACTAATGTTCCCACTTCAAGCAGATGTTACACATACGATTATTGGAATAATGGCTGGTTTAACCATTATCGCGGGCTGTATGGGCGCTTTAGCTGGTCGGGATATACGCTCGATTGCCTCATATAACGTTATTATCGGTGTTGGCTTCATATTAGTAGGGCTCTCGATTGGTACAGAAGAAGCAATGGCAGGGGCTGTTTATTATTTAATTCATGACATGGTCGCAAAAGCACTACTTTTTTTAATTATTGGAACGATGGTGTTATTGACGGGTGAGATTGTCGTAAAAAATATGAGTGGATTAATCCGAAACTATCCGTTGTTTGGTTGGCTATATTTCCTGACGATGTGTGCGCTAGTTGGTATCCCTCCGCTTAGTGGTTTTATCGGTAAAGTATTAATCGGGCAAGGTGCGATTGAAACGGGGTCTTATGTGCTATTGGCGTTAGGGTTTGGCTCGAGCGTTATTGTGTTGTATTCGCTATTACGAATCTTTCTTGCGTCGTTCTTTGGTGAAACATTGATTAGTGAGGAAGACAAAAAGCCAATTCCACGTAGTGCGCTTGTGTCATTTGTGCTCTTCGCGATTTGTATTGTGGTATTAGGTGTTGGCGCAGAAGGCATTGCCAAATACGTCAATGATGCGGCACATACATTAATGAATCCTTCTGTTTATATCGATGCGATTTTAACGACGGATCCATAAAGTGAACCTTCAATCGACAAGGTTCTACTGCCGATTATTGCGGGATAGGAGGGAAAATCGATGTTAGGACAATTTATTTTAAATTTATTTATTGCCACGCTTTGGGTCCTATTAAATGACGACCCAAATGCAGATATTACGACATTTTTATCTGGATTTGTGGTCGGTCTATTTATTTTATATGCGATGCACCGATTTTTCGGTATGCAATTTTACTTGGGACGTGTCGTAAAAATTTTGAAGCTCATTCTTTTATTTATTAAAGAGCTATTATTATCGAGCTATAGTGTTTTAAAACAAATACTTGATCCACAGCTAAATATTACACCCGGTATTTTTACGTATGAAACGCGTTTACAAGGGGACTGGCAAATAACAGCGCTGGCCTTGTTATTAACATTAACACCCGGTTCAGTCGTAATGGAAGTGTCTGAAGAGGGCAGTGTTTTCTATATCCATGCAATGGACATTGAAGAATCCAAGGAAACGGTACTGCGTTCAATTGATAAATTCGAAAAAGCCATTTTGGAGGTGACACAATGATTGATATGATATTAAAGTTGTCCCTTACGTTGTTTATGTTTGCAATTGCGTTATCCCTTTATCGGGTTATTAAAGGGCCATCACTACCAGACCGTGCGATCGCACTTGATACGATTGGCGTTAATTTAATTTCTGCGATTGCGATTGTATCGATTGTGTTAAAAACCAAAGCATACTTAGAGGCAATTTTAATCATCGGGATTTTAGCGTTTATTGGGACAATCGCATTCTCGAAATATATTGAAAGAGGTGTCATCGTTGAGCGGAAATCAACTGATTGAGTTAATGGCGGCACTATTCATCTTACTTGGATCCATTGTAAGTGTGATCAGTGCTTTCGGAATGATTCGCTTACCTGACGTGTACACACGCTCACATGCAGCGACAAAAAGTGCGACACTTTCTGTATTGTTATGTTTATTCGGCGCATTCGTTTATTTCTGGTTTCATGACGGCTATGTTAGTATTCGATTAATTTTAGGGATTATTTTCGTATTCATCACAGCTCCTGTTGCAGGACATTTAGTCTGTCGCGCGGCGTACCGTTCAAGAGTTCCTTTAGCAAAAGGTTCTGGAGATGACGCACTGAAACTTGTATTGTTTGGGGATGAAGAATTCCACGTATCGTCCGAAGTAGAAACGGATCAAACAAAATAAATCCATTAAGGCATTTTGTAAGCAATCTAGCTTATAAAATGCCTTTTTCTATATTTAGTGGATAACCTGTGGATATATTTGTGGATGAATGAATTTTTGTTTAGCTATAATCGCGAATGACGCCTTATAGGAAAAGGTGTCATGGATTCTGCATTAATTGGCGTTTTTTAATTTAAGATGTAGAAAAAAGTCATACCGAATTTTATGGCTTATCTTTGTGACTTTAGAAGCGGAGCCCGTCAAATCACACATCTATTAATAGAAACTTAAATTAAAAAGGGTAATGAATTGTGGATAACTATTTAATAATCTGTTGAAAAAACCTGCTTAAATTGTGAACAACTCCATGAAAAGTGGATAACTTTGTGGATAAGTAGCGATTGTGGATAATTTTTCTGAATTAATTGACAAAAAAGCGTAATTTTTATATAGTACATTACAACACTAATGCACTTAATTAACAAAGAAGGAAAGGAGGTCCATCATTGGATTTTACTGCACAAAGTACGACGCCGATCTATATTCAAATCGCCGAATGGCTCGAAAATGAAATTATCGCTGACCGTCTATTACCAGATAGCAAAGTGTACTCACAATACCAGCTCGCCGAAATTTTTAATATTAATCCAGCAACAGCTGGGAAGGGTCTTACGATTTTAGTTGAAAAAGAAATCTTATATAAAAAAAGGGGACTTGGGATGTTTGTTGTAAGTGATGCAAAGCAACGAATATTAACAATACGTCGTAGTGAAACATTAACAAAAATGGCGAAGGAAATTGTGCAAGAAGCAAAGCGATTGGCCGTTTCTGATGAAGATTTAATTGCACTAATTCAGCATATTCAAAAGGAGGAGTAAGCGTTGATTCACTGTGATAAGTTAGCAAAGAATTACGGGAAAACAGCTATTTTTTCGAATATTTCTTTTCAAATAGATGAGCCAAAAATTATAGGGTTAATCGGACGGAATGGCGTTGGGAAATCGACGCTACTGAGAATTTTAGCAGGACATGTGAAAGCTTCAAAAGGCCAGGTAGAGGTAATTGGGCAAAAGCCATTTCAGAATTTAACGGTTGCCGCGAATTCAATTTTTATAGAAGACTCGATGACGTTTCCGACTGTATTGACGTTAAAGGAAATCCTAAATGAAGCACAAAACTTTTATCCTCATTTTGAAACAAAGTTAGCATTTGAATTGCTACAATATGCAGGTATTTCCGATAAAAACCACCATTACCTATTATCAAAGGGTCAAAAGGCAGTATTCAATTTAGTGTACGGATTAGCAACGCGCTGTGCGATTACATTACTTGATGAACCGATGAATGGAATGGACGAGGCGATTCGCGATGATATGTATCGCGTCATTTTAAAAGATTATATAGCGCATCCAAGATTAATCATCATTTCGAGTCATTACTTAAATGAAATGGAGCATTTAATCGAGGATATTTTACTTATTCATGAGGGGCAAATAGAACTTTTTGCTTCTGTAGACGCCGTGCAGCAAATGGCTGTGAAGCTTGTTGGACAAAAGGGAAATGTCGAGCCGTATTTAGAAAACTATACCGTGCTTAGCAAGCGTGAAAATGGGCCGATATTTGAAGCGATTGTGGAAGTATCAAATCAGTCATTACCAGACAATGTGCGTGCACAAAGTTTATCTGCAAGTGAAGTTTGTAAAGTACTAACAAGCAGCAAGGAGGGAACAATTGATGACATCTATCGTGAAAGTCAGTCCGGCACATAATATTGTTGAACAAGTGAAATGGAAGTGCAAGGCATATAGCTCTGCATTTGGTACGGTATTGATTGTGCATATTTTAATCTCGCTATTATCCAGCGGGGGTAGTGGAATGATGGGGTACGGGCGCGGATTTGTGAATTACCGAGAAGAATTTTATACATTGGATGGACTGTTTATTTTTAGTATTCTCGCATGCTTAATTATCGGCTGGATTTTCGCATCGAAGCAGCTATCCTATGACAACTTTTCAATTGTTACGACAAAGCGGATAGAGACGATCTCAACGGTTTTAGTCCTATGCATATTAAGCGTGTTCGTGGTGATTTCTGCAATGAGTACATTATGTATTTCTCTATGTATTAACATCCTGATTACAAATGAAGTCTTTATGCTTCCAAACGCCCTAATTTCGTGGACTTCCATAGCTGTCTTTTTATTAGGAACGCTGCTAGCAGGGATGGTTGGTTATGTCCTTCATCTTCTATTTGATTTTTCAAAGGTAGCTTGTGTCGTGCTATTTATCGGATGTACTTTATTTGTTCGTGAGTTTACAAACGATTTTTGGACAGATGTATTTGGTCACGATGCGCTAAATGTGATAGGGAGAACGATGCTATATATTTTATTCTTATGGGCAGTAGCTATATGGATCAATCAGCGAAAAGAGGTGATTCGTTTATGAGTAGTATTGCATTGATAACTATTTTACCCATTATTTTAGTAGTGATAATTATTTTAGGACTAGGAAAGCTACTAGCAAAGTTTCGCATTTGGAAACCGAAGCGTACGTTTTGGTTCGCCAATATTTATTTTACATGTGGAATCATTGCATTCGTCGCGCTGTTCATCCTATCGAGTCAATATGAACGTATAGCAGCGGATGATGAGCTTCAAGTTTATATTGAGGAAAACCAAAAGCTTTCGCAAGATATCAAATATAAAAATGTCGATAACTTGAAGCCGGAGTATTTACAATTTACGAAAACCTTTGAAGCAACAGAAGAAAATATTGAAATTGTCCGAGCAGATAATAGCTATCATCTGCGCGTGGTCGTGACATGGAATGATTCCGATACAAATGACATCGAAGCTTCCTATTATCAAACACCAATTTTTATAAATCGCGCTAATATCTCGAAGCTTATCAATCCACCTGAAATTAAATTTGAGGATAATAACTTTTATATCCAAGAGGTAGAAAAAGAAATTTCCGCGAAAACGATGCACTTTTCATTGGAGTTGTATGATTCGATGACTGTCTATGAAGATACGTACAATCCGTTCGAAGAAATAATTGGCCTTCGCATTTTACACTTGAATGTTCCAAGACACTTCAATATCATTGATAATAGTGGGTGGATTGAGTAGCGCACGAATCAAAGATGAATTGAGCGAATCCTTTGAAGAAGTTATTGAAGTTTACTATTTTTGTAGCAGTCGTTTATGTGTTTTTATATGTGAATAATCATTGGTTAGTAACGACAGAGCTTGTACATGAATCCGAAAAAATTCCTTCGAGTTTTGATGGTTATCGGATTGTCCAAATTAGTGATTTACATGATGCAACGTTCGGTGGAAATCAGGCGCATTTAGTAGAAAAAGTGCGCAAGTCAAAACCAGATGTTATTTTTTTAACGGGTGATTTAGTTGATAGTCGGCGCTACGATTTACAAAATAGCTTGCAAGCTGTAGAGCAGTTTGTCGAAATTGCGGATGTTTATTACGTGCTCGGGAATCACGAAGTGGCGCTAAATAAGGTGAATGAAATTTATGCTACGCTACGTGAACTTGGGGTGCACGTGTTATCAAATGATGCAATGGTGGTAGAGCGTGACGGGGAACGCATCGCCATTCTTGGTATCGAGGATCCGTTAATGGGAAAGGCTGTAGATGTATCGATCGATGAAGCAATGCAAAATGTAGATGAGAATTTGTTTACCGTATTGTTATCCCATCGTCCTGAACAATTTGAAACCTATGTCGACAAAGAGATGGATTTAGTGTTTACGGGTCATGCACATGGTGGGCAAATAAGATTACCATTAATCGGTGGGCTTGTTGCGCCAACGCAAGGATTGCTACCAAAATACAGTGCAGGGATTTTTAATAAAAATGATTCAAAAATGATTATTAGTCGTGGATTAGGAAATAGTCTATTCCCATTTCGTATTTTCAATTTACCAGAAGTTATAGTAGTAGAATTAAATAGCAAATAACAGAAGAAACGTCATTTATGTGGCGTTTTTTTGTCGTTACTAATATTTCCCAATTCATATTTACTTCTTATTGATAATTCTATATGATGAGAAACATAGGTATTTAAAGGCAATAAAATAATAATAAAGAACTAGAAATTGATAAAAGTGATTTATTATTTATTTTGGAGGGAACCGGATGAAAAACAGAGGGATTGGTGCAAAGTTAACAGCATCAATTATAGTACTTTTGACGTTGACATGTGCAATATTAGGAGTTTCGAGTTATTACAATAGCTACAATTCATTGGAAATTCAAATTCGTGATAACTTACAGTCAAAAGCAGAAGATGTTTCGAAGTACATAGGAGAATTTTTTGAACGTACGAATAGTGAAATAGAGGGAATTGCTGAGCAGGAAGTCATTCAAAATATGAATTTCGGTAAGCAAGTTGCTTATTTAAAAAAACGCCTAGCGAAAAGTGAAGACTATTTAGACTTCGGTATCGTGGATGAAAAAGGTGTCGCGCATTATTTAGATGGCTCGACGGCAGAGTTAGGGGACCGTTCCTACATTCAAGAAGCATTCGAAGGGAAAACATCGATCTCGGATACGATCATTAGCCGTGTTACCAATGAACCCGTTGTCATGATAGCAACGCCAATTACTACAACAACTGGTGAAAAAGCATTGTTATTAGCACGTATGGATGGTTACTTCGTATCATCCATATTAGAGGATATCGTTGTTGGTGAAACAGGATATGCCTTTTTAGTAAATAAAGATGGCACGATGCAAGCACATCCAGATGCAAGTTACATTAAAGAACAAAAGAATTTCATTGTAGAAGCACAGGAGTCTGGCAAAAGTACAGGTGAAGCCACGGCTATTGAAGAAATCATCGCAAATGAAAAGGGCTTCTATGAATTTAAGCACTCTGATGGAAAAAATCGTTTCTTAGGCTACTATACATTAGATAATGGTTGGACAATGGGTGTGATGGCGAAGGAAAGCGAAATGTTCATTAGTTTAATGACGATGCGCATCGTACTCATTATTTCAACATTTAGTGTGTTACTTATCGGATTTGTGGTAGCAATCTTCCTATCGCGCAGCTTAAGCCGTCCGATTCGTGAGGTTGTAAAAATCAGTGAATTTATCGCGCAAGGTGATTTCACGCATAAACCGCATGAGCGTCATCAAAAACGTCATGATGAGCTCGGTGTCTTATCGCGCTCCTTATCGAAAGTGGTCGATAATATGCGTGCGATGATTACAAAAGTGCAAACAAGCTCAGAAAATGTAAGCGAAGCATCTTGCGAATTAATGGGTGACGTACAAAAAGTGACAGACAATGCAAAAGTCATTTCGCAATCCATTGAAGAAGTAGAGCGTGGCTCAGATGCACAAGCTCATGCAGCAGAAGAAGGTGCCCAAACAATGGGGCAAATGGCAATGGGCATTCAACAAGTAGCAGAAGTGGCAAGTACCGTTGTACAGCACACAGACTTTATTGAAACAAAAGTTCGTGATGGCTATAATGCGGTTCGTCATTCGATTGCCCAAATGAATTCGATTCAAACGGGTACAGAGCTTGAATTAAAGGTCATTCATAAGCTAAAAGAAGAATCAATTGAAATTGGGCTAATTTCAAAAATGATTACAGATATTTCAGATCAAACTAACTTACTCGCACTGAATGCGTCAATCGAAGCGGCGCGTGCAGGTGAAGCGGGTCAGGGCTTTGCGGTTGTAGCGGGGGAAGTTCGTAAACTTTCAGAGCAAACGGCCCATTCAGCTGCTCAAATTAATGCGTTAATTTCAAATGTACAACAATATACGGAAGAAGCCGTGCATGCGGCAGAATCTGGTGAAGAAAATGTAACGCTTGGTTTACAGTCGATTCATCAGTTGGAAGAGCGCTTCGGTGAAATTGTTGATGCCGTTACACAAATTGCAACAGAAATCGAGCAATTAAGCGGTTCGGCACAAGAAATGAGTGCCAACACAGAAGAAATTTCGGCCTCGATGGAAGAAATGTCTGCGTCGATTACATCAGCAGCCGTTCATGTAAAAGAAGTAAATCATTCAGCAGAAGGTCAACTTCAAACCGTGGATGAAATGGCCAATCAAGCCGTGCAATTATCAGAAATGGCGAGAGAATTACAAGTATCGATTCAACAGTTTAAATTATAAAATGCTGAAGTAAAAGTGAAAACTAAAAGGAGACATGCGTGCCTATACGCATGTCTCCTTTTTTATTATCGTAATACAGCTTTCATTACATCTAGTAGTGCTTCAGGTGTTGTTACTTTCTCTCCGCCACCTTGAACGAGCGCATCATTTCCGCCGCCTTTACCATTAATAAGCGGGAGAGCGGCTGCTGAAATATCTTTCATAGAACGCGTTTGCTCGCTACCACGAGCTGCAACAAATTGAATTTTGTCTAGATTCTCCGCTACTAAAAGTGCTACGGCATTCGGGTTTTCCAGTGTAATAAAACGCGCTAACTTTTGAAGCTGCTGGATGGAGCGATTTTCAAAATGAGCGGCAGCTATTTGCTGTTTTGCTAAATCTTTTGCTTCGTATTCAAGTAAAGCATCCTGAGCTTCTGTTAAGTTCTTTTCGGTTACTTTCGTAGCTTGTACAAATTTACGTAAGGCTTCGGCTGCATTTTCCTCTGGAGCACTTAATTGGCGAGCAACATCTGTTAACACTTGTTTGCGCATCGCAAGTTGAGTACGTACACGATTCCCACATACAAAATGGATGCGGATTTGCTGTTTCATTTTTTCCGTCGCTAAAATTTTAAGCATGCCGACTTGTCCTGTGGCTGTTGGGTGTGTCCCGCCGCAGCCGTTGTAGTCGTAATCCGGAATAATGACTAGGCGAATATCTTCATCAACTTTCACGTCTTTTCGTAAGTTGTACTGAGAAAGTTCCTCTTTTGTTACCCATTTTGTCTCAATCGGACGGTTTTCTAAAATAATAGCATTCACACGATTTTCAACAGCTTCTAGTTGTTCTTCCGTAATTGCTGTTACATTTAAATCAATCGTCACAAGTCCCTCACCTAAATGGAAGCTTGTTGTCGGAATATCGTATAATTCAACAAATGCCGCTGTCAAAATATGTTGCCCAGTATGTTGCTGCATATGATCAAAGCGACGTGCCCAGTTTAATTTACCTGTAATTTCCCCAGAAATAATCGACACATCGGCATGTGTATAATGTCGAATTCCCTCGTCTATTTTTTCAACATCAATAATTTCAATTTCATTAATCCAACCGGTATCATGTGGTTGACCGCCGCCAGTTGGATAGAAGGCGGTGTTGTCGAGAACGATGTAAGAACGACCATCTTCTACACCCGTTTTCAACACATTTGCTGTAAATTCTTGTTTCATTGCATCCTGATAGTAAAGTAAATTTTTCAAAATCCATCCCTCCTTAATTACAGTTTGGCATAGGAAGCCAATGCTGTCACTGTGATTTCATTTGACGCTCGCGATTTTTAGTTTATGATAAAGTAGATAGATTTCCTGAAGGGAGTTATGAAAATGAACATTACGCAATTTTCAATTGAAGAGTTATTAGATCCAACTAATATTATTGAAGGTAAACGCTATGAGTTTTTACTAGATGTAGAAGTCGATGAAGAGGACGAGCTTTATTCAGAAGCTGGTTTAGAAATCCGTGCGATTGTCGGTGTCATCGAAGAAAACGTACGCATCATGAATTATTTCATTTTAGATAAAGCGACGAATGAGTATTTAGACTTTGCTTTAGAAGAAGACGAAGAAGCGACAATTTTAGCATTTTGCAAAGGACAATTATTCGCAGATTCACAAACAGAACCATCTGCAGAGTGAAAATAAGGACAGTGCCTCAAAATTTTTGAGCATTGTCCATTTTTTTATTTATTAAAAATTTTATTCGTCTTTATATTTGGACAAATAAAGAAGGGGAAATCCTGGAGAAAAAAGGTTTGTAACAAATTGTTTTTTGAAGGAATTTTCTAACTTAAAAACGGCTTATTAATCTATGGAAGAATTAATAAGCCGTTTATTCATTTATTTACCACGCAGCGATTGTACCGTCTGTTCTAGGCTCTGTACCGCCATACAATACGCCCGTTTTTTGATCACGCCAAATAATTTGACCACGTCCGAAAATGCCGCCGTCTACAGCCACATGAATGTCATGGCCTTTACGCTGAAGGGCTTGCACTAAATAATTCGGAAAATGCGGCTCGACTTCAATGCGTTTTTCACCCATCCATTGCCACCTCGGCATATCGAGTGCGGCTTGCGGATTTAAGTGGAAATCGACCGTACTCGTTACCACTTGGAAATGCCCTTGTGGTTGCATATAGCCACCCATCACACCAAATGGACCAACTGCCTGCCCATCCTTAGTTAGGAAGCCTGGAATAATTGTGTGATATGTGCGCTTTCCAGGTTGTAAGAAGTTCGGGTGACTTTCATCGAGTGAAAAATCATAGCCACGGTTTTGTAGAGAAATGCCGGTCTCTGGAATAACGATACCTGAACCGAAGCCCATGTAGTTACTTTGAATATATGACACCATATTCCCGTCCGAATCCGCCGTTGCTAAATACACCGTTCCTCCTTTAGGAATATCAAAGGGCTTTGGATCGAGCGCGGTGTCTCCAATTTCTGCGAATCGAGATTCACCATATTTAGATGATAAAAGTGTAGCGACATCGACTGGCATTTGCGCCTGCTCGGTTACAAATGCCTTGCCATCTGTATAAGCAAGCTTCATCGCTTCAATTTGTTGATGTAGCGTATCCGCGTCCTGCCATTTCGATTCGCCATGCTGGAAAATATTTAATGCCATTTGTGCAACAATGCCTTGTCCGTTCGGTGGAATTTCCCATACATCATAGCCTTTGTAATTCACTTTAATTGGGTCAACCCATTGTGGCTCATAGCTTGCTAGGTCCTCTTTTGTAATATAGCCGTCATATTTTTTCATGAAGGCATCAATTTTGTCAGCAAGTTCGCCTTTATAAAATGCATCGCCGGTAGTATCCGCGATCTTCCGTAATGTATCGGCATGTCCAGGAGAGCTCCAAACTTCACCGATTTCTGGCATCCGACCTTCGATTGAAAAGGTATCAAACCAGCTCTGGAACTCCTCTGTTGTGAAGGTTTTCTTATACTTTTTATAGGCATTTTTCCAATTTTGTCCGAGTGTCACGGAAATCGGATAGCCTTCTTCTGCATAAGAAATCGCCGGTGCTAGTACATCTGCTAATGGTAATTTCCCGAAACGTTTCGACAATGCGGCCCAGGCAGAAGGAGCTCCAGGAACTGTTACTGGAATGACACCATGCATAGGGATTTGATCGAAACCTCTTGCAGTTAGGGCATCTTTAGAAATGGATTTAGCGGACGGACCTGAAGCGTTTAAACCATATAGTTCGTCTTTCATCCATACAAGTGCAAAGGCATCACTGCCAATGCCATTCGATGTAGGTTCAACAACTGTTAGCGCAGCTGCTGTGGCAATTGCTGCATCCACCGCATTTCCGCCTTTTTTCAAAATATCTAGACCAGCCTGTGCGGCAAGTGGTTGCGATGTTGCGATCATCCCACGATTAGCAATCACCGTGTTCCGCTTACTTGGAAACGGATAATGTAAAAGATCCATATGAAAAATCCCCCTTTGTTTGTCTATCAAAATAAATGTCTATCATTATTTTAGTAATTCATCCACCCAACGCTGAACTTTTAAACCTTCTTCAAATGTTACAACGAATGCTTCTTCACCTTGAAGCGCTTTGCGACAAGCTTCAAGCATTGTTTCTGGGTTTTCTGTCTGTATAATTTCTAGTTCTGCTTCATAGGCCTTGCTCGTATAAACTTGTGACCAGTTACGTAGTGTTAATACCTTGTTCGTACCAAAAATTTTATAATCAATGCGTTCTTCTTGGCCAATGCCAGCAAGTCCATTAATGACCATGGGAATACCGCTCATAGTTTTCGCTAAAGCTGATATCCCTGTTTCACAAAGTACCGTATTTTCAGGATACGTTGTTTCGTGCGCAATAATTTTGATGTCCCCAAATAAGTGATGTGTCAGCTGTAAATAATGCGGGAAAATTTCACGAATGAAGCCGCCTTGCTCGCGTGAGGCAATCCACGGATTTTGCTGCCATTTGCGTGGCCATTCTGGGATGTAGGTATGCAGTTCAATACGTGTAATTTCTCCCATGTCCTCAGCTAATTCTTTCTTCAATTGATGCACCGCAGCTCCGTACATAAGTGGGAAATGCATGGCTGTTTTGACGTTCGCATTCTTCGCGACTTGTACCATCATTTCACCATCTGCCGCGTCATGTGCGAGTGGTTTTTCCGATAAAATAGGTAAGCCGTGCTTCGCAATTTCTTCAGCAAGCGGTGCATGACTAACAGGTGGTGTGCCGATGTAGACCCAGTCAGGCTTTCGTGCTAACAAGTCTTGCAAATTGTCTGTTGTGGGAATACTATATTTTGTCGCAAGCTGGTTCATACGTTCTTTATTTTCATCAAAAATTGCCGTAATTTCGTAGTGTTCATTTTGTAATGCTTGGTTAATAATGCGTTCACCAACAACGCCCGTGCCAATAATACCAATCGATGTTTTCGTCATAGTCATAAAAGCTCCTCAAAGTTAAGATTATTCTGATAGTTAGTGTAGCATATTTTGGAAAGCTAAAAAATGAGAACCTTGTAGTAGGCATATGTCGTTATAGTATGTAAAATTTATAATTGAGGCGTATTTTTTAGTTAAAAGGGAATAATTTAACAAGGAGTGATTCGAGATGAAGGTCATTATTATAGGTGGCGATGCAGCGGGGATGAGTGCGGCGATGGAAATCGTACGCAATAACAAAGCTGCCCAAATTCTTGTTTTAGAAAAAGGAGATATTTACTCATATGGGCAATGTGGTTTGCCGTATGTTATTAACGGCAAGGTGCCAAATGCGAACGAATTAATCGCACGTGATGTGGAGGAATTCCGTTCGAAATATGGTATTGATGCGCGCATTTTTCATAAAGTAATGCATATTGATACAAAGATACAAAAGGTAAGTGGCATAGATGTTATTAGCAAGGAGCCCTTTGAATTTTTATATGATAAATTACTAATTGCTACGGGTGCTTCTCCAACGATGCCACTTGTGGAAAATAGACAATTAAAAGGGATTCATCATGTGAAGTCCATTCCTGAAATGGATGCACTTGTGCAGGAATTACCGAACGCAAAGCATGCAACGGTCATTGGTGCAGGTTATATTGGGCTTGAGGTTGCCGAAACGCTTCGAGATCGAGGAATCAATGTACGTATTATTCAGCGTGCAAAACAACTCCTGGCACCACTTGATCCTGAGCTAGCACAGCTTGTTTATGATGAGGCAGTGAAACACGGCGTGGAAGTATTATTAGATGAAGAAATTTTAGGTTTTGAAGGCACGGATTTTGTAGAAGGCGTGCGAACAAAGCGCGGTATGTATGACACAGATCTTGTAATTGTCGCAACAGGTGTACGTCCGAATACGCAATTTGCGGAAGGCTTTGCAAAACTTGAAAACGGCGCTTTAATCGTCAATGAAAAAATGCAAACTTCTATTGAACATGTGTATGCAGCGGGAGATTGTGCATCGCATTATCACCGTGTGAAAAAAGAAATTGACTACTTGCCACTTGGTTCAACAGCCAATAAGCAAGGGCGCATTGCAGGTCTCAATATTGCCGGCTTTGATCACAAATTCCAGGGTATTGTCGGCACGTCCATTTTGAAATTCTTTGACTTACAAATTGGGCTGACGGGGTTAAACAATGCTGCAGCGGATAAGCTAAACACAGTCGTTGAGGCGCATGTGATGGAAGTAAATGATATTGCAAGCTATTATCCAAATGTAAGTCCGATGAAAATTCGTATACTTGTGGAGCAAAGTAGTCGTAAGCTGTTAGGCATGCAAGCGGTTGGAACGAATGGTGTAGATAAACGAATAGATGTTTTTGCGACGGCACTTTATAACCATATGACATTTGAAAGCTTACTCGACTTAGATTTAGCGTATGCACCGCCATTTAGTGGTGTATGGGATGCAATTATGCAAGCACCAAAACGTTACGGCCAAAAGTAAATAATAGAAAAACGACAAAAGTGCCATCTGATTAATTAAGAATCAGATGGCACTTTTGCTTGTGTTTATGAAAGAGGTGTTTAGTCAAATGGTTCAAAAATAGAAGAGTATTTTTCGTTCACGCATTCTAGTAGCTTAGACTTTCTACTAGGTGGAATAATGAGTAAAAGTAAATATTCATTTGAACTTGCTATTACTATAGCGCAAAAATTTGATGAAATTGCCGTTTTAATGAAAGTGTAATGCATATGTAAACTAATGAAAACCGCTCTAAATGTTGTTAAGTCAATGTTTGGAGCGGTTTTTTTCGAAATTACGCTGTCATGAGATGAAGTTTTGATAACAAAAATATGACATGTATAACAAAAGGGCTTAAAACTTAAGGTTTATGTAAGGTACACAGAAGTTTGCTGTAAGGTTCACTCGGTATAGTAAGAGTAACAACAAAACGAGGTGTTTAAAATGAGTACAATATTACAAGTGAAAGACGTTTCAAAAGTGTACGGCAAAGGTGCTACAACATTTGAAGCATTAAAAAATATATCATTTGAAATTGAAAAAGGGGAATTCGTTGGCGTCATGGGGCCTTCGGGTGCTGGGAAATCGACGTTACTGAACGTATTAGCAACAATCGATACCGCTACGTCAGGTGATATCATCATCGATCAGGCGAATATCGCGAAGATGAAAGAAGAGCAGCTTGCTGATTTCCGTCGTGATCACTTAGGTTTCATCTTCCAAGACTATAACCTACTAGATTCACTAACTGTTCGCGAAAATATCGTGCTTCCACTTGCCATTGCAAAAGTGAAGCCAGCTGATATTAAAACACGTGTTGAAAAAATTGCATCCCAATTTGGCATTCACGAGTTACTGAATAAATATCCATATCAAATTTCAGGGGGGCAAAAACAACGTACCGCCGCATCAAGAGCGCTCGTTACAGAGCCAAAAATGATTTTCGCTGATGAGCCGACTGGAGCCCTCGACTCAAAGTCAGCTACAGATTTACTGGAAAGCTTAAGTGTCTTAAATGAAAAACAACAATCTACTATTATGATGGTCACACATGACGCGTATGCCGCAAGCTTTTGCCAACGTATTTTGTTAATCAAAGATGGTATTACGTATAAGGAATTATTCCGAGGTATGAAAACTAGAAAGCAGTTTTTTCAATTTATTTTAGAGGAGCTAGCAGTAATGGACGGTGATATGCATGACGTTATTTGATTTAGCCGTAAAAAATATTCGTCGTAACATGAAAAGCTATTCGCTTTATATCGGATCAATGGTGTTTAGTATCCTCATTTACTTTACGTTCGTCACACTGAAATTTAGTGATGAGATGTTTACTGAAGCGAGCAGCTCGACATTAGTTAGTACGTTAATGAATATTTCGTCGGTCATGCTCATTATTTTTGTCGCCATCTTCATCGCTTATTCAAATTCATTTTTCATGAAAAAACGTAAAAAAGAAATGGGCCTCTATTCATTACTCGGTGTACGTAAAAAACAAATCGGTTTTCTACTCTTTTTTGAAAATATGATGATTGGCTTGTTTTCATTAGTAGTCGGAATTATTTTAGGATTCTTTGCTTCAAAAGGATTGCTTGCAATTTTAATCAAACTAATGGGACTTGAACTAGTTTCGAGCTTTACATTATCTGGCGCAGCGGTTCGCCAAACATTACTTGTGTTTATCGTGATTTTCTTATTCACATCGCTGCAAGGCTATTATGTGATTTATAAATTTAAGTTAATTGATTTATTTCATGCCGAGAAAAAAGGCGAGGATTTACCAAAGGCCAAATTCATTACAGCGCTACTCGGCGTATTATTCATCGGAGCCGGCTATTATTTAGCTGCACAAGATATTATTACGTCAAAAGCCTGGATGGCGCTTGGGATTTTAACAACGCCACTGATTATTGTGCTGCTTGTTGTGGTAGGTACTTATTTATTATTCCATAGCGTAACGGTATTCGTTTTATCGAAATTAAAAAATAACGAACGCTGGGCATGGCGCGGCCTCAATTTAATGACCGTTTCACAAATGCTATACCGTATCCGTGGAAATGCGAAAACTTTAACATTAATTGCCATTTTGAGTGCAACGACAATTACTGCAGGTGGAGCTGTGTTTGGTCTTTATTACAATATTGGAAAAGATACACAAAAATATGCACCAAATACGTTGATGTGGCAAGGAAATGCTATAGATATACAGTCTGATGCAATAATATACAACGAGTCTTTGATGGTTAAAAATGAAGATCTAACTATATTCAAAAACGAGTATAATTATTCATTTGTAACATTATCTCAATATAATAATATAGCTTCATTGCAGGGGAAAGAAGTCCTATCGTTATCGGGAAATAATGTGTACGTCATCGATGCGTATTATGATGAGCGTTTTTCTCGGGCGTACACGGGTGAAGAAATGTTAGTCGGTGAAGAGAAGTACATGGTGAAAGACTTTACATCGGATGCCATTTTTAATACACCAGCCATGTTCGTAACCGTTGTTGTAGCGGATGAAGTTTTTGAAAAGCTAGAAGGCGAGCAACAAGTGTATCAGCTTGTTGAAATGGAAGATGAAAAAAATCAACTTGCTGTTTCAAAACAAATCGAATCGCAACTTGACGAAAATTCAAGCTTCTCTAGTTATCCAGAAACGTATCATGCAAGTGTGCAATCATTTGGTGCGCTATTGTTCGCTGGTAGCTTCTTGGGATTAGTATTTTTAATGGCAATGGGTAGTATCATTTACTTCAAAATGATCACCGAAGCTGAAGAAGATCGCAGCAAGTATGAAATTTTATATAAAGTGGGCGTAAACAACAAAGAGATGAAGAAAACAATCCGTGCCCAAGTCGGCTTAATCTTCGGGATTCCGTTAATTGTCGGGATTGTACACAGTATGTTCGCATTAAAGGCATTCTCAATGCTGCTAAGTTTAGATATTGTCGTGCCTGTTGTGATTTGGATTGTTGTGTATTCACTCATTTACGCGATTTACTATGTACTAACTGTCTCTTATTTCAATAAAACGATTCGTCAAAAAATATAATGCAGGGGAAAAAGAATGAAGAAAATATTTATCATGTGTGGAATTTTAATCGTGTTAGTGATTGGCGCATTAGCAGTACTTGCAACAATGGACTTTAATCGCTTAGGAAAAGACAACTTATATGTTCAAATTACAGCAGATGGTGACGAAGAACGTTACGTGACAAGTAACGGCGTAGTTAACTACACTTACTGGTACACACAAACAGCGTATGATGAAGAGGGGGAAGATGTCGACGTGAAATTCTCTGCGCAAAAAAACTTGCGCCATGATGCGTATTTAAAACTCTATGTAAAGGAAGGGAACGAAGTAAGTTCTTATGATGAAGTTCAGTTTGATGAGCTGCCAACTAAGGTGAAAGATAAGTTTCGAGAGTAGGTAATATAACTACTAGAATAGATGGAGAAATTGAAAGTCATAGAGAACGTTCGAATGAATTTGCGTATTGGGATTTGTTACGGAGGACTGTATCATAAGTAAGTGCGGTTTATAATAAAGAGAGTTTAGACAGTCTAACATACTAAGTTAGGCTGTTTTTTTATAACAAAAAGGAAATCGAACTCATCCAATCTCCTGAAGCGTATGCTATTAGTTGTATAGATATGGTAAATTAAGATAAAGATTAGATAAATCGGAATATAAATTTCAGAAAGGTGTAAGGTGATGAATATAGAGCAGCAACTTCATCAAGCTTTGTTAGAAATCAGAAGGTTACAACAAGAAAATTTATATTTAAAGCAACTACTTAAGCGGCAACAGTTTAAAGCAAACGAAACATTAGTATCGGTTAAGCCAATTAATATAAATGAACAAACAAAAGAAACAATTCTTCGAAAAAGAGTGCAGATTTTCAAAAGTTTATTTCGAGGGAGAGATGATGTCTATGCTGTTCGGTGGCAATCAAAGAATCTCAAATCTGGCTATACACCTGCCTGTGCATTGGAGTGGCAGCCACCGTTGTGTCAAAAACCAACTATAAAATGTTCGCAATGTCAGGTGAGACAGCTCATGCCTCTTACGGATGAAGTGATTTATCGACATCTTGCAGGTGAGGTCACTATCGGTCTATACCCTTTGTTAAAGGATGAGACATGCTGGTTTTTAGCGGTAGATTTTGATAAGAGAGATTGGCAAAAAGATATACAAGCATTCGTAGAAACGTGCCAAAGAATGAATATCCCTGTTAGTATCGAGCGTTCGAGGTCTGGCAATGGGGGGCATGTGTGGATCTTTTTTAGTGAACCTGTTTCAGCAAAGGTAGCTCGTCAATTAGGAAATTTTTTGTTATCAGAAACGCTATCTAATCGATATGAACTTGGAATGGATTCTTATGATCGGCTCTTTCCGAATCAGGATACTTTACCAAAGGGAGGCTTCGGAAATTTAATCGCACTTCCTTTACAACGAGGACCTCGTATGCAAGGAAATAGTGTATTTATAGATGAAGATTTTAATCCGTATGAAGATCAATGGGGTTACCTACAGGAAGTTCGTAAATTAGATTTAAGTAGTGTGAAAAAAATAGTAAGAGTACCTTCTCAGCAGAAGCAGATTATACAAATAGAAAACAAGGAAAATAATCCTGTAGAAAAGCTCCCATTAACTCTGAAGATAATAGAAAAAAATGGACTCCATTTAAATAAACATGAAATTCCTTCACACATAATGCATGAGCTTTTAAAATTATCTTCATTAAAGAATCCAGAATTTTTCAAAGCACAGGCTAAACGTTTAAGTACACATGGAATTCCTAAAAATATAAATTGTCACGAAGAAACAGCGGACTTTATTATTATCCCTCGCGGATGTAAGGAAGCGTTAATAAAGGTAATAGAAAATAAAGGAATTGAGCCTTTATTTGATGACCAAACACAAATAGGTAAAGCAATAACAGCTAATTTTAAAGGGGTTTTAACATCAGAGCAACAAATAGCGGTAGAAAAGCTTTTAGATTATCCAATCGGGATTTTATCGGCTGCTACCGGTTTTGGTAAAACAGTGATTGCTGCAGCCCTGATAGCGCAAAGAAAAGTAAATACGTTAATTGTTGTTCATCGAAAGCAATTAATGGAGCAGTGGAAAGAACGTCTTAATACTTTTATAGATAAAGGAACATTGATCGGACAGATTGGCGGAGGGAAAAATAAACAGACATTTACTATTGATATAGTTACCATTCAAAGTTTAAATTATCGCGGGGAAATAAAAGATGACCTGACAAAGTATGGTCAGATTATTGTAGATGAATGTCATCATATTTCGGCAGTAAGCTTTGAGAAAGTAATGAAAAAAGTAGAAGCTAAATATGTTTGTGGTTTAACCGCTACACCAATGAGAAAAGACGGCTTACATCCAATTATGATGATGCAATTAGGTCCAATTCGTTATAAGGTCACAGCTAAGTCCAATGCAAAGCAACATTTATTTGAACAAATTTTACATCCTCGTTATACGAATTTTAAGTGTTCCATGCCAAATGATACGAAGCAAATCCAAGAAATTTATAAAGAAATAGTGCATGATTCTGCAAGAAATTATTTGATTTTTGATGATGTTTTAAAAGCTTTAAACGAGGGAGCTGCTCCGTTGATTTTGACTGAAAGATTAGAACATGTGAAAATTTTAGAAACGATGTTTAAAAATTTTGTAAAAAATATTATCGTGCTAACTGGCGGTATGAAATCTAAGGAACAGCTAGAGAAATTAGATGCACTGCAAAACCCAAATATGAATGAGGAACAACTTATTATTGCAACAGGTAAATATATAGGCGAAGGCTTTGATAATGCTAGATTAGATACATTATTTTTAGTAATGCCCTTATCATGGAAAGGAACGCTGCAACAGTATGTCGGAAGGTTACATCGAGCACATGATAATAAATCGGTAGTGAAAGTATATGATTACATTGATCAAAACGTACCCATGCTTCAAAAGATGTTTGATAAGAGATTAAAGGCATATCAGTCGATGGGGTATAAAGTGGTTGGTGAAAAAAATAGTAACTTATCAAGTACAGAGCAAATAAAATTATTTTAACTCTAAATTACAAAC
This sequence comes from Lysinibacillus sp. 2017, assembly GCF_003073375.1. Taxonomy (NCBI): domain Bacteria; kingdom Bacillati; phylum Bacillota; class Bacilli; order Caryophanales; family Bacillaceae; genus Lysinibacillus; species Lysinibacillus sp. 2017. The sequence continues at coordinate 156,667 of NZ_CP029002.1, forward strand.
GTTCTATAGACAAGATAAAATTAACATATAATATGATAAGTGATAAACCTTCATCTATAAAGGAGATGAAACGGTGCTTGAACAAATTGATATAAAAAAGCAGCAGTTAGATGCAAAACGTCCACTTCCAAAATATACAGTCCAAAGTCTACGAGAAAAGTTATTTTTAGAATGGACGTACAACTCAAATGCAATTGAAGGCAATACCTTAACGATCAATGAAACAAAAGTTGTACTTGAAGGCATAACAGTAGGCGGGAAAACGATGCGAGAGCATTTAGAGGTCATCAATCACCGAGATGCTATTTCATATGTTGAAGATATTGTTCATAAAGAAGAGTCTTTTTCCGATTGGCAAATTAAAAATTTACATCGTCTCATATTAAAAGGGATTGATGATAACTATGCAGGTGTGTATCGAGACCAGCAAGTGTTTATTTCAGGTGCTGTTCATACACCGCCACCACCATTTAAGATTCAGGAACATATGGATTCGTTAATGAGTTGGTATGACGGGGAAGCACAGTGCTTACATCCGATTGTTCGTAGTGTGATGCTACATGCTATTTTTGTTAGCATTCATCCTTTTATTGATGGAAACGGTCGTACTTCAAGATTATTATTGAACTTAGAGTTAATGAAATCTGGGTACCCATCAATTATTATTCGTGTAGAAAATCGCTTAGCCTATTACAACGCATTAGATAAAGCACATACAACGAAAGACTATGACGATTTTGTAGAGCTTGTAGCGAAAGAAGTAGAGGCTTCTCTAGATTTATATTTAAGTGCAATATAAAAAACGCATTTATCCATGGCTAAATGCGCAAATACATACAAACGGCCATATCATTGGCGTAGCGGATGGCAGTATGTAATTAGTCGCGTCCCTGAAATCGATGGTTTCTTTGGGGCTTCTAGTATCGAGCGTTTTGCTGCGGAACGAGGAATTGAAGCACAGTCTGCGGCATTTAAAGCCATCCAGAAATAATGAGGAAATTAGAATAAAAATACATGTTCACCCTAGCCATTATTATGTCGCTAGGGTGAATTTTTTATATTTTTAAGCTTATGGAAATTTAAATTGGGAGAAATAAGTTCAGTTAAAAACTTCTTTAGAACTAGAAAAGGCAATTCGTTTAATCCAACGTAACAGTAAAGCTAAAGCCTTCCTTCAGCTCCATATTCCTTGAAGTGAAAGGAGCAAAGGTTGATAAGGTGAACGATTTTACTTCATCGAGTTTTTTAACTTCATTTGGCGCTAAGAGATAGAAAAGATAACCTTCATCTGTTGCTACTTCTCCTAAGTTCACAGCCACCTCGTCAGCAAAATTATTATCCGTAGCAATGGGAGGAATATCTGGAGCAATTGTTAGCACAGTTTGGCTAGGATAAAAGAATAGTGCAGGGTCCAAAGTTGCGGGAAGTTCCATAGCTATATGTATTTTCACATAGCCAATTTTCCCTTCATTATTTTCAAGATCTGGATAGTAATCATATGCATCTGAAACTAAAAAAGCCCCATACTCGACAGAAGAGACGTTTAACCCGAAATCTTCATACGTTTCTTTTAAATCGAGTTTGTCCCTTGAATAAAATACCTCAAATTCCCCATAGTCATTTTCATAATTGTTCAAAACAGATGTGGAAGTGCCAGTTGAACTTTTTCCCTCAGCATTGATAGAAGGTGCATTAGTAGTATTTGAAACAGGTTTTTTATAGGATGTGTCGTCGCTACAACCTATTAAAAGAATGCTCACCGCTAAAATAAAACAGCAAGTAATTTTGTTCAATCATTTCTACCCCTTTCATTACGAAACCGTATTTTTTTATACGCAAACAATTATATATATTTAAATCTTATAGAATTTATTCGTATATCTAAAAATTGGATGTATTGAAATTGATAAAAATAGTGAAATTCAATCCAAATATTACTAATTGAGACTGATGATTGTAGTATAAATAATTCTAAAGTCCAACAAAGATTAAATAAGTAGTTCAAAAGATTAGATATATAGTGCGTTTTAATATAGTATTTCAAGAGTAATTCTATATTTTATATAGAAATGATTTTAGGAGGTACTTATGAAAATTTTTTCACCTATTATTCGTCTATTAAATAAGATGAAGTATTCTCAAAAATTTTTGATTATTGGGTTTATATTATTGGTCCCTTTATTTTGGGTTAGTTTATCTTACCTAGGTACGATGCGAGATGAAACGAATCAGATTGAGAAACGTGTGGAAGGCGCCGAATATAACTTAGCATTAAAAGATGTCTTGCAATATGCGCAGCAAACACGAGGGTTAAATGTTACGTTATTAACAGGTGACGAATCTGTTAAAGGGACGTTAGAGGAAACAGTAGAGAAAGTCGATCAGGCATTTGAAAAAATTCAAACATTAGAACCTGAGATGAAGTATGACTTTGAAACGAAAGAAAACCTAGAAGCTATTCAAACAAAATGGACTGACTTGCAGCAAACAAAATGGAAGAATTCAAAAGATATTCTTTCGCAATATGCCGCTTTAACATCGGATATTTTGAGTTTAATGTCAGATGTGGCGAATAACTCTGAACTATTATTATCAGATTCAAAAGAAAACTTTAATTTGATTTATAATGCATCGATTGAGTTACCAAATTTAACAGAGCAATTTGGACAAATGCGCGCATTAGGCGTGAGTATTATTAATAGTGGTGCTGTTAGGAAAGCACAATTAGAAGAAATGAATGCCATCTATTTCCCCGTGCAAGAAGAGATTCAGAACTTGAAGCAAACAATGGCAATTTCATTCAATGATGCAGGTATAGCGTCTTCTTTACAAACACCCTATACAGTCTTACTAGAAAGCTCAGATATCTATTTAACAGCTATCCATGATTTAGGAAAGGGTAAATCTTCGGCGACAGAGTTTTACGATTTAGCGACAACGTCAATCAATGATAACTTTGAGTTTTATACAACAAGTCTTGAGACAGTGGCATCTACGCTACAGCAACAGTTCGATGACTTACAACAGAAGAAGATTATTATTTTCATCGTAATTTCTGTAATCTTTATCGTGGCACTTCTTCTTTTTGTTAGCTTATTTTTAGCGATTCGACAAACGATAAAATTATTAGAAGAAGGAACAACTGAGGTTGCAAATGGCAATTTAGGAGTGAAGGTCGCCTTACATACAAATGACGAGATGAAAAACGTTGAAACGGCATTTAACAAAATGACCGTACAGCTAAATGAGCTTGTTCAACAAATTTCAACAAGTGCTGAACATGTTGCGGCTTCGAGTGAAGAGTTAAATGCGAGTGCAGAAGAAGCGACAGCATCTGTTGAGCATGCAACCACGGCGGTCAACCAAATGGCGAAAGATACAGATGTACAAGTAGTAAGTTTAACGGAAAGTACACAGGCCATGAATGAAATGGTCGTTGGTATTGAACGAATTGCTGAAAATAGTGTGCGTATTTCTGCATTAACAAATGAAACAACAGGCTATGCAAAGGACGGGAACACAACCGTTGAAAAAGCATTTAATCAAATGGAAATAATTAAACAGACTGTGCTTGAATCAAGTCAAAAAGTGAATGAATTAAACAAACAGTCAGCAGAAATTGATTCTATTGTAAATGTCATTACAGGTATTGCGGATCAAACAAACTTACTTGCGCTAAATGCTGCCATCGAAGCGGCTCGTGCAGGTGAACACGGAAAGGGATTTGCCGTGGTAGCAGATGAAGTCCGTAAATTGGCGGAACAATCTCGTGATTCTGCTACGCAAATAGCTGAACTCATCCATTCGATTCAAACAGATACAACGCACTCTGTACAAATGATGGGTCATGTAACAGATAATGTAGAAATAGGTATAAAAGTAACGGAAGAAACGGCTTATAAATTTGGTCATATTTTAGACAGTATGCAGATGCTAAATCCTCAAATGGAGGAAATTTCATCTACTGCGACACAGTTCTCTGCTCAATCCGAGCAAGTGGCTGCAGCAATGCAACAGCTTTTAGCAATGGCTAGACAAGCGAGCGAAGCAACCGAAGAAATTGCCACTTCATCTGAAGAGCAACTAGCGGTTATGGAAGAGGTATCCTCTTCTGCGAACGCCTTATCTGAAATGGCTGAATCCCTACAACGATTAGTTACAAAATTTAAGTTGTAATCTTCAAATTAACTAATAGGATTTAAAAAATATACCACCTAAGAAGTTGTTATGACAACGGTTTAGGTGGTTTTATAATGTCTAGTTATTAGGAAAGAAACGTTTCATATATCTAATACACGACTAACTGCATCATAATGCTTTTGACTATGAAACATAACGTGATATTTTAGTTCTTGCCTTAGTATTTCCTATTAAATCTCTACCCGCACAACGGTCCCTGAACCCTCTACGCTATTAATGGTTACCTCGCCACCATGCGCCACAATAATATCACGCGCAATCGCAGTGCCAAGTCCTGTGCCACGTATATTTTCGGTATTCGAACCACGGTAATAACGTTCAAATACATTCGCTAATACTTCCGTGTTCATGCCGCGCCCGTTATCACGAATCTCGATTGTGGCATGATTATTTTCAGTTACTTTTAACAGGACTGTCACGACCGTATTATCATCATTATGAATGAACGCATTGACGATAAAGTTGAGTAGCGCACGCTTCATTAAATGCTCATCAAGTTTCAACACAAGCTCGGGTGCAGTACTTTCAAATATCACTTCCCGCATACTAAACTGTGGGTCGTTCAATACATCAATAACTAAATCCCGTAGTAGCTTTTCAACACGTACATTCGCTAATTGTAGCGGCATTTCTTGCTGGCGCAGCTTCATCGTTAAATTGAAATCATCAATGAGTTCCCGCATATAAATCGATTTTCGTTCAATCACTTGGGCATATTCCATGCGCTCAGCGTCGGTTACAGCTGAATCATTTAAAAGCTCCGCATAGCCCTGAATGGAAGCGAGTGGCGTTTTCATATCATGTGACACATTACTAATCCACTCATTGCGTATTTGCTCAAGCTTTTTACGCTCGGCTTCCTGCTTACCAAGCTCTGTCGAAACGTCTTGTAAATTCGTAAACACCTGCTTATAAATACCAGGGCGTTTTACTTTACGTAAGTGAAAATCACGATTTTTCAGCTGTTGAATCCCGTCTATCATTGCATACAGAGGCTTCGTCAACAACGAGCCAAACATCAGCCCCGCAATGAGCGCTATGATTAAATCAACAATGACAATATACAATAAGTATTTTGAAATCATTTGTAGCACCGTATAGCCTTTTAGTGTAAACGTGTGACGAGAAACTTCCGGGTCCACAATGCCAAGTATATAGCTGTACTGTTCAAAATTACTGACATAAATGGTCGTCATCCCATCGAACTCCTGGTATTTATAGTGCTGAATCATATCGATTGGACGGTAATGAGTTGGTGCTTCTTCTGGTGAAAAGTATTCGGCTACTTCGCTTCCGTTTTCATCCAAAATTTGCATCCAGGCATTGCGATTTTTCAGCGCGGTTAACCCGGCTTCTGAGACGATGGGTACTTGGTTGTCTAGTGATATATACTGCTTAAAATCGGTTGTAAATACTTCGGCTTTTTCGTCGTTTGCCCCTCCGACACTACTTGTTGCCTCTTTATATAAAATGACGAACAGCAGCAGCACGTTGACAACAATGACAATGAACACAATCGTTAAAATGGTCATTAAAAAGCGATTCGTCAATTTCCATTTCATACTCCTTAGCCTCCGTTAAACGATGAATTTGTAGCCTAAGCCTTTCACCGTCGTAATGAACGTCGGCTTCGAAGGATCGTTTTCAACCTTTTCACGTAGGCGACGAATATGCACCATCAGTGTATTATCCGATCCAAAAAATTCTTCATGCCATGCGCGCTCAAACAAAGTTTCCTTACTTAAAATGCGATTCGGATTACGCATAAAGCAGGCCATTAATCCGACTTCTTTCGCGGTTAACTCAAGCAGCTGCCCGTCCTTTTTTATTTCCGTTTCGTCGGCATTCATTTCAAAGGGGCCGCATACAATAGCATTGTCTACAGGCGCGGCTACGTTTTGTGTAAATCCAAGACGACGTAGCTGTGCCTTCACGCGGAATGCGACTTCTTTTGGACTAAACGGCTTCGTAATATAATCATCGCCACCAATGGCAAGTCCTAAAATTTTATCGACCTCATCGGACTTTGCGGATAAAAACAACACGGGAATATGGGAGATTTCACGGATTCTCCGACATAGCTCGTAACCATCACCATCTGGCAGCATTACATCTAGCAGAGCGATTGTTGGGTCAAACTGTTCGAAAGTATGCCAACCTTCTTCGACTGAGCTCGCCATTTCAATATCCGTAAAGCCTTCTTTTTTTAGCGCGGCTTTCATTAAATTGCGTAAATCCGCCTCATCATCAACGATTAAAATTCGCGGTTGCTCCAAAAAAACCCCGTCCTTTCACTTGTTTATTACGATTCATTATAAAGGAAGTGGAAAAGTTTTACCTTTGTTAAAAAAATCACAACAAAATGGGTCTCTAAAAATTGTATAATAAAGGAAGAAGGTATTTTGCGTTTTAAATTTTCAAATATGGCAATGAAATTAACGAAGTTTTTCACTTCTTAATAATATAGAAAAAGAAAAGAGGACTTTCGATGTTAAATGAACAATATCCATCTATGATAGAGGAAAATAATGAATCCGTAGAAACAATCTATCCAGAGGAGCCAACCGTACAAGCGGTAGAAACATTATTCGTTAATGAGTTTACAGATGGTGTGCTAAATCCGAACGCGCCGATGCTCGGACCTCTAAAAGACGGCGGTACGATTATTGCCAACACGGCTCCAGGTTGCTGGGGGCCTATGATTACACCTGCTATTCGTGGGGGTCATGAAGTAACAACGCCTGTATTTGTAGAAGGTGCAGAAGTAGGCGATGCACTTGTGATTCAAATTAAATCGATTCAAGTAACATCGATTGCTACTTCTTCAGGTACAGATGAAGCGCAAAGTGATCGTTTTATCGGCGATCCGTTCGTTAAGGTGAAATGCCCAGGTTGCGGGAAATTACATCCACAAACGATCGTACAAGGTATCGGCCAAGAAGCAATAAAATGTGCAACATGTGGTACAGATACCACGCCGTTTAAATTATCAAACGGTTATACGATGACGTTTAATCCGAAAGGGGAAATCGGCTTAACAGTTGGTAAAGAAGCAGCCCGCCGCATTGCGCAAAATGCGAAAAGCTTTATGCGTACACCTGAAAAATCGATTCAAAATCCTGCTACGGCTTTCGCACCTAGTGATTTAATCGGGCTGATGGCCAGAATGCGTCCATTTGTAGGACAGCTTGGGACAACACCGTCAAAAGCAATGCCTGATTCGCATAATGCAGGGGACTTCGGAACGTTCTTAATTGGAGCACCGCATGAATTTACAATGACAGAGGACGAATTAGACATTCACCGTACAGATGGTCATATGGACATTAGCCGAGTGCGTGAAGGGGCTGTCCTTATTTGCCCAGTAAAAGTCCCAGGTGGTGGTGTGTATGTAGGCGATATGCACGCAATGCAAGGCGATGGTGAGATTGCGGGTCACACAACAGATGTGTCAGGAATTATTCAGCTACAAGTAAGTGTACTTAAAAAAGTGACAATTGAAGGACCGATTTTATTACCAAATGTTGAGGATTTACCTTACACTGCGAAACCATTTACAAAAGAAGAAAAACGCATTGCACGCGATTTAGCAGAAGAATATGGCGTGAAGCAAATAGAAGATAGCTTCCCATTATCGATTGTAGGCAGTGGTGCCAATTTAAATGGCGCGACAGATAATGCATTAGAGCGCGCGGCAAAATTATTTGATCTACCTGTTGAGGAAGTTAAAAACCGTGCAACGATTACTGGCTCTATCGAAATTGGACGTCATCCAGGTGTTGTAACCGCGACGATGCAAATGCCAAAATCACTCTTGAAAAAAGCACGAATCTTCAAGCCAATTAAACGTCAATATGATTGTTAAGACGTTTTTATGTGCTACTTTTCGGGAATAATAATCTAAGAGAAAAGTAGAAGGGATGATGTTATGCAACCATTAATCAAAAAGATTGAAGCGATTGTCATCTCCATTAGTGTGAAGTCTGGTATCGGCTTACTTGAAACAATCAGTGAACGTGATGATCATAAATCCGCCGTGTTTCGAATTACGGCTAAAACACCTCTTATGACAAAGGAGGGGCATCAAATTGGTGCTTCTGCCATTCCTGTAAAGGGGAAAATCATTGCATTTGTTGATTCGAGAGAGCCTTTACCTATGGTGCATCCACCGCAAATTGAGCCGTTACTTGTCATTTTCAATCAATACGGTAAAAAGGGTGAAGTTTCCGTTGGCGCATTTGATAAAACGCTTTATAGTGAACAACTAAAATTAAAGCTACATGTGAATGATTCAACAGAAATAGTCAATTTACAAGGGAAACGTATCGACGTCAGTAGTTTAGTTGGAAAATTATTATTCGTCTTTTACGAGGTAACAACGAGAAGTATGCCAACCCAAACAAACCCAACAAAAATCATCGCAACGGATATTTTACAAACCGAATAATAAGGAAGCATATCGATTTCTTTTTCATTCCAATAGTAAAAGAAAGAAGGTATGCTTTTTTAAATGCAACTTTACTCGATATAAAAGTATGAAATCCTATTTTCACCAGCTTCAAATCTTTGGTATATTTTTAAATAGAGAAAAAGGGAAATGATTGAAGGGGGAATTTGAGTGTTGCTTTTCTTTGATGAGCAGCTCTTTCAACGTACGAATGGACATACTGGGGAGAAACTAGAAAAAGCGTTGGACGAACATTTTCAACATGCACTACAGGAACAAACGATATGGGGACAAGCGCTAAATAGTGCAGAATTTTTAATCGAACAAGACCGGGCTGAACGATTTTGCTTTCAATTACTCAAAAATTATTGGGGGAAAGTGAATTTGTTTTTTTACGATTCTTTTCATGAAGCCAATTTTAATATCGAAACGGCGAACGAAAAAATCCAGCACTTTTTTGATAATCCACAAAATAAACAACCGCTCTTTCAATTTTTACAAGTTCACGGGGAAGTACAGTTTGCTCAAGTCGTTGAATTTATTTTTTCGAAGCCGATCAGTGCACCGATAACACCAACAGGGCTCGATAAAATTAGTGTTTATAAAGTAAACGATCGCTTTTTAATCCAGCCAATTTATTCAGAGCATACGGCATTTTGGGAAACGATTTATGCGAAAAAAATGTATTCCCTATTTTTACAGCAGTCACTGCAAAAAATGGATCGGCCTGTTGAGCTAATGCAAATTTTTAAAAGACAGCTAAAAAGTGAAGTAAGCATAAACCGCGCGGCAACGATTTTACATAAGCTTATTCAGCACATAGATTACGAAAATCCGCGCTCTTACGCATTAAAACAGCTACATTTACTCAATGTTTGTACGCATTTTACGAGTGGACGAAGACATATGTTGAAGCTAAGAAAATGCATTCAAACACTGCAACGAAGCTGGTCAACGGGGAATTTCGCGTTAAATGACAAAGAACATACGTTACTTGGGTATATGCTCTTTCAAGAGGCCATCTTCAAAAAGGATTATGAGCATATTATTGAACATGGTATGTACTTGATTGAGGGTGAGCGCTTGAATGACCATGCCATTGAGCTTGTTGTCGAATATGAAGATGTGCTCAGTAGTATGAATCCACAGCCGAGTGCGCTTGTAAAAAATTATCGCGCAAATTATTTGGAACATGTTTTTTACGTGTTAATCGATACACTCGTCAAGCAAGAACAGCTTTCTAAAGCGTTTGAACTGATGAAAGATTACGAACTTGCGACGTGTACGGTACTATTTAAATTGTTAAATTCGCACAATTTGGAAGAAGAACTTCATAAAATTGAAGCGACCGTTCAACAAGATATTGCCGTGTTAGTGGACGGCTCCGCCCAAATTATTCGCGAATCGCTTGCGACGTGGCAAGACAATTATTTAGCTAAAAAAGGCCCGTACTATGCCATTGCAGAAATGACGTCACAGCATATTTGTAATTTATTGAAAATACTATTCCACGAAGAAGAAGATCTTTTAGTAGAAAAGTTATTATACGTTTATAAAAAATATCTTTTCATCCCATCACATTTGCATCATTTCCGACAGTTTATTGAACAACGAATTACGATACCGGTATAAATTAAAAAAGATCGGTTTAGGTGTGATTTTTCTTACAGCTAAAAACAGTCGCCTTCTATTAAAATTTTAATTATAGAAGGAGTGAAAACGATGATTAAAGGATTTTTATTAAGTTGTGTAGGTATAGTGCTTTCTGTAATAGCAGGTGTAGGAATTTATTCTGCATTCGTATCAGTAGGATGATAAGTTAGAAAAGGTGTACCAAACAATTACGTGAATTGTTTTGATACACCTTTTTATTTTGCATTTATTTTAAAATGAAGTCTTTTGATAGCTGCTCGATTTGTTCAGGGGAGTAGCCGTACTGCGATAAAATTTCCTCTGTATGTGCCCCCATTTTAGCCCCAACAAATTGATAATTTGGCTCAACACCGTCAAATTTTAAAGCGGTGCCGATTTGACGTTGCATCGTGCCGTCTGGTTTTGGTACGTCGACGAGCATATTGCGTGCCATGATTTGCGGATGTTCACAGGCTTCATCAAATGTCAGTACCGGTTCCACACAACCATGGAAATCCTCGTTGAAAATTTCTAGCCATTGCTCAAATGTTTTCGAACAAAATGCATCCTTTACCGCTTCTTTAAAGCGTTGCTGTGTATAGGCAGAATCATTAAAGGTACTATCGATTAACTCTGGAATCCCGAGCGCCTCACAAAGTAATTTTCGGAACTGTGGCTCTAAGCTGCCCACCGAAAAATAGCGGCCATCTTTTGTGCGGTAATAATCATAAAATGTCCCGCCATTTAAAATCTCCTCCTCGGGTTGAGGAGGGCGCCCACTGCCAAAATACTGTGAACCGTACAGCGCATTCATCGCAAACATGGCGTCTGTCATCGAAACATCGATAAATTTACCTTCACCTGTTTTTTCGCGGTGTAATGCAGCCGCAAGCACCCCAACTGCTGCATGCATTGTCCCACCTGCAATATCTGCAATTTGAATGCCCATCGCTACTGGCTTTTTATCCTTTAAACGTGAATGATCGAGTACCCCGCCAACGGATAAATAGTTGTTATCATGACCTGGTCGATTTGCATAAGGACCCGTTTGCCCATAACCTGTGATCGCGCAGTAAATAAGGCGCGGATTAAGCTCACGCAAAGTTTCATAGTCAATGCCAAGACGTTTCATCACACCTGGACGGAATCCTTCAATGACAATGTCATAATCGGCAACTAATTTTTTTACAATATCAATTCCTTCGGGTGTTTTTAAGTTCAACTTGAGCGATTTTTTTGAGCGATTTAAATGCTGATGGATGTAAGATTCACGATCCTCATCATATGGAGGCATGATACGCATCAAATCCACACGTCGCTCCGATTCAATATGGATAACCTCTGCACCTAAATCGGCAAACATCATCGTCGCAAAAGGCCCTGGTAATAGTGAACAAAAGTCGAGTATTTTTAAACCGTTTAAAATTGTCATGACCGTATCCCCCTTTAAATCAATCAATTTATATAACTGTAGTAATACAGATTTAATACTTCTTTAACAGTATTATAACAACAATGAATTCGAAATAATAGCTGTGATTTCAATTATATTTTAAATGTTCAGAAAATTATAGTGCAAAAACGAGCTATAGACGAATACCAGAATTTTGGTGAAACATTTCTCATATTCGAACGACTAATTGTAAAAAGGGGCGGATAATGATGAAGAAAATCACAATTGTCATTTTGTTATCGTTGCTACTTGCTGGATGTTTTCTTCCGGAAACGATTATTGACTGGGTCGATTTTGTGAAATTTGATGACACTACATATATGAGTAACTATTCGAAGGAACTAGCATCAGAACAAGCCTTGGGGGAAGTGGTATCCGTGGTGAAATTTAAATTAGACGGAAACATCACGAATTCATCCTACCGATCAAAAAATGGGGACGCTTCCTATCGTGAAAAGGGAACAAAGATTTATGAAGTGAAAGGCGCAGAAGGAGTCTATGCGGTAAAAGATCCGCAAAATAAAATTAACGGCTATCAAATTTACGAGGAAAATGGAAATCATCGTTTCGAAAATGTTGAGCAACGGGATATTTATAAAGTTGAAATACATGAAATGCTGTCATTAGGAGGGTATCGCTTCGTCAATAAGCTAGAAAGTGAAGCCGATATTCAAGCCTTTCTAGCCCTATTAAATGACAGTGAAGAAACTCTAGATTTTGAACCGAACTTTGAAAATCGGGATCCGAACTATTTTGAAGTGCTGTTTTATCACGATGGTCCGCTTGTTGATCGGTATACAATTTGTTTTGACGGGTCAACGTATTATTGGTATCCATTTGAAGTGGCTGTGCTAACAGAAGAAATGGCAAACTATATGCAATAAAAAGAAGCTACAGGATTTGTTGAAGTCCGTAGCTTCTTATAATTTATTTCGTAATCGCCTGATTGCAGGCTCACTTTATAAAGAATAGAAGTTCATGGTGAAGTATGGTTGGTTTTTGCTGTTGAAGTCTACGCCAACGAATACATGTGTAAATTCTTTACGTAAAATATTTTCACGGTGACCAAGTGAATTCATAAGCGCTTCATGTGCATAAATCGCACTGTATTGACCGTACGCTAAATTTTCTCCCCACCAGTTGTAAGAGATGCCGCCGTTCCTCATGCGGTCGCCACCACGTAAATTGTTTAAGTCCACATGACCGAAGTAATTGTTATCGGCCATGCTTGTACTATGTTTACGTGCGATGGAATTGTATTTTGGCGTGTAAGTTAAAGCGTTTAGGCCTTCAGCAACACGTGCTTGGTTAATTAATTCCACCATTAAATTTTCAAGACCATCACGTAACTCGGCAGATGGTGTTGCAAAAAATCCTGGCTTTGACATTTCAGTATCGGCATTTACCCAAGTAGCCGAACGCACTGTGTAGTTTTTTTGTGCATCATAGAAAAATGTGACATATTGATTGTCGATTAAATACGTCCCGCTTGTTTCTTGGCTATATTTGTCGACGTATTTTTGTGTATACTTCACATTATTTTTTTGGATGCTAGAAATGGGCGCACCGTATTTTGCTTTAACGGTATCACGAGAAGCACCGACTTTGATGCCAAATACTGTTTGACCAGCGCGTGTTTCATAGCCGCCAACGGTTTCATCACTTTTTGTGCCGGCTAAATAGAATTGCTTATAATCAGAAGAGGGCATGTTCCAAGTTAAATCATATTCTGAAGAAAACGTTTTAACGGCAGTAGTAGCGGAAGTAGCGTGTTTCATCGTTGTAAATGGAATGATAATTTCTTGATTCATGGCTTTCCCCTTCGTTGACTTTAAATTATCTGTTACGACAATTTTATAGTGGGCATTATAGTTTAAATTGGCAGTTGGTTTTACCTTTAATACTTTGCCAGAAGCATTTGCTGTAATGGCAACTTTTGAATTGTTACTATCTACCAGATAAACATTGTTTGAGATTGAATTCGGATCGATCAATTGGTTGAATGTAATCGACCATTCTTTGTTGTTTGCTATATTTGAATAGGATTTCCAATTAGAAGATTTTGCAGCTTGTGTAACGATTAATGTAATACTAAAAATTATAGGAATGAAGGTTGCCATCATAATGCTAAATTTTTTCATTTTCGTATTGCCCTTTCGTTGCTTTTATTTTTGCTAGCTAACGAAGAGTAGTTTATACCGATTTTGCTTATCATTTCACGGATGTTGTTTAAGCAAAATACTTGCGTTGAAGGGCAGAGACACTGATTTTGTGTGTTTTGTTCTAATCAATATCCAATTAGCTTCCAAAAATAGAATTTTGAATAAAATAGAATTTTCCTATTTAAAGATAATAAACTCGTACGAAAAGGAAAAATGTTACATAAACGAGTAAATTAATCCATCGAAATTCGTGTGCTGATTATCGTGCTCTAAAATTCATATTTTCGACACTTTTGTCTAGGTGAAAATACTCATTTTTATAAAGTGTTATAAATGTAATTTACCCATTAGGTTTAAACATTTGGATGAAAAAGGTATTAATATGTCGTTTTTTCTTTCAAAAAGTAAAACAAATCGTTTTTTCTATACAGTTTTTACTCGGTTTGACCGATATAAAAAGAGTAGAATTTTAAGAAGAGCCATGCCGATTCCACAACTTCAAAAGGGGGTATTTTCAAAATGGACTCGAAAAAAACACGTACGCTGTCAAAAGCTACTGTGGCAACAGTTGTCGCAGCTAGTGGTATCCTTGTGGCCATGCCGCAACCATCAAGCGCAGCGACCTTTAAAGATTTAAATCCATATGCCGACTATTACGAACCTGTCATTGATTTAGTAAACCGCAATATTGCGACAGGTTTTGCAGACGGCACATTTAAACCAAATCAAGCGATCACTCGTGCAGATGCAGCAAAAATGTTAGCACTTGCGATTGATGTCAACATAGCAAACCCTAAAAACCCAGGCTTCAAAGATGTCAATGTGAACAATGGTAATTACCGTTACATAGCGGCCTTAGCAGAAGCAGGAATTATCAATGGCTTTACAGATAATACATTCAAGCCAAATGAGCCAATTACACGTGGCCAAATGGCGAAAATCATTACATTAGGCTTTCAATTCGGAATGTCTTCGAAGTTAAATAACAGCTTTAGAGACGTATCACCAACGAATTTTGCGGCTTACTATATTCAAACGTTAGTGGATTTAAATGTAACAAAAGGTACGACAACCGTTACGTTTGATCCGTTTAAAAATGTGACACGTGCGCAAATGGCGACGTTTGTTTGGCGTGCAGAAAAAGCAGACCGAGGTACACCACTTTATACAGTAGGTGATGTGTCAGGTAATACGATTTATATTAACGGCGTGGCCCATACGGTTGCATCGCATTTACGAAGCGTGATTAACGCATCGAATAAAAATATTTTAAATGGCGCATATATTGAAGGAACATTCGCTAACAATACGCTCACAAATATTACGAAATTGACGTTAAACGCAAGCGGTACTTCTTCACGCTTATTAGCACTTGATGGCAATTACACATCATTTGCTGGAGAGCTTGTGATTAATGGTAGCTACATTCGTTTAAAAAACCTTAATTTCACAGGACGTGTGGAGGTTGCAGAAGCACCACGCCGTTCATTAGCAGCGCTTCAAAATGTTCGTTTTGCGAGCGTTGAAAACTTTGCAAGCTTTATCGATTGGGATACACCAACAGAGTCAAAGAATGATGATTTTTTAAATCCAATAGATAATGAAACATTAAAGGATAAGACGAATCCGTCGACTTCTCCTACATCGAAATACAAAGAACGTATGGCCAACGTTAAGAAATACGTGGATTTTGAAGGCTCAGATCTTCGAAATTTGGTAGTAACAGCAGACCGTGCATTTGTGAAGGCGGATTCAGAGATTGATCGCCTAACCGTACGCGGAGATGTAACGAATTTCGAATTTTATGCCGATGCAAAAGCGATGTATTTGGATAATGACTACAATATGACGGTTTTCGGTGTACATGATATTCAGTATGTGTACAAAAACTCCTTAAAAAACGTCAAATTCAATACAGACAGCACGTATGATTATTATTATGTAACGACAAAAAGCGGCTATTCAGATCTTGGCGAGTTTGCGTATATTAATGATGCCATTATTCCAAAAGGCACAACGGTAAATACGATTTTTGATGATTTTGAAACAGACGAACCGAACATCGGCTATATTGAAGATGAAAACGGTACACCTGTATCCCGTGATCCAGTAGGAGATACCGTAATTTCTGACGAATCGGCTCCTAAAATTACTCAATTAGATGTAAAAGCGGGCGGAACAATTGCAGACGGTACGATAACGGTAGACGAAGACGGTATGTACTACTACGTCATTAAAAAAGCGAAAGAAAAAGCACCGACAATTAGTGAGATTAAAACAGGTGGCGTCCCGCTAAGTGGCAACGGTCCGGTCTTAATGGACGAGAAAGTCCCATTCCAAGCGACAGGGTTAGAAACGAAGACGGATTATGTCCTTTATGCGATTGCCATTGATGGCTCGGATAATGTTTCGGAGAAGAAAAGTGTAGCGTTTTCGACGATTGATAATAAGCCACCGACGTTGACTCTAGATAAAGGCGATAAGATGTATGGTGGTAAACGCGTCCAATTTAAAGTGACACCAAGTGAAGAAGGGACAATTTACTACTACATTCGTCCAGATACATCAGCAGCGAAGCCAACGATTGACGATATTATTAGCAATCCTACCGGCACGAAAGAAGCAAAAGATTCTGGAGTTATTCCGATTACAGAATATAAGCATGGTAAAAAACCTTTATTAGAGGATATTCAGCCAAGCACTAAGTATCAAATTTTTGCGGTAATGGTTGATAAATCCAATAATAAAATGCGTTATGTGGAAGAAATTTCTATTACTACGGAGAAGGTGGATACGACCCATCCGTATATTCTTGATCCACAAGAATTAGTGTTAGCAGATAAGGATAAGGGCTACTTTTATATCAATGTAAGTGAAGAACTAGACAAAGAAACAGCTGAAAACTCTGATAACTATTTATTGTCAGGTACGGGGATTGTCAATATTTCAGGTCACAAGGAAATGAAACCTATTGATGTACAATATTCTAATAAGAGAATTCGATTAACAATCCCTTCATTAACTTCTTTAGTAAATGGAGATACAATTGTTGCAACGATACTAAAAGGTGTAAAAGACTTAGCAGAAAATGAATTTGAAAATAAAGATACAGTGGCAGTAGAATTCCAACCGCGTAACTACGCACAATATAATCACACGGATGCTCTTTCGCCAACATTAACTATTAAAAATGTTGTTACAGGAGTAGATAAATATGAAATAGAAGTAGAAACAAATAAAGCTGGTACATACTACTACATGATTTTACCAGATACGTATGACAGTATTATTACAGAAAGAAATATTTTAAATCGTGATTTTGTTGATGAATTTTCAACAGACCCTAAAGTCATTACAGGTAAATTTCAAACAGAAACAAAGAATGACTATCTTTCAAACGGACAAAATCCAGCACCGTTAGGGACATTTAAATTTAATGTTTCTAAGCCAATAACTAATCCATTTTTAAAGTATAAAATCTATATGGTATTGAAGGATCGTTCGGGCCAATTGTCAAAAATAATGGATGAACTTTTAATTAACGACTCGAAGCCACCACTAGTGTCGGGAGTTTCTGTTGAAAGTATTCCTGAAAATGACACTAAAGTGAAGGTGACAGTAAGTGTCGATGAAAAAGCGAACTTCTTTGTGCTTCCTGTAAAAAAATATAATAAAAAGGCAGATGGAAGTTACGAGCTGAATAGCGAATACTTTGATGCTTCAGGGAATTTAAAGGATATTACGGATGTACTAGGAACTACCGCAACAGCTCCAGATTTATTTAATAAGTACAAGGCTATAGGAGCAACTGATGTAGGTGCCTCAACAGGTAAAGGAACATTCAGCTTTAATTCGCCAATGTTAACAGCACATGAAGAATATGGAATGTACATTGGAGCGGTTGATTCAATTGGAAACTTTACGATTTTACAACGTAGTTCAGATTCTGAGCTTTCAGCTGATGAACCTAAAGGACCGCAGATGAAGGCGAAGTTCTATACTGATGGAACGAAGCCGTATATTAAAACTACTAGTGAAAATCCATATGGACTGAGTACTACTGACGCAATAATTTATAGAACGCCAGATTCTAAATTTGAAATTACATTTAATGAAGCAATATTACGTCAAAATGATACAAATTTAACAAATTACAATAAATCTGATATTTCATTAACAAATTCATTAAACTTGTCATCGATAATGGTAATTAGAAATGATGCGGGTACTGATGTTACAAGTCAATATAATTTTGATAGTTATTCTGTAGGTACTGAGACTAATAATGAATCGACATTAGTAATTAAACCGACGGCACCAACAAATCCCGATAAATCAATTACTGTAACACTTATAGATGACCTAACTAATGCTTATGATTACTATGGTAAACATACATTCGATATTTCTAAAATTGGTAAGTATGTATACCCAACAAATACTACAAACATTATGTCAGATGCTAAGCTGGGAACTAAAACTGCAGATCCAAATAACTCTAAGGAAATTATTATTACACCACAATTAAGTGCAACTGATGTTAAAGAAGTGTACTATGTTGTTGTCAATAATGGGGTTACGTATTCTCCTACAGCAATTGATATCCTTAATATGGTTAGAAAAGGAATCCAGCCAGCCACTGTTACAATTAACCTTTATGGTAAAAAATTAATTGAAAAAGCTGCAGATACAAGTTCTGAAATGACATTATTGGCAAATGGAACTTCTAACGTATTCAGAACTGGTCAAAAAATTTACATGATCACATTAGATAGATATGGTAATATCAACTGGGTAATGAATGAAAATAATACAACACAAAAATATAGTACTGTAACAAATTAAGTGACCTGCACTGGTGCATAAATAATTCGGATAATTCACTACAATTCAAAAGCTGCTCGAAAGTCGGAAAAATCGATTTTCAAGCGGCTTTTTGTTTTGAATGTTGCTTGCAAAATGACCTATATAGCAAGTGCACAAATAACAAATCCCTAACAGCATCGATTCATTGCATTTCCTCCTAAGGTGGTTCTTAACTTAGTAATAACAAATAGATTATAAAAAGGGGACATTCGAAAAAAATTTTGTGAAAGGGTTGCCTCGGTCTTGGAGGAGAAAATAAAAGGCATATGGTCGCATTTCTCAAATGCGCTATTATTTATTTTTAATATCTTAAATATCTTTTCTTTTTGAATGCCGCAAATATGAACAGTCAGAATCGTTCATAAACAAATAATTGAGAACAGCTCAATTTCATGCACCGGGTGCACAAACAATTCAGACAATTAACTACAATCCGACCCCAACTCTTCAAAGCTTCGGCTACGCAAGGGTGGGGTTGCTCTATTTATCCTAGGTCCACAAACAAAAAAAACTGCTTCGAGAGTTGGGAAAACCCCGATTTTCGAGCAGCTTTTGATTTTTAATCGATCCGTATTAATCTATTATGAGTTTTAAACTTCATTTGGAAATATATGTTTATTATTTTGTGAATTTCTAATATTCCATTATTAGTTTAGAGTAAACTAAATGCAGTAGCATATTTGGTAGTTGAAAAGGGGGATATAAAAATGAAAAAAATAGGAATAAATTTTTTTGTTAATGATACCATCCATACAGATTTTTTGTTATCAGATATTTTATTAAATATGATTGATCTATCGTGGTATTGGGTTCGTGGTGGTGGAGAGAATTATCAAGTAGAGGGGGAAGATTATAACAAAATTTTAACTCCGTTATTTAATGATGAGGAAGTGGTACTTACTGGTGAAAAATTCATTGAACGTATAACTACTACGAAGCATTATGTAATAACGGCAGATTTCAAAGCCTTTCCTACAAAAGAAGATATAGTGAAAATATTGGATTATCAAGATTTTGAGAATAGTTCTTGTCAATTGGCTATTATAATTTTGGATACAGGTTATGTCTCAGTTTATCTAAAAGATGAGCCAATAATTAAGGGATTTATGGAGAAAGCAAAGAAAAATGGTTTTTCCAATATAAACATAATAGTTGCAGATAGCTCAAATCCTAATCCTTCTTTGACAACATAAGTTTCGCAACTACATAGAATTTCATGCACCAGGCATACAAAAAATTCTCAACAATGATTGAAATAAATACAAAGAGATTAACAATAATCCCGTTGACTATAGAACACTTGAAATTACTAATTAATAATCCTAGGGAATTGGAATTGAAACTAGCTTTAATCGAATCCTTTAGTGACCTTAGTTCTGAACTTAAAAATGCGATGGAAGTAAGACGCTCTAGGGCATTAGTTGATGAACTAAACTATATATGGTATACCAATTGGATAATTGTTTCGAAAGATAAAAATCATCATATAGGTGGAATAATGTTAAAAGGTCTTCCAAATAAAGATGGTGAAGTAGTGATTGGCTATTATACGCTTACTGAATATCAGGGGAATGGCTATATGACTGAAGCTGTAAGTAATTTAAAAGGCTGGTTATTAAGTCAGCCTAATGTTAGGTTCGTTATTGCCGATACAGAAAAGGATAATATTGCTTCTCATAGGGTATTAGAAAAAGCAGGAGCAAACATATATAAAGAAACAGAAGAATTATACTTTTGGAGATTTTCCTAAGTTCCTAGATCCACAAACAAAAAAAGCTGCTTCGAGAGTCGGGAAAACTCCGATTTTCGAGCAGCTTTTTGTTTTGTAATCGAATCGTATTAATCCATTATAATTTTTAAAATCGATCAATACTTTTAATTTTCATGTACCGGGTGGACAAGTAATTCGCTTCGCTGACCAATCGTAGCCCAACCCGTTAAAAAATTCTTCATATCTCCTATGAAAATCTAGGTACGTAAAATTGAATGGATTTTTATCACATACAAAGGTACTGTTATAAGTAAGTTAATTGAATCAGGAGTTGTTTAAAATGGAAAATGAATTTATTGTATCTTCCTTTCGAAAAGATGCTAATAAAAATTCCTCAAAAATTTTAAAGGCAGCCATTCAGGTCTTTAGTGAACAAGGCAATGATGGGTCTATTGACGAAATTGCAAAGCTAGCTGGGGTTGGCGTTGGAACGGTGTATAGAAGATTTATCAGTAAAGAACAGCTTGCCAAAGCGGTAGCAACAATCATTATTCATGAAGTATATGAAGAACAAGAAATTATAAAAGTAGCTGATATATCTGCAGATGAAAAAATTAGAAAGCTATTCGGTTGCTATGCAAATATTAGTATTAAATACGGGAAAATACATCAAATGATTGTCGATATTTTGGTAGCTGAAGATGGCCAAGACGAATTTAGTAGCATGTTTTTAAAGAGCTTAAGTAATATATTTACCGATATTATAAAATTAGGTCAAAAACAAGGCATTTTTAGAGAAGGCGATTTACGTATTTATCATATATTTTTAGAAAATATTGTCACGCCAAAAGTAGTGAACGATCTTTCGAAAATCATGCCATTAACGCATACGGCAGATTTATTAACAGACCTTGCTTTAAATGGGATATTAATTAGAAAATGAATCTAAATAAAAAGCAATGAACTGAGATTTTATGTTCATTGCTTTTTTATTTTGACAATTAAAGTTTATTATATTAGTATAAAGATGAAGCGGAATTCCGATTCCTCTTTTATATATAATTATACATTGGGGGTATATAGAATGAGAGATTTTGAGGGTAAAGTTGTTCTAATTACAGGGGGTGCGACAGGTATTGGTCGCGCAACAGCAATTAAATTTGCTGAGCAAGGTGCCAAAGTTGTTGTTGCAGACGTGGATGCACGCGCTGAAGAAACAGTTGAACTAATTAAACAAACTGGCGCAGAAGCAGCATTTATTAAAACAGATGTTACGAAAGCGAAAGATACAGAAGCTATGGTTAAATTTGCTGTAGATACATTCGGTGGATTAGATGTGGCATTCAATAACGCGGGCGTTTTACGTACAGGGTTCTTAACTGAAACAGCTGAAGAAGATTTCGATTTAATGATCGCTGTAGACTTAAAAGGTGTTTGGCTATCAATGAAATATGAATTATTACATATGAAAAATAATGGTGGCGTTATTGTGAATACAGCTTCTGAAGCTGGATTAGTCGGTACTCCCGCAGCTAGCGCATATGTTGCAGCGAAGCACGGTGTCATCGGCCTAACAAAAACAGCAGCGGGTGAATATGCGAACATGAATATTCGTATTAATGCAATTGCCCCAGGTGCAATTGCAACACCTATGGTAATGGACTTACCTGAAGAAGAACGCCAAGTTTTAATTGAGCCTCAGCCAATGAACCGTTTTGGTCAACCGGAAGAGGTTGCAGATTCAGTACTTTGGTTAGCTTCTCATAAATCTTCATTTGTGACAGGTACAACGCTATCAATCGATGGTGGCGCAACATCAAATGCGCAATCATTTAGTCTTGAATTAAGCCCAAAATCGATTTAATTGTATTCACCTCATTTGGGCATTGTCTTGTGGCATATTCAGGTGCACAAATAATAGAGACAATTATCTATAATTACTTCAAAAGCTGCTTTAAGAGTCTGGAGAAATCCAACTTTCAAGCAGCTTTTTTATTTTTGAATTTATTTATCATAAACAGTACCTGAGTATTGCATCTCAAATGAGCCACCAGTGCGCTCAATTATGCCACCCTTTGCGGATAAATGAGCCACCGAGTGCGAGCTTTTTGAGCCACTTACATAAATCACCTAAAACCTTCTGTATAATGAAGAGGAATTCGATAACGTATGACACTTTGAGACAGGAGATTTTTTGTGATTGATTGTCGAAAGATTTTATCACTTTATTTTGATGGCATTAGTCAAAGAACGATTAATTTCCAGCACGGGACACGCCCGAAATACTGTTTCCGAAGTCATTCAGCGAGCGAATCCCCTAGGCATTACTTAATTGAACGACACGATGCAAATGTTTGGTTAGAAGTCTCGTCAGGTTTATGCGATTACAACGTTAAGAAAAAATGTTACCAAACGACGCTTTGGGGACATTTTCATTATTCAACATCGGACCATTTAATTGAATAACGTTTTTAAAAAATTGGACAAATAAATTTAACGCAGCAGGTTAGTTTAATAGTAAGAAATAGAAATTAAAAACTTTTTGAGTCAATATCTATTCGAGGCTCGTCTAATTAATAAAAGGAGGTGCAATGAGTGATAGATCTTGAAGCAGATTATTCAGAAGTTTCATCAGATGAAATACTAAGTCAACTGATGGAGGACTATGCAACCGATTTAAAAAGAATAGCTTTCTTATATGTAAATGATATGGCTGAATGTGAGGATATTATTCAAGAAGTCTTTATATCCTGTTATCAAAAGTTATCTGACTTCCGACATGAATGTAGCTATAAGACTTGGTTAATTCGAATTACTATTAATAAATGTAAGGATTATAAGAAACGTTGGAATATAAAAAAGCTGATGTATAAACCGATTATTTCATCTGTTTTCACTGCACCCTCTGCAGAAGAGCAATTTATTAATGATCAGACTTCAAAAAGTATGATAGAACAAATAGCCAAACTACCAACCAAATATAAAGAGATAATCATCCTATATTATTATCAGCAAATGACTATGGCTGAAATAAGTGAAATCCTCAACGTAAATATTAATACGATTAAATCAAGATTACTTCGTGGAAAGAAAATCCTTCAAAACAGATTGGAAAGGAGTGATACTAGTGGACAAGTTCGATAAACATGTGAAAGAAGATGTACAGGGATACTTGAATAAACATGTACATTTTTCTCAAGAAGAAAGTCAAAAAATTCGCAGTAAAACAATAAATAAAAGTTCAACAATAAAGTTTCACGGAGTTTATTATACCGTATTGGCTTCAACAATTGTTTTAATTACCATTCTATGCATACCGTTATTTGATACTCTAAACTTTAATAGTAACTCCCAATCCGAATACTCTGTAGTGGAAGAAAAGGAAACTGAGGACAATGAACATATAAATGCTTCATTAGATAATATAGTTAATGGAAATGCTATTAAAAGAAGTCAGAAAATGTTTTCAAATGAAGTAACAAACAATTTACAACTATCAATAATTAACAATCCAGAAAAGTATAAACTTAGAAAAGCTGGTTTTAATTACTGGTCAAAAAGCGGTGAACACAAAGATCCCTATTCTTCAGAGCAAATCACTTTAGCTTTAAGTTTTCAAAGTCAACAAAATTCTTACTTCACACAAATTTTTAAAGGTGAAATTAACCTTGAAGACAACCATAAGGTAGTAGAAAAAGTTGGGGAATGGAATCTCATTCCAGACTCTAAAACGCATAGTAACATGGAAGAAAATAAATACATTATAGCTGTTTCGGAAATTATAATTGATCATGAAAAGTATACAGTAATTGTTCAAACTTATAACCTTCATGATGATATTGATGCCGTCCCTTATTCTAAAACGGATATACTAGATTTTACAGAATCTTTGAAACCAGAATTAGCAGTAAAGAATTTATTAGAGATAATTCCCAAGGAGTTTCAAACAGAAACAGTTTTAGATTTTCAAGGTGTTTCCTACTTAACTACGAAAGAATATTTACACACACCTTCTGGATTACCTATTTATAAAACTGAAGTATTTTATACCGATTTCGATGAATTACAACAACAACCCGATTTCTTCGAATTTACAAAAGATGTTGAAGGGCATTTGTATAAAGGTACTCTAAAATTATATCGAGCCGAAAAGGAGGGCGATAGCTGGAAAGCTATGTATAGCGGGGTAATCTCTAGAGTCGAATCGTCTAACGAATAACAAATACAATTTATACAAGTTGTATTCAAATAATGTTTCCAAATGAAAGCTTGGGAACATTCCAAACAGCGAAAGACACTGTTAAATCAGTGTTTGTCGCTGTTTTTTATAGAAAATAACGCTCTGCAACGTATAAAAAAATCTCATTGAAAAGTTACCAAACGTCGCTTTGGGAAGGTTTAGGGCATAAAAAAAGACAAAATAAAACATCATAGCGAATACGCTATGATGTCTCTTAATCTGCTTTTCTGTGGAATTTTGTATTGTATGGTGGATAATCTTATTTGGCATAAACAGTTTTTTTAATGTAAGTACCATTTGGTTTATAAGCATGTCCGAAATTACATGTAGGACCAGTATCTACAGCATACCTAACTTTGTGGTGAGTTGTGAAAAGTTCGAAGTTGATGCTTTCATTTGCTGCGATTGGTGTGTTACTTTTGAACTGAACAGAGTAATCCTCTTCCAACTTAAATCCGATTTTAGCTTCGAGACCGGCTTTAGAGGCACCAAAAGATCCGTCATAACTTGATTTAAATTTTTTAGTTTCCGAGTATTCAAACTTATCAGGACCATCTATAAAGAAGGTTTTATATGGGTAGTTTTCGTTATACCAGCCAGACCCTAAGTCATTCACATAACATATGTCGCCCTTCGCATACGGAGTAACTACTTGGTCTGGTTTACTAAAGTCTGTTTCTGAAGGTATATATTCATATTCAATTCTAATAGGAACTTTTTCTAAACCTTGTTCTACTGCAATTTTTTCCAATTCTGACTTATCTGTAATATTTACAGATGCACCTTCAGAGAATTGTAACTGCGTTTGCATCTCTAGGCTAGTAGGTACTTTAGAAGTCATAGTATCTTTACTTTCAATCTTTATCCCATCTAACTTACAATGGGATGAAGAGGTACTTGCAAAAGATGTTGGGACTATTGAAAAACAAAGAATAGATGCTAAAAATAATGAACCAAAAGCTTTTTTAAACATTTTATTACCTCCCTCTATAAATGTTGATATATCAATGGCTTACGCCATTTTTTGAGTGCCAAAAAAATTTTTTCAACACATATAGCCATCATCATTTTCTATTTTTACATTTTATTTACAGAAGACAAGTACGCTTCGCTAAAGGAGAATACAATTTTTGTAAAGAATATCTCCTTATCCTATGCAATATTTGATGCACATTGGATCTCTGCGAAAGCTTATGATGACGGACCCTCCCATTTCTCTAGGCGTCTAGCGCGTACATTCCTTCGTTCGGTCTATTCATAAGGCAGAGGCTGGCGATGCTCCTTTAGGGACTCATGGTCTTTAGTGAAAAATGGTGCCGGCTTCTCCGTGTCATCCTCTAGAGTAAAACGCGAAAGAATATTAAGCTGCGTCTTGGAGACAGTACAGATCTTTTATCATGGCGTCTTCATTAAACATCATTTTTTTATGGCATAAAGCATGTAATATCTTTAATAACTTCCCGCACAATACGACAATGGATTGCTTCTTACGAAGCGGATTGTGTAGGCGGGTTGTGTAATACTGATGGAGCGCTTTAAACGCTCGGTTATGGCGAATTAACGGCATCATGACACGGAATAGAACGGCTCGTAGCTTTCTTCTTCCTCGTTTAGAGATACGTTTTTGACCTTTGTGCTGTCCAGAAGAGTTTTCACGTAATGTAAGTCCCGCTAGTTTAATAAGTTGGCGTGGATGCTCATATTGCGTTAGAGAACCGATTTCTGAAAGCAGCTCTACAATAGTTGCGTCTCCTATTCCTGGAACCGATGCTAAATAGCCGTAGTCCGTCATTTGTTTCGCTAGTTCCTCTAACTGCGCAGTTACATTATCTAAATCCGTTTGAATTAACTTACGTTGACGAAGAAGTGTGGCGATTTCAAAACGCGCCATTTTCATGCCTTCTGTTAACCCAATTGATTGTTCTGCAATAGCGACTAATTGTTTTGCCTTTGGTAGCTGTGGTGATTTCATGCCATCCACCTGGCGGTAAAGAAACAGTAACTCTTCTGGCGATTTCCCTTGAATATCCGAAGGAAATGGCGTCATTTCTAAAGCTGCGTAAGCCATTTTACCAAAGTCCTTAAATACTTGGGGGAACTCAGGGAAAAAGCGATCTATCCAACGAATGATTCGGTTTTGAATCGCATTTAAATCTTCTTGCATTTTAGAACGTAATGTAGCGCCGTTCCGAAGTTCTGCTTCAATACCTTCTAGAATACGTGGGTAACTAAATCGACCATCACGCATAAGTCGGGCAATGACAAGTGCATCTTTTTGGTCATTTTTCGTTTGCAGGTTATCATCCAATTCTTTTGTACGATTCACGTGCATTGGATTGACCATCACAAATGGAATGCCGTATTGTGTTAGGAACGCCGCAAGGTTCATCCAGTAATGACCTGTTGGCTCGAAACCAACGAGGACTTCGGATTTTTGATGCATTTCACGTAACGCAATTAAACGTTCAAATAGCCATTCAAATCCATCACGCGTTTGCATAAAGGGAAATGATTTTTGGAGTACACGTCCTCGTTCATCAACTGCACAAGCAAAGTGTTTCTTCTTGGCGATGTCGATTCCGATAACTAAGGTATTTTCAGTAACTTGATTAATTTTTTCATTCATATTAAAATTCATGGAATGGAGTCCTCTCTGTAGATGAATGGGTCAATTTAGGCGTTGACACTCAAGCATCATACAAGAGGGCTTTTTTTATTTCAAGTCCCGAAAATGTTCCTAACAGGAATGCTCCTTTTTATATTCTACTCATATTATAATATACATATTAATACTTTTATTGTAAATTATATAAAAAATTACATTTATTGGAGGTTGTGTTATTGAAGAAAATTTTACTCTCTGGCTATTTCATAATAATTTTTTGCATCGGTATATTGTTCGTACCTGTGTCATTAAAGTGGGGGCCTCATCTTGAATTTTATGATAAAAGGTATGCTCCTATATGGCAATTACACACGAAAGAATTCCAAGTTGATGATTATTATCCAACTTATGAACTTGATATTATGAGAATAGTATATGAAATTGGCATAGTATCTTTATTAATCTTTATATTATATTTTATATTAAAGGAAGTCTAAGCTCTTAAAAAAGATGAATTTATAGAACTAAAGGCCATTTCGATTCTTATCCTCCCACCATTCCGGTGTGAGGGCACTGAAAAACTATCGTTTTTTAGATTGAATCCCTTTTGACATAAAAAAATAAGGCATGTTCGGTTCAATTTCAACAGAAAATGTCTTATTACTTTGTCTATTCCTTATTCTTTTAAGTTTATTAGTTTTAATATCCGTTTTAAATTGACCGCAAAGATGGTTGTGGCACTTTGTATTTCCATGCCAAATAGACCCGTGCTATTTGCCGTATGATAGCCGTGCCCATTCTTTAATTCACTATTTTTTGCCTCAATTTTATAACGTTCTTTAGAAAGTTTTTTGAATTCCTCCGTATTTTGAAATTCTTCCTGTTCTACATGCTCTGTTGATTTAATTGTTACGTTATAGGTTTTTGTTCTAGCACCTTCTTTATAACAATTTTCTTTGATAGGGCAAACCTTACATTTTTTAATATCGAAGTAATATTTCAATTGATCGTTTCTTTTGGATTCGTCAGGTCTTTTCACAATCGCTTTTCTTTTTGCTAAATGCCCTGCTGGACATACGTATAAGTCAGCGTCTTTATTGAAAGTAAATAAGTCATTTTTTTTATGTCCATTCGTAATTAATGGGTGTAGTTTTGATACGAGTTGAATTTTTTCATCTTTGACATAGGTTAAATTCTCTTTACTTGAATACGCTGTGTCTGCTAATAGGGTATCGAATGCCATGCCTGTGCTTTTACTTTTTTCAATTAACTCTTTCAAGTAGTGCCCGTCGCTTGCTTCGCCCGTCGTTACCACTGCCGCTGTAATAATTCGTTCATCACTCATCGCAATATGGGTTTTGAATCCAAAGAAAGAGGAGTCCGCTGTTTTATGACCAACACGTGCATCTGGGTCACTTGAGTAACTAAGATGAAAGTTTGTATCTTCAATCACTTCTTTTAAAACATTTAACTTTTCTTGTACAGCTGGAACTTGTGCCATTTTTGATTGTGTTTCAACGACTTGTACCACTTGATGGCAGTAAGCTAATTCATCTTCTAGCTCATTTGTTGTTGGCTTGACAGGAAATTTTTCTTTCATTTGTTCATCAATTTGATAAACAGCTTTACGCACATTTTTCGCTTTTTCTTGTAAAAATTCTTTAGGAGATTTCTGATTAAAACGTGCTTTTGTATGTGTTGCGTCGACTATAAGCATTTTACTCGTAAGAATGTCTTTTTCTAAAGCAACTTCAACGGTCTTTTGAATTAATAAATCTAAGAGATTCACATCTTGAAGTCGAAGACGACGGAATTTTGTGAGAGAACTTGGATTAATGACTTCATCTTCTGGCGCCATATCTAAGAAATATTTGAATGACATATCATATTTTGAACGTTCAACTAAATCTACATCCGATAGATCATGTATCACTTTTAAAAGTAGATATTTAAACATACGAATCGGTGGGATGGCATTTCGACCATTATCTAAACAATATTTATTTTTTAGCTCATCCAAAATAAATGAAAAATCAACAAGTTCATTGATTTGGCGAAGCATATTATCTTTTGGAATGATTAAATCATAAAGAGCCATATAAGGGCTTAAATTTAGGGTTTCTTGTTTAGGAATCATGGTCACACCGCCTGTAATTAATTAATTTTATTATACTATGAAAAAAAGCGACTGCGGGACTTTTTCAGTGCCCTCTTCCGGTGTACTATGAGGTACATAGGTTTCAATTACCCATGTACTACCATATGGCCAACGCCCAACAGTTCTTTCCATGCCCTAATTCTGAGTGAAATTGGGTGATTTAGTTGAATAAGTCATTATCGAAATTAGTATCACTAATATCTGGATGCTCTAATGATTTTTCATCTTATATCAACAACTTTAATATACAAACATAAATATATACAAATAACGTTCCCAAATCCAAGTTTGGGAACCCATCAAAAAGCGACAAACGCTGTTAAATCAACGTTTTGTGGCTTTCTTTATGCACATTGTTTATGCGCTGTTTTATGCACGTTTGTTAAAATCCAGTCATAGCAACGGTTTAGGGGCATTTGGGACACTGCTGCATTATCGGCTTTAATGAATAAAATTGTGTATAAAATACGAACTCTTATCGCTACTCGAATTACGTTAGAATCCTACTTACAATGAGAGTGCTGAGGTATACGCCATCGAAGTTAGGCTTTATATTGAGCAGCGGGCATGATAGCCTCGTTTGGCAGAGCCAGCTGCATTAAGCTGGTTCTCTGGCGCAAGTTTCATGCCCGCAGAGGCTCGATGTCAAGCCATCTGAGCGTAACCGATAGCCTTAGTGGCTTAAATATCCACATTACTTAACAAGACATAAAAAATGATCATATCTTGTAAATCAACATCTACATTGAATATATGTAAATGATATGAGAACTATTGATATTCCAATAGTCCTCACATCCAAGTTAAGATAAAAGCGCTTTTCTGACGAGACCCCCAAAAGAAAAGGAAAACAACCGTTTGAGTAATTAACGATTGTTTTCCTTTCTCTTTAAATAGAAGTGGCTCTCGGCTCCGCAACCAGTGGCTCAAACGTCCGCAGTGGTGGCTCAATCACACCGCAATACTCAAGTACCTAAACCAAGTATATAAACAATATAACAAGTGGATAGTTTCTGTTACAATAAATTAACAGTAAATTCTAACTATTTGGAGGTTTTTGGGTGAACTACAATCCAGTCGCACAATTAGAGGAAAAAAGCAAAGCAGCAATTGATGAAGTGGTCGAAACGATTTTAGGAAAAGATAAAGCAACATTGACGCTTCGTGACCGCATAACAGGCGAACTTTTGTTTACATATCGTGGCGATCATTTAATGCGTTCGGCTTCGAATATGAAAATCATTTCAGGGGCAGCCGCATTAGAAGTACTAGGTGCAGAATATCCATTTACGACGGACATTTATACAGATGGTCCTATCTCAGAAGGGGTATTAAACGGCAATGTCTACATAAAAGGAAGTGGTGACCCAACACTGGGAGAAGCGACTTTTACGCATTTTGCACAAGTTCTCTTACAAAAGGGCATTCATAAAATTACGGGGCAGCTACTCGGAGATGATACGCTTTTTACAGGCGACACGTTACCGCCAGGTGTGGATGACGAGGGTGAAACGCATTATTACGGTGCGCGTGTGTCTGCTATTTCGATGTCACCAAACAGTGATTATGACGCAAGTACGATTGTTGTGATGGCCACACCTAAAAATTTAGGAGAAAAGCCGACATTTAACGTCATTCCACATTTATGCGGGATGCAAATTTCGAATGAGGCGAAGACGGTCGCAGCAGATCAGGAAAACACGTTAGAAATCCGCCGTATTAACAATACAGACCAAATCGTCATTACAGGAAATTTACCACAAAATGACAGTGCGAAGGTGTGGGTATCGCTCCAACATCCGACGAAAAACACATTGTATTTATTAAAAGTGAAGTGTGAACAAGCAGGCATTGAATTTTTAGCTGAGGACACGATTGATATAGCAGTTGTACCTGCCAATGCACAGTTACTGTATACATATGAATCTAATACAGTAGGCGACATATTCTCAATTTTTATGAAGCTAAGCAATAATAGCATTGCCGATATTTTCACGAAGCTAATGGGTAAAAAACAGTATGATGTAGGCGATTACGAGGCAGGAACTCGTGTATTAAAAGATTATGTAACATCAAAGCATGTCCAAATGGATGACTGGCATTTCGTTGACGGTTCGGGGTTATCTCACGGGATTCGCTTAAATTCCAATGGATTAACGAAATTGTTATTCGAGCTACAAAAAGAACCGTATTTTGAACTCTTTTATGATTCCTTACCAGTTGCCGGTAATTCAGATCGTCTTATTGGCGGTACGTTAAAAGAACGCTTTATTGAACCCAAACTAAAAAATCGCATCATTGCCAAAACCGGCTATATTCATGAAGTACATACGTTGTCGGGCTATTTAACAGGGGACAGTGGCAAACCTTATATTTTTTCTCTTTTATTAGAAGGTCGTGAAGAGGGAATTCCGTATATAGATACCGGGTTGAAGAAGATTATAGAAGTGCTGTAGGAAAGTTCGCTATCCTATGCAAATAAAACCTACTCATTTCATCGAGAAAATGAGTAGGTTTTTAAATTGATAGTCGTTTCATTTAAAAATTAAACCGTCGCAACATCCAGCGCTCGACGATTTCTACCGCTTTATACATGAGCGTTGCCAATAGCACAATCATTAACAGCGCGAGAAACACGAGGTTAAAATTAAACACCTGAAATCCTGAGATAATTAAATAGCCGAGTCCTTTGGAGGATACAAGGAATTCTCCAACAATGACACCAACCCAAGAAAGCCCAACATTGACCTTCAATGTCGAAATAATCGTTGGTGTCGAAGCAGGGAGGACTGCGTGCATAAAGGTTTGTCGTTTTGTCGCATGAAATAGCTGCATGATCTTTAAATAATTTTCATTCACTTGCTGGAACGCTGAAAAAATTACGATGGTCGAGATAATCACAGAAATTAAAATCCCCATAACAAGTACGGCCAAAACATTTGGTCCAAAAATAACGAGGATCATTGGGCCAATTGCTACTTTCGGCATCGCATTAAGTACAACTAAATAGGGGTCCATTACCCTGGCAACGGTATTAGATGACCAAAGAAAAATCGCAATTAGTGTGCCTAAAAGTGTGCCAAGTAAAAAGCCAACGACGGTTTCAAGTAAGGTGACCACAACATGTGGCAGTAAGGAGCCATCGAGGATTTTCTTAACAAATAACTGTGCTACGGCACTTGGGCTACTAAAAATGAGTGGGTCAAGAAGTCGGTAACGTGTTGCCAGTTCCCAAAATAGAAAGAGCGCGAAAAGAAGCAATAATTGAAGTGCTCGAATTTTACGCGTTTCAAGCAGTTTTTGTCGTTTATATTGTTTCTGTAGGGCTTCGATGTCCATTGTTATCGAGCTCCTTCCAAATCGTCTTGAATAACGGCTGAAATAGTGGGTCATTACGCGCATCAAAGGGAATCAGCTTACGAATTTCTTCAGGCACGATAAAGGTTTTTGTAATCGTGCCAGGACGATCGCTAAACAAGTAAATTTTATCGCTCATCGCAATGGCCTCTTCAATATCATGTGTGACAAGAATCGCGGTTTTAGAAAACGCCTTTAACGTCTCTGATACGAAATTTTCCAACGCTAGTTTCGAGCGGAAATCCAGAGCGGAAAATGGCTCATCAAGTAGAAGTAAATTAGGATTCACAGCAAGTGTTCGTGCCAGTGCAATTCGTTGGCGCATCCCACCTGAAAGCTGAGGAGGATAAAGTTCCTTCGTATGACTTAGCTCAAATTGTTGAAGCAGTTCATCGATGATTTGCCTATTTTCTTGTTTTAATAGCGTAAGTCCAAGCGCTACATTTTCCTCAATCGTTTTCCAGGGGAACAAAAAATCTTGCTGCAGCATATAGCCAATTTCTGTAGTTGATGAAGAAAAAGTGAGTGTTCCGCTAGTTGGTGTGATGAGTCCAGCAACGATGGAAAGGAGCGTTGATTTACCGCAGCCACTCGGTCCGATAAACGAGATAAATTCTCCTTCATTTGCGCTAAAAGACACATCCGTAAGCGCGGTAGTCACACCCTGGTCGGTGAAAAAGTGATGCTCGATTTGGTGTGCTTCAACGATAGTCATTTACTTCACAACCGCATCGGCAAACGACCGATTCACAAGATCTTCGTATTTTACATCGGTTTCAAGTACACCAGCTTCACGCATGACATCGAGTAAATTTTGAAACTCTGCTTCATCAATAATTGGATTTTTTGCATAGGACTCTTGATCACGATAACGTAGTAC
Organism: Lysinibacillus sp. 2017; assembly: GCF_003073375.1. Lineage (NCBI taxonomy): Bacteria > Bacillati > Bacillota > Bacilli > Caryophanales > Bacillaceae > Lysinibacillus > Lysinibacillus sp. 2017. Next base: position 190,378 of record NZ_CP029002.1, read on the forward strand.
AACTTTTTCGATTAATGCCACTTCAGTATCCTCAAAATAAGGGGTAATCGATTTGGCAACGTCTGCTGCATCTGATTCATACACCCATTTCTGTGCTTTATATAGGGCTTTCGTGAAGCTATCAATCATCTCTTTATCTTTTAAATTACTTTCCTTTGTCATAAATCCTGTATACGGAATTTCACCAAGTTCCTCACCGAACGATGCTACAATTTTCCCGACACCTTGTGCTTCGAAAATACTCGCAGTAGGCTCGAATAATTGCACATAATCACCTGTTCCCGACGCAAAGGCTAAAGGTTACAAAAAACACTACTTATTATAAATCTAAAGGAAATTATATATTTAATTAAAAAGTTTAATATGGCAATCATGAAGGCCTACCTACATATGCGGTGTTAGTTTTATAAAAATCACCTCTATTTATTGTTTCTAAGCTTTTAATAAATGGGAAACTAAAAATGTGAATGTATTCCTTTTTGCTTTATTTATTTTATTAAATAAGTATTTTCAATAATGAAATTGAATGATTAATAAGAGCTTAGTATTTATTTATCTGCATTTAGGGGTTGCTATCCCTTTTTTCATTTTAATATATAGTTTTCAAATATTAGAATTTTCACAATAATCCAGTCGAATATTATAAACTCAAATTATCAAACGAGGGGAGGGATATAGAGATGAGCAAATTACAACCTATTTCTTCTGAAGAATTAGCAAAGTTTGAAGAAGTTCGTAACGGTGACAAGATTACTGTTATTCGATGCTAGTTTTAAGACACAGAGGGCGAATTTTTTTCGCTCTTTGTGTTTTACTTTACGTTTGAGTTCTCATAGAAAAATTAAATTACAAATGATTTTCTTTGAAGGTTGGGGAAAATGATATTATTTTATCTGTTTTTATTCTTTATAGTATTTAATTTATATACGTATTTAAGTCTATATGTTCATGAATTTGGACATTTTATTTCTGCAAAACTCTTAGGAGCAAAGCAAACAAGAATTATACTAAATATTAAAAATGTAAATCCTAGTACCACTTTCAGTTTTGGAAGGAAAATGAGCAATTTAGAAAATTGGATTATAACGCTCTCTGGAGTCATATTTCAACTAACGCTTTCAATACTGATTGTGTTACAAGACTATAGCTTATTTATAAAAATAATTGCTGCTATTCACCTACCGTCAATTTTAATTAATATTTTGCCCTTAAAACCATTAGACGGATATTATCTATTGCCACTATTTAAAAATTTAAAAGGTCCTATTATTATTTTTTTTTATTCGCTATTTATCTCATCTATCCTTATATCAATATACTCCACATGGAAATATTTGTTTGTGTTATTTGATAGTTCATTTATTAATTCATTAATTATTATGATGTTACCCGTGCTATTACTATATAAACTGTTCAGAAAAATAAGTAGGTATAGGAGTATTGAATATGAAAACAACGGATAAAAAATATAAAGTGAGGTATGGTAATTCCGAAATTCTTTTGACCAATGAAAATTGTTCGCTATTTTGGGAAATGGAAGAAATTCCCCTTGTAGAAAATATAGATAAAGTAGAAATGAATTTCTTTACCTCCGTGAATAAAGCCTTTTTTTCCTACCCATTAAAGAAACAAGGGAATGTTCATTTATTCGGAATCCCCTTTAGTAAAGGGTCTAATAAAAGTAATTCAAAAGTCAAAAATTTTGCCTCTGCTTTAAGGAAATCGAGCCTACGACTTCCGATATATTTAGATGAATATAATGAACAAACATCAGGTATTTATGATTATTTAAGAGATAAATATTTGATGAAAAATTGTTTGTTAGTTGATCATGGTGATTTAACAATAGTTGAAAGTAGTTTAGAAGAAGCTAATCATCAAATATTTCAAGCGTTGAACTACATAGAACCTCAAAAATCAAAATTTTGTGTAGTAGGCGGAGATCATTCAATCACATATACTCTTGTAAGAAATCTAACAAAGATATTATCGAAAAGAATACTTATTATTCAATTTGATGCTCACCATGACTGTGGGTCGGATATTTTAAAAATGGATAAAGAGATTTGTCATAGTAATTTTGTTCGTTTTTTATTACAAGAGGAAATGGTTGCTGGAATCATTCAAATAGGAGTTAGAGGGCTGAGGTCATTGGGTCAGCATTATAATCATCCTAAACTTTTTCAACTGAATTTTTCTGATTTAGATAAACTTCATTCAATTGTATCTGAATTATTAAATAAAGGAGAAGAAATAATTGGGTATGTTTCATTCGATGTTGATGTATTAGAACCTAAAGATTTCCCCTTAGTAGATTTCCCTAAAATTGAAGGACCGAAGTTGAAAGAAGTTATCAACATGATACAGGAAATTTTTGCAATTGTACCCTCCATAAAAGCAGTGGATATAGTCGAAGGACAATCAGGAGGTGAGCCTGAACAATATGATTCAGTTCTTCACATTTTATTATATTTACTAGAAGGGTTAACTAGAAAAAAGGAGATGAAAAGTAACCATGATAAAAAGTGAAAATCAAATTCAACATGATTTAACGCTGAAATTAAGTAAGGAGTCGATGAATGGTTCAGATTTTGAAAATTTTATAGCATTTGTGAATTTATCAAAAGAACTGCAACCTTTATTACAATATGATAAATCAAAAATAAAGCGAGTATGGGAAAAATATCGCTTTAATAATGAAGTACAAAACTACTTAAGACAGGAGCCATATGCTTTTTCGGGATTCAAGGAAATAATAGGGATGGAAAATATTATTTCTTGCTTTGAAAAAGGGGGAGTTTTTGCTACTTTTCATTTTGGCCATTACCGTCATGTGCCTTTTGAGTTATCAAATTCTTTGAATAGCGGTAAAAACTTTTCCTTGGATATTGTAGTGGACAGAGAGTCTTACAATAGTGAATTAGAATTAACAAAATGGAATGAAATTAAGCAAGAGCGTAATGTAAGTTACATAATAGCGGAGGAAAATATAAGCGGGTTAAAGTTGCTTCGCTTACTTAAAGAAGGAGGCTCATTTCTATTATATTTAGATGGAAATACAGGAGCGGGTGAAGATTCAAAACCAATTGAAGTTCAACACATTACATCATTAATAAGTTTAAGAAGCGGTATTTTTCGATTGCTGCAGTTAACTAAAAAACCATTATGTCTTGTAATGGCAGATTTAAATTCGGATGGAGAACCTTGTTTGAAAGCTGAGAATCTAAGGTACATTACGAAAGAGAACTTTGAGCAATCTGTAAATGAAATTTACAGCATTTTTAGAAACACATTAACTAATCATCCCGAATTGTGGAGATTTTGGTATAGGCATCATCTATATGTGAATAGTTGGACGGAAATAGAAAATTCAATGACAAATAGTCCCTCGATTGATTGGCGAAGTAATAATGGATTAGGATTAGATTTAACTACAGGAAATGTATATAAATTAGATTAATTAACAACAGATTATTAAAAAAAGAAAAGATGCCAAACCAATGATTATTCGACTAGAGGGGGTCTACTATGTTTAAAAATCATAATTTTGTTTTACTGTTTTTTTCTCGTTTTTTTAGTGTATTTGCTGATGCTATGTTATTTATAATTCTATTATCTATGTTAGGTAATTTTGGTGTTGGCTCTATGGGACTTTCATTTTTCTTTGTATTTTCTACAATTCCAGCAATTATATTTTCTTTGCCAGCAGGGGCAATTGTTGAAAGAAAATATCTTCAAAAGGTTATGAGTGTAACTGACATAATACGATTTGTTTTAATTGTATGTCTGGCATTAATTAACACTATTCATTTAACACCTACTATAATTTATATATTTATATTTGCAATCATCCTTTGTAATGTATTTTATGTCCCAGCCAATTCGTCTCTATTACCTAAAATTGTTGAGAAGGAATACTTAGCGAATGCAAATAGTTATATCCAAATCACAATGCTCTTTGCAAAAATAGGTTCTTATAGCGCGGGGGCATGGTTGATTAAAAGTGGATTGAGTTATTCTAGTTTGCTACTTATCATAGGCTCATTTTATATTATTTCAATGATCATGATCTTAGCAGTTAAGCCGTATCACAAGAATTTATCAAACAACGAGCCGGAAACTATAATACAAGAGGTAAAAGCTGGGTTGGCTTATATTAAATTAAATAAACTATATAGTAAGCTGTTTCTAATATTTGGTGCTGCATGGTTAGTTGGTTCATCAGTGGATCTTTATTTAATATCTTATTTAGTGGAAATATTGGAACGACCACATGAAGATTTATATATAATTACCACATATAGTTTGATTGGAATTGGTTTAGGATCTTTAATATCGCCTTACTTATACAAACGAATTAATCCTAAAATAGGACTTTATGCTTCAAGCCTATTTTTTGGTATTATTATCGCTTTATTCTCATTAAAGTTACCACTAGCGGTCTTATTAATAGGGTTAGTTATCGGTGGATTTGCACAAGGTTTATTTTTAATATTTATAAACACGTATTTACAAAGTAATGTAGAGGAAAAATATCTTTCCCGAATATACAGTTTATACCATTTCGTTTACACTGGAGTAAGCTTGCCGGGATATCTACTTTTCGGATACTTTATTGATCGAATCGGCGTAATTAATACAGGCTATATTATTGCAGCATATTTAATATTAATTGCTGTAGTAACGATGTTCTACTTACCTTCTTTACGAGATGAAAAGGAAAGCGTGGAAGAAAGGTATTCTTAAAAAAAACCAGCTATCTGATTTTTATTGATAGCTGGCTATTATATTTTTATTCGTTTTCAAGCTTTTTTATATATGATTGTAAATATTCTTCATAATTTAGAGCATGATTCAAGGATTCAACCTTATGTAATATGTATATCGATTCTTGAGCAAGTTCAAGACCCTGTTTATATTGGGTGTGCATTTTGAATATACCAAAATAAAAATTTAGAATTATTTTTTCTAGGATAAATGTTTCAGGTATATTTTGATTTTTTAATTCATATAAGTATGCTTCCGCTTCTTTTAACTTATTATGCTCAAGACATATTCTAATTGTATTAAAATAGATACCAAATAAATCACGCTTGTAACTTAGCATGTTTTTGAAATAAATACTCTTTTTAATTACTTCTGAGGATAGCATAATTACAGCGTCTATATCTAATATATGTAACGTGTTTCCGTAAAGAATTATTTCATATTCTCCCCAGATTTCTACCTGCCATAAATAATCAATAAGTGTTTTTAAATTGGCTTGTTCAATTTTGTTGTGAGTAAGGTCCGAAGTAATTGCTTCAATCATTATACTGTTTAATTTATATGATAATAAATTAGTTAGTTCAAATTTGGAAATTTCGTCCTTTCTCAACTTATTTAAAAACTTTAAATCTCCACTTAAATAGGATTTCCTCATGTTTACAATTAATTCCTCGAAGTGGTCTACTTTAAATTCATTATTTATGTAGATAAATTCTTTGAAACTTATATTGATTCGATTAAGTAACAACAATAACTTAGAGACAGTTATGTCAGTTTCATCTCTTTCAAATTTAGATAAATGAGAAACAGATATTATGTCTCTTGCTGTATTACTAAGGTTATAACCCTTATGTAACCGTAACTTGCGGAAGGTATTACCTAAATTTTTCATACAAACCACCTTTATCATATATTACAAAAATACAAATTATTGATTAAACTGTCTTATAATAATAAAAAAAGGAATGAGGGATAAATTATGAAAAAAATAAAAGGATTATGTTCAATTGCTGTAATTTATATTATTGGTACGGAATCTTTGGTAGTAATTATTGGTTCACTTATTACACAATATTAATTAAATTGAATTAAAGCTTCTACCTCTTTCAAAATGGGTAAACGATACGAACCGATTTTTGAAAGGATAATCCAACATGATGCGCAATTAACAACTAGAAGAACTTCGATTAGGCATGCGACATACAAAAGATAAGCGACTATTTGAACGTTACTAAGCTGTATTTTTGCATCTTTAAGGGGAAAATAATGTTAAGATTGCAGCAATCATTAAACGCAATCGAGCGACTGTTGGTGAGTACATTAAAGAGTACAAACAAAAGGGCATTACGGGTTTATACATTGTCTTTTAACCACCATACAGCCAACAATTGAATGTAATTGAAGGGGTATGGAAATGGTTGAAAGACAGTGTGATTAATAATGTTTTTTTCTCGAGTACGCCGCAAATCAAACTCGCTGTTCGTCAATTTATCAGTCGCCAGAATGAAAATAGACAAGATATAATTGACGGCCTTTGTGTTAGATTCTAAAGTTCAATTTATATAGCTTAATATAAAATTTAAATGAGATTCATTTAAAGTTGTTACTATTTAATACTATTATATCATATTTTGTAAAAGTTTGTAAATTTATTCGGGTGCAGAATTTGAAGAAATAAAAGAGGATCCCTCTCCTACAGTCTATTTACAGATGGCAAATACAATTCTCTATATCTAGAGAAATATTTAAAAATTCATGTTTTATGCCACAAGTTAAGCCGGAGAAAATAGTAATACGTACAATGGATAATAGTATACTTACGATTTATTCAGCTTTAAGGAGGGTTTTTAGGAATTGAAAACTTCGATAATTTCATAATTGAAAATATTTCAACTTACTAAGAAGTGATTTTCACTGGATTCACAAAAGATAAACATATTAATTAAATTGGATTTTGGAAGAAGAAGGTGTAAAATCATAAAGCTATTTTCAATTTATGAGCGTAATGACGATGTAATTGTATCTTTGTATTAAATCGACAACTGTATTTCAAATTGAAATGTGAGCCATATCGCAACCGAAATATTAGAACATTCTGGTGGACAAGATAGTCTAGGAAGCAAGTTTACCGATAAGCTTTATATGAAGTCTATCCAAATAAAGCCTAGCTGCGCATTTAAAAAATAAACAGAGGTTATTTAAAGAAGCCTAAATAACATCGGAAAGCCACATAAAGCAAACTAGGTAGGCTACGAGTGAAAAGTATGTTCTAGATTAAGCATTTTTTATCCATTTATCTTTTGGTGAATTTATAAACAATATTTGTACTAAAATATTCTAATCAAATTTCCCTTCAAAGTAATCGGATAACCATATATTCAGTTCAATTTCTATTTCATTTTTCCCTAAATACACCTTATCAAGTATTCTTGAGAGCATTGCTTTTTTTAGATCATCGTCTGCTTCATTGAACTTTTGCTCCCAATTTTCTAATTCATTTGCTAGATAATTTACATCCGAATAGTTCTCTCTCTCTTTTTCTAATTCTTCATTCAAAGAATTTATTTGTGATAACTTTACTTCTATTTTTTCTTCTACTGCATTAATGGCTCTAGATAACTGTTCAGGAGTAAAAGAACTCTCACCAATTAAAGTTTTCCCGATTTCAAGGTTTAATTTTTCATGTTGCTTTGTTAAATCTAAATACTCTTTTTTTAAATTATGGACATTCCGTTCCTTTAGCTTTAGCAATTCAGCTTTCATATTTTTACTTGTATCAAGAAAGGATCTCAATTCAAATTGTGATAAGATAACTTTTATCTTATTAATAATTAGTGTATCGAATTTTTTTCCACCCCAGATATTTTGTTGATGATCACCATGTAATTTACCTTTATTTAGAGGGCATTTATATCGGTAAATGGTGTTTTTGTAGTAGCCGTCTTTATTATGATATTTTGACTTCCTATATAGATAATTAGGGGTTAGCTTTGAACCACAATATTTGCAATATGCCAAACCTGAAAACAACAATTTACCTGTTCTTGGTATATCTGATTTGTCTTGTTCTTTAATATTACTAATCCTCTTATTTCTTATTTGTTCAGCTTGACTAAATAACTCATCTGGAATAATTCTTAACTTTTCGTTAAATGGCTGCATTCCACCCACAGCATTTTTATATCTCTTTAATCCAATGTAAATTGAATTTGATAATATTCTCTGTATGGTACTCACAACAAAAACTTTCCCGTCTCTATTTCGATATCCATTTTCATTTAAATAATCAACAATTTTTCTATAACCCATATGTTTGTTTACATATAAGTTATAAATTAACTTAATCATTTCTGATTCATCTTCATCAGGCACTATTTCATTAATTAGTCGGTCTTTATTTTTCCAATGCGGTTCATCAGTTTCGACAATTTTGTAACCAATTGGTGCCGAGCCACCTTGAAAATAACCTTGTTCACTTAGCTGCTTTTTTGCCTCTTTTACCCTAATCGAAGTTTTTTGACTTTCACCATCCGATTGCCAAAAACTTATATAATTTAGAAGCTTATCAATATGAGACTCAATTTTTCTTTGGCCCTCTTTTACAGACCAGACCTCAATATCATTCTGAATTAAGAAGTTTACCATTAATGGTGTTTCATCTTCTCGTCGACCTAAACGATCGAACATGAAAACCAATAATACGTCAAAGTCTTTATTTAATGCGCCTTCTTTTAATATTGCCATTTCATCTCGTTCATTTACTGTTTTTTTCCAACCGGATACTCCTTTTTCGTATAACTCATTTGTTATTATCCAATTAGGTTTGTTTTTAACGAATTCATGACAAGAATTTTTTTGCATCGGTATATCATCATCTGTACTTACTTGTTGTTTCTTAGATACTCGAAAAAGACACCAAACTCGTTTCATTTCCACACACCCGTTTCATTCGCCTTTATTAAAGAGATATTTATAATATCTCTAAGAAAAATGTTTTTAATGCATTTTTAGCTTCTTTTCTTTTTTCTTGATCTTTGGTAAATTTCAGATGTATTTTCACTTCGTTTTCTGAAATATCCTTTAAATAATCAAATTGATCATCTGGTTTGTGTAGATACTTTACTCCGCCTATGTTAATTTCACCCAACGATTGATGACTTAGTTCCTTCATAATAAATCACTCCGATGTTATGGGGTGTTAAAGTGTATTCGCCTTGAATCGATAATATTAGTCATTTTTCTACATCAAAAATGTCTTATACTAACACCTAAATCAACACCTTTTTTAAAAAAAGAAAACCCCCATAGAAAGATCTACACATTTGTGTAAATCTTCTATGGGGGTTTCCCTTGTTAATTATTTAATTGTTCATTTTTAAATTTTGCCCGTTATTCCGTACAGCAGAATTACATAGCCAACAAGTTTGACTATGTAACTGCTCAGGTTTTCGCGTACTGGGTTACAATACTTGATTTGGTAGTTCCTAAAACATTATATCTTTGAATTCGTATATTATAAGTCTTCAAAAAATAATTATATTTTAAGTTTAGAATTTCGGTTTTTTGACCATAAATGAATTATAGCTTTCGGTTTTCTAATCATCGCGGTATTCCGAGATGGTTGGAAAACCGAATCAACAAGCTCTAAAAGCCATGATTACAAGGGATTCTAAGAATGTTAATTTTATGAAAGCAAATTTAGTCCCTTAACTTTCGGTTTTACAACCAGTCAAAAATGTTACTTATTCCATTTGTTCGGTTCCCTAACCAGTTGAATTTTCTAACGAAACAAATGGGGAGAGACGATAACTAATTTGGATTTCATTATTTTTCTCAAAGTTAATTTGTACTTCATCTAAAAATAATAAGAAGAAAACCCTTAGTTCTGTATCTGAAAAATCATTAAAACTATGATTTAACATTTCCTTTAAAGTGACTATTAGAAAATCATCGTTGAGAAGTAAATCAATTTCTTCCATCGTCTCACAGATATAAGTTATTTCTTCTTCCAGGTGTTGCTTTGCAGTCAGGAACGCTTCAAGTAATAGTGATGAATTTGTTATATCATCTGCTAACATTTTTTCGTTAAGGAATACTAATTCGCGTTGTTGCTTCAGACTATCCTTAGTCTTTTTAAGTTTAGTAGACCACTGTTTAAGCTGCTTCCTAAATGTAGTACTAATAGTATCGAATTGGGTACTCCACTTTTTCAGTAGATCGTTTAAAACAGTTTCATGTACGGATATTATTGGAACACTGCTATTACATTCTGCGCACTTGTAGATTCTATATGCTCCAGGTTTGCCTTTAGGCGATTGGTCTTTAGCCATTAAATAAGCATTACAACTTTTACATTTAATAATCGAACGAAGATAAAATGGAGTATTCATAGCTCCAAGTCGGCCTTTTAAATCGTTTATTTGATTCACTAAATGAATAACAGTTGTACTGATAATTGGGGAATGAACATTTTTAAATAACTCAATATCGCTGTCAGGTTTTGGTTTACTAATTTCATAGCTTGTTCTTACATTCCATGTTAGGTTACCGGAATAAGTGTGATGATTGGAAAGGATATAACCGATTGTACTGCTATTCCAATACTTCATTTTCTTAGTTGTAATAGCACATTGGTTTAAGAATTGAGCAATAATGCTCTGTGAATGTACCCAAGTAGCGAGATAATAGATTAACTCTACTATTTCAGCATCTTCATTTGGGTACAAAACACCATATTCCATATCATAACCTACTGGGGGACGCGCCCCAGGACGTTTTGGTTTTTCTAGTTGTAATAGAGTTATGTGAGCGTCGAATGTGCGGACAGACTTAATTTCTGATTCTTCTGCAGCAAAGACAAGTTTAGCCTGAACCATTGGGTCGTTTGGATTCCATTCACCATCACCTTGCGTACTATAAAATTTCACACGAGGATACTGCTGCTGGATAGGGGTGTAAATTTCATTATAGAAATCCGTGATACTTCGAGTGACCCTTGATTCCTCGTAAAAGCAGATTGCTTCCGCTCCATTTGCAATATCTTCAAGAATAAGTTTAATACCTTCTCATTTACTAATGTTATTACGAAATGCACTGGTCGCTTTATCTTCTCGCCAATTAGCGATGTGCAGATTTTCTCTTTCAGCTAATACTTAGATTTGGCTCTTTTGAATTTCTAAAGAGTTATTGCCATCTTGTTTTTTGTCAGAATAGCGAAGATATGCCGACGCGTTTATTAATTTAGATGTTTCAGTATTATTCATGAAGCATCAAAATCCTTTACAAACGACGATAGGAACAGATCAATATGAAGATGAGTTTTATAAACAGAAATATTAGCAACAAATAATTCAATGAGTCGTTGAATTTCCTGTTCAGTAAAATCAAAATTTAGCTGTGACAAGAGCTGTGTTATGTCCTTAACTTCACCACTTAATTGTTGTAAAAATAGCAAATCCTTCTCTAAGTCATTGTATTTGTCTTTGAGGACTTGAATTCCTTCTAAATAGGAGGAGATAAGAGATTTTGCCTTTCCATCAGATGTGCAAAGTTTCAGAGAAGCATCCAAATATTTGGATGCTGTACTTTCTAAGGCATTTTGTAACTTTTTTTGTGCTGCACTAACCTGTTTTGGAATCACGTTTTTTACAAGGGGAATCGAGAGCGATTGTACATAATTCAAAACAGTTTTTGTTACTAAATTATTAATTTCTTCAACGGCAATATGAATCCGTTTGTGATTAGCACTACAAACAAAATAACCTTGTTTTAATGCATCCTCTTTCCGATGCTTCATTGAATTTCCGCATTCACCACAAAGTGGCGTAAACAAAAGTTGCTTATTAACATCTACTAATTTTTCAAGATAATAAGTTATAAACTCATCAATTTTTGTTTTTACTTCAAGAAAAAGGTTCAACGAAATCATAGGCTCTACATGAGGCAGTAGTGATAACTATTTTTCGTTTCGTAATGCCCCGCATAAAACGGGTTAGTTAAGGTTTTAATAATTTTATCTGGATCCTTTAATCCTTTTCTTCGAAGCATTAAAAAATCAACGAACTGTTCTTCATTAATAACCTTACTAAAATCTGTAAATAATGATTCGATTAAACATTTCTTTTCCTCATTAATAATGTAACGTCGTTTGCTTGTCTCATCAATAATTCGTTTATATCCAAAAATACTTGATGGATATTGCTTACGTGCATCCGCAGTACGTGTACTGATATTTTGACCTTCCATTTGAGCGAACATGCCAAAAAACGCTTCAAGGGCAAGTTTATTCTTAAAAGGAGGTTCATTACTAGCGGTATAGATGACTTCCACATTATATTTAATAAAAATCTTTGTTATATCGACGAATTCATAAAAGTTCCTTGCCAATCGGTCCCGTTTATAGACAACTACTGTTTTAACTTTACCTTCTTTAATTAAAGCAATTAGTTGCATTAAGTTGGGTCTGTGATTCATTTTAAGTTTCGTAGCTGAAACATCATGATCATTTAGATTGATAATAAAATTTTCCTCACCATTAAGTCCGATTGACTCAAGATACCGTTTAGCTGCAGCGTCTTGTAATTCAAGGCTTTGGGCAGCAGAACTTACACGTTGGTAAATAATCAAATATTTTTCCTTCATAGAATACTCCCTCTATAAATGTTGATATATCAATGGCTTACGCCATTTTTTGAGTGCCAAAAAAATTTTTTTAACACATATAGCCATCATCATTTTCTATTTTTACATTTTATTTACAGAAGACAAGTACGCTTCGCTAAAGGAGAATACAATTTTTGGAAAGAATATCTCCTTATCCTATGCAATATTTGATGCACATTGGATCTCTGCGAAAGCTTATGATGACGGACCCTCCCATTTCTCTAGGCGTCTAGCGCGTACATTCCTTCGTTCGGTCTATTCATAAGGCAGAGGCTGGCGATGCTCCTTTAGGGACTCATGGTCTTTAGTGAAAAATGGTGCCGGCTTCTCCGTGTCATCCTCTAGAGTAAAACGCGAAAGAATATTAAGCTGCGTCTTGGAGACAGTACAGATCTTTTATCATGGCGTCTTCATTAAACATCATTTTTTTATGGCATAAAGCATGTAATATCTTTAATAACTTCCCGCACAATACGACAATGGATTGCTTCTTACGAAGCGGATTGTGTAGGCGGGTTGTGTAATACTGATGGAGCGCTTTAAACGCTCGGTTATGGCGAATTAACGGCATCATGACACGGAATAGAACGGCTCGTAGCTTTCTTCTTCCTCGTTTAGAGATACGTTTTTGACCTTTGTGCTGTCCAGAAGAGTTTTCACGTAATGTAAGTCCCGCTAGTTTAATAAGTTGGCGTGGATGCTCATATTGCGTTAGAGAACCGATTTCTGAAAGCAGCTCTACAATAGTTGCGTCTCCGATTCCTGGAACCGATGCTAAATAGCCGTAGTCCGTCATTTGTTTCGCTAGTTCCTCTAACTGCGCAGTTACATTATCTAAATCCGTTTGAATTAACTTACGTTGACGAAGAAGTGTGGCGATTTCAAAACGCGCCATTTTCATGCCTTCTGTTAACCCAATTGATTGTTCTGCAATAGCGACTAATTGTTTTGCCTTTGGTAGCTGTGGTGATTTCATGCCATCCACCTGGCGGTAAAGAAACAGTAACTCTTCTGGCGATTTCCCTTGAATATCCGAAGGAAATGGAGTCATTTCTAAAGCTGCGTAAGCCATTTTACCAAAGTCCTTAAATACTTGGGGGAACTCAGGGAAAAAGCGATCTATCCAACGAATGATTCGGTTTTGAATCGCATTTAAATCTTCTTGCATTTTAGAACGTAATGTAGCGCCGTTCCGAAGTTCTGCTTCAATACCTTCTAGAATACGTGGGTAACTAAATCGACCATCACGCATAAGTCGGGCAATGACAAGTGCATCTTTTTGGTCATTTTTCGTTTGCAGGTTATCATCCAATTCTTTTGTACGATTCACGTGCATTGGATTGACCATCACAAATGGAATGCCGTATTGTGTTAGGAACGCCGCAAGGTTCATCCAGTAATGACCTGTTGGCTCGAAACCAACGAGGACTTCGGATTTTTGATGCATTTCACGTAACGCAATTAAACGTTCAAATAGCCATTCAAATCCATCACGCGTTTGCATAAAGGGAAATGATTTTTGGAGTACACGTCCTCGTTCATCAACTGCACAAGCAAAGTGTTTCTTCTTGGCGATGTCGATTCCGATAACTAAGGTATTTTCAGTAACTTGATTAATTTTTTCATTCATATTAAAATTCATGGAATGGAGTCCTCTCTGTAGATGAATGGGTCAATTTAGGCGTTGACACTCAAGCATCATACAAGAGGGCTTTTTTTATTTCAAGTCCCGAAAATGTTCCTAACAGGAATGCTCCTTTTGTTATTTTATTTTTTACTGATTAGTAAAGCTCGTAGTCTGTAATCATCTTTTACAATATGATCAAGAAGTATTTTTTCAATAAACCTTCTAAACCATAATTCAGATTCAGATGATAGTTCTTCAGAATAACTTACTTTTATAACACGAAATTGATCCTTCATTTAGTTCCCCTCCAGTCTTTTTCCATCATCTTTGACTGGGGGGGAACTTTTTATACTTAATTTCTTTTTCTTGTATTAGTAGAGTTCATTTCTTCAAAATCAAGTGACATTTGAACATCTTTAATTTCTTTCAATTCGTAGTTTTCCCTTGGTGTAATAACGGTGTTTGTTTCGTAACCGGGAATTTTAAGTTTCGTTATTATTTTCTTCATATTTTTGTTCCTGTAAGTGGATGAACAGTTGGATGATAGACTTCGAAATACCAAAGGCTTCACAATGTTCAAGACATTGCTGATACCATTTTGGAGTTGTGGAATAACGTTTGTTCTCCATTGGCGGAGTACCTTTCTAGTAAAAGTAGTTTATAGAATTGGTTGCTATTGGCCTCAAGCGTTAATCATATTACTCTTAAGATTTTAAGATTCTTATAGCTGAAAAGAACTATTTTTAGAAATGATTTAAAGTGGGATTTATTGTATAATAAATGGTATATATTAACTTTGATATTTGGTAGTATTAAGTTTTGGAGAGGGATGATTTATTTGGAGGAAGTTATAAAAGTAGATTCATATCTAGTTGAACGAATTCCTATAACAAAAAACATGGATCATGCATACTTATTAGAAGTAGGGGGACTTTGCCCTTTATGTGGGAAAAATTTATTAGCAGCCAAAGGAAATAGTAAAAGTAAACTCTACCAGATTGCTCACATCTATCCCAATAGTCCTCTACCAAAAGAAACAAAAGAACTTGATGGATTAGAACGTTTAGGTATCAATTGTGAGGATTTCAAAAATAAAATTTCCTTATGTAAAGATTGCCATGGCATTTATGATGATGGCAAAACGAAAGAAGAATACTTAAATTTAGTAAAGATTAAAAAGAAATTGTTGAATATAGCAAATGCTCGAGTAGCTGTTTCCCACCAAGATTTAGAAGACGAAATTATTTTAGTAATAAATGCCCTTTCCCACGTTAATATGCGGTCATTAGAGAAAATGAAATTAGAATACAATGCATTAAAAATTTCAAATAAAATTGATGAATCATATGTGATATTAAAAAATAAAATTGAATCATATGTTTGTACTTACTTTAATTTTATTAAAGAGACATTCCGTAACTTGGAAGCATCGGGACAACTTAATTTTAATATTATTGCATCTGAAATAAAAACTAGCTTTCTAAAGTGCGAGAAAGAATTATTAAATAAGGGGGACATATTTAATTCTATGGTTAACTGGATGAACTCACAGCTAGGTAATTCATCTTATGAAGCGTGTGAGGTAGTAGTGTCATATTTTGTTCAGAACTGTGAGGTATTCAATGAAATTACCAAATAAATTATTTTCTTATAAAGAAAGTACTATAAGTAAATTTCCAATTATTTTAAATGAGTTGGTTGAAAAAGAATATATAACTATTTACCAGTTGTATTTAAATGTAAGCAGTAAATTTGATGGCATCACAGAATTTTTAGAATCAATAGAGTGTTTATACGTCCTCGGAAAAATTGACTACGATTTTAAATTAAGGAGAGTTATCTATGCTATTTGAAATTATTTGTGAGAAATTTAATCAAACCAGGGTAGAATTTCATGGAGGACTAAACACTGTACTTGGTGATAATAGAGGGAGTAATTCGATAGGTAAATCAACCTTCTTAATGATTGTTGATTTTGCATTTGGTGGTAAAGACTATGTTATGAATTCTTCTGATATTCAAAGGAATATAGGAAATCATGAAATAAAATTTTGTTTTGTTTTTAATGAAAGAAAGTATAATTTTTCAAGATACACCAATGATCTAGAAAGTGTAAATAAATGTGATGAGAACTATAATATACTATCTAGTATGCCACTTGATAGTTATTGCAACTTCTTAAAAGATATGTATCAAATATCACTTAAAGATATTAGCTTTAGAAATATAGTTGGTCGCTTCTCTAGAATATATGGGAAAGATAATTTAGATGAGAAACGTCCGTTAAATATAGTAAATAATGAAAAGGCTGGTGAACCAATTAATACGTTATTAAAACTGTTTGATTTATACAGCGTTATTTCTGATTTAGACATCAATTTTAAAGAAAAAGATTCTGAATTAAAATCATTTAAAAATGCTCAAAAATACAATTATATATATTCTATTGGAAAAAGGAAATATGATGCCAATTTAAAAGAGTTAGCCAATCTTAATAGTGAGAGAGAGAAGATTTCCAAAGATTTAGATGGAAATCTCTTAGATTTGGATTCTGTCAAAACAGAAGAATTATTAAATCTAAAAAATAGCTTGTCAATTGCTAAAAGGCACCGTAGTAAACTTAATTCACAGATATATATCATTAATAGAAACATTCATGAAACAGGAATTCTCAAACAAGAAAGTTTTGATGACTTACTGGAGTTTTTCCCTAGTGCTGATATAAGAAAGTTATCAGAAATTGAAGAATTTCATAAAGAAATTAGGAATGTATTAAAAAGTGAATTAAAGCAAGAGAAAGTAAAGTTGAGTAAATTAATTCCTATTGCACAAATTGAAATAGATGAAATAGAAAAACAAATTATAGAGATTACTACAGTTCCTAATTTATCGAAAGCAATACTAATAAAATACTCTAATTTACAAAAAAAAATTGAAACTTTAGAGAATGAAAATAATTCTTTTAATCTGTTAAATACTCTGACGGCTTCAAAAGAAGATGCTAAAGAGCGAAGAGATAATATCAAGCTTGAACAATTACATCAGTTGCAAAATACAATTAATGCTAAAATGTTGGAAATCAATGATTACATATACTCAGGCAGTAAAAAACCGGCCACTATAACTTTTGATAAGAACCAATATACTTTTGAAACTATAGATGATACAGGTACCGGCACTTCATATAAAAGTATGGTGGTATACGATTTAAGTATTATGGAGCTAACTCAGTTACCAATATTAATACATGATTCGGTGGTGTTAAAACAAATATCAGATGAAGCAATCGAAAAAATACTTTCAATATATAAAAATTTTGGGAAGCAAGTATTTATTTCCTTCGATAAAATATCAGCTTATAGTCTAAAGAGCCAAAAAATATTAAAAGAAACTAAAGTATTGGAATTATCAATAGACGGTAAAGAATTATTTGGAAGGTCATGGAATAGTAGATAATTCTAATAGTGGAGAAATTGTGTGTAAGCATCAAATAGAACTATTGAATATTACTAATGGCATTATTTGACGCTTAAAATTACACAAGTTGTAAATAATAATATAAGCCCATAAAATATACAGTTGAATTAATTTTAATAATAGGTAAATACTATTGAAAATTACCTAATAAGTAGTTTTGAAATAATGCGCTATCTGTGGATAATGCATTATTTTCAGTATCAGTTAATTTTGTATGAAGCTCGTTATCCCATTTTCCTACGCTAATTAAAAATGCTTTAATTAGCATAAACGTCGTGCTATTTGTTATAAAGGTGCTAATAATTGCTGAATAAGCAGATGTTTCAACGCTTTCATTTAAGATAGACTTTGTCGAACTAACAATTTTAATTAATTTTCTATTAGATTGATCATCTCTGTAATTTAGAATAAGTTGATAAATGTTTTCTAAACACTTAGTTGTGACTTGGCTTAAGGCATATCTAGTAGGTAATAGTTTATCCAAGTCATTCAAGTTAAGTTCCTCAATAGTATTCTCACCAGCCAATGTTATAGGACGTAAAAGAAATGTATCGAGAACAATATGACTCTTAGGCGACATAGTAGCAGGATTTACGAAAGGGTTGAGATAAGTATCATATTGTCCCTTAGTAGCATTACATCTTTTACAACTAGGTAGCAAATTATCCCAGTCTACAACTTCATTAGGATACTTATCTTTATGATGAAAATGTTCTACTTCTAAATAGTTGGATTCAATATTTAATAAGCACTCACAATATACACATTTGTGATGGGAACTTAATAAAAGCCCCTCTTTTATATATTTTTTCCTCCAAACAGAAGTGCCATTATCTTTATATTCTTGAGTGAGCGCAGCTTTATTTTGCAATGTTAGTTCACTTGGACAGGGTACCTTGTTTATTTTTATCATAAGCCACCTCTCATACTAGCAATTTGAATTGATAAAATTTTGCCAAGAGGATTGTTAGGATGTAATAACTGTTTAAATTCCTCTAAATTAAGTTGTGCCTCATCAATATTTGAACTTTTTATTGAGTATTCAATCGATTTTAATAAACTGTTATATAAATCTGAATGAGTATTTTCCAGCCCCATTACATCTTCTAATATTTCTTCAATTGACCACCCTTGATAACCGTATTTAAGGTTTGAATTACTTCGATATGCAAAACAAAGACCGTAATTATTTTTAATTGTAATTACTTCACTCGCTTTGGCGACTTGAACTATGTGAGGACTATGTGTGGTCGCAATTATTTGAGCATAAGGTATCATCCATCTTAAAATTTCAAGTATTTTTTTCTGCCATTCTGGATGGAGATGTAAATCTATTTCATCAATTAAAATAAGGCCGTCAAATTCTTGAATAGGTCTACTAAAATCAACTTCAGTTTTTGCTTTTTTAATAATTTCTAAAAATATGCATAAACAGGATAAATACCCAGCAGATAAATAACTTAATGGAATTTCTCCTTCACCAGTTGAAACTAAAATTTCAGCCTTCATATCTGAATTTTGATTATATCTATTTAAATGGTTATTTTTATAGCTAGGATTTGTTCTAACTCTACTAAACCTAACATTAGGATCTAATTTCTGAAAACACTCAATGGCCAACTGTAAATCATCGTATTCATGAATATCTAATTCCCTTTTTTGATATATTTCACCAAACCAATTTTGGATAGAGTGCATTTTAAATGAATTATATTGTGTTCTATGTATTGTGAAATATAAAAGATTATTAGATATCTTTCTTGTATGCCAAAAGGTATCTTTAGTGTCAAGATATTTTTCTTGTGAAAAATTGTCATAATAGTTAGTTCCGTAAATATGGTAGTAACCTTTAGGAGAACTTAAATTTTTTCTGAGTTTATTAGTCTTTTTATTAGTAATACCTGCTGCAATACATTCTAATATTGTTGTTTTCCCTCCCCCATTCCTTCCACAAATTATATTAATTCCAGGTTTAAATACTATTTTTAAATCATTTATACCATTAATGCCAAATATATCTATCCCTTGAACTTGCAACATTATTATTTCCCCCAAACTAGAATTTATAAATAATTTTACATTAAATACCTTATATTTGTATATTATTGTTTTTAGGTTCGCGGTTTAGGAGATAATTAACTTATAGGATTTATGGAAAAGCTACATTTAAATATAAAATTTAGCTCCAATCTGAAGGAACATACAAAATAATGAACAGAGTGATTGATAAGGAATACTTAGAACAGTTATAACCATTATTTAATAAATTTGGATAATTTGTTGAACCGGTATTAATCAAAGAAAAAGAAGCAGATCTTCAAAGAACTCTTAATGAGTTACAAGATGACCAGGATTTCATAAAAATACTACCTTTATAGAAAATTGAGAAATAATTGATTTAGGCATTTGAAAGAGTCCAAGAAGTCGAGGGCAAAAGACCAGCGATGAATTAAATTAAAAAACTCAATGCGGACAAATGAGTCACCAAGTGCGGACTGGAGAGCCAGTAACTCAAATTCGTTGGGGACTAAGGAATAGCAGAAATTTAGTTATGCTTGATCGAAGCCAGGCTTTATATCAATCAGCGGGCGTGATAGCCTCGTTTGGCAGAGCCAGCATGGTTCTCTGGCTCAGCCCGCAGAGGCTCGGTTGCAAGCCGTTCGAGCTTAACCATAGCCCTAAAAAGAGGGATAAAATTCACCATAAAATGTGGTGTGGTATATACGACTCAAATTTCATTCAACATTTTTGCTATACGGTTCACCTTCAAAATAAAAGACTATATTAATTTTTTATTGATTTGGCTTTTTTCTTCTAAAAAAAGTTTATTTTACTTAAAATTATCGTTTCTAATTAAGTGAAATATAATATAATGTAAATATATTGGAAAAATGGGGTGATTTGGTGTTAAGTGCGTTAAGTGGATGTTTTAAAGACGAACAGAAAAGAATTTATTCTGCTATTAATGAACCAAAATTGTATTTGAAATTTGAAGAAATCGAAAATGATTTGGATATTTTAAATGAATTCGAGAAACTAATTGATTTTTTGATTGATAACCCAGAGTACGGTATTTTCACAAAGTTTTCTTCCTCAGAACTGAACTATTACTCATATCTAAAAAGTAAAAAAGAACTGGAAAAGAAATTTCCTAAAGCTATCATCAGTCTACAAAGATTATATAAAGATACAGGCTATGATACATTTCTAAAGGAAAAGTTGGGTATAGATAATCCTCTGAAAATTGATTTAGTAGGTGTAACAGGGGCTGGTAAAACAACTTTTGTAAAACAATTTATAAATATAAATAGTCAAGATTATATAGATGCAACTATAACAGCCTCAGCTAATAGTACAATAATTCAAACAAACATCGTGTTACTCTCCAAAGTTAGTAAGGAGCGCTTATTTTTAAAAACTAAAAAAGCCAGTGTAATTATTGATGATTTTATAAAATTCACTAATAATTATAATATTTCTAACGAACATTCACATTTAAAGTCATTTTCACCTGAATTGTTCATTGATTACGATAATGAGTTCTACTTAAATCCTGTTTTTGAGCATATTTACAATTTTATTAGAAATGATAAAGTTTATGATGAATTTAAGATTTTTTTAGAAAAAATAAGAGAAGAAGACAGAAGTAACCAAGAGTTTTTAGTGGATGCATTTATCAGATCTGTAGTAACAAATATTATATTTAAGGAATTAGATATTCAAAGTAACTATATTTTAGATGACTATCTAGAACTGCCTATGACTGAGGAAGTTATAAAGGCAACAATACAATCTACTAAAAAAATAGATGAAGAATTTGAAGAAAACGGCAATTATTATTCATTACATTTTCTTTTTACAGAATGTACATTGTTATTTGAATTAAATTCAAATTTCAAGAAAAAATATAATTTTAATTTTAAAGATGGAATAATTTTTAGAGATTCACAAGGACATATTTCTAAAGAACAAAATTCAATTTCTGTAGATATAACATCACCTAATAAAATATTATTTATACCGGCTAGTACTTCTGGAAACTTAATTAGTAATGAACATCTTGAGTTGTTTAAAAATGTAATGACTGTTAGTGCTAATAATACAAAATTAGTAGTCACGAAAATTGATAGATCCTCTGCCTTTGATGAAAATGAAGAAAATGAAGCTATTAATGAATTAAAAAAACAAATTGTTTCAACTAACAAAAACTATTATAGTGTTGCTCAAGGAAATAGTACATCAGTAGAGTATGATTCAAATTATTCAATGACTCGATTGTTAGAAAAATTAGGGGATTCTTATTTATCTGATACAAAAAGGAAAAAAATGTATAAATTACAGTATAAAGTTTCAAACAATGCAATGCTTCAAAAGAATGATATAAATATTGAAAAAGACAGTGATTGGTATTCAATACTCGATGAATTTGTGATCCCTTATATTAATAGTTCGAATAATAGATTAGGGTTACAAATTCCTAAGAAAATAATGCCCGTGTCAACAGACATTATTTTAGGGTTTGAAAAGCTGCATTCATATGTATTAAATTATTATAATGAAGAAGCAATAATCACATATGGGTTAAACCGATATTATGATGATTTTAGAACTATTTATCATACTTTTTCAAATTGGCATAATAAAACCTATATACAAAATAGTGAAGTTTTGATTAGTTCTCAAAATATGTTAGATACTACCGTATTACAATATCTCAATGGAATTTGTTATAAGGAATCCGGTAATCTTGTTAAGTTAGACGACATAATTTATCCATTGGCAATAGAGTTAAATCGTTATTATGGGTTAGAGAAGGCTTATTGTATTGAAAAATCTACAAGTATAGTAAATAATGTTTTGTATAAATCATTTTTATATGTAACTTATCTGCAAAATAGAAAAGATGATAATTTAGAAATACAAGAGGTGTCTAATAAGTTTTTAAGAAATGCTTATGGTGATTTAAGTGGCATAAATGGAAAAGATATAATTTCTGCTTTAAATAGTCGCGTTAACAGGAGATATAGAACAGTCACTGAAGAATATTTACTTAAATACGTTAATATTGCTGGGGAGTTTAAACAAAATTTCAAAGATGATTTTATAGTAATTTCAAAAATGATTTTAGATGATGAACTTGAAAAGTTTTATTTTACGCTTTGAGACACCATAAAATATGACAAATATGTTTATGGCACCTTTTTAATTCATCTTCAAACACAATACTGCAACTCAACTATTTTTAGATGGAAAAAGAAGGGGCGTAGCTTGTTGATCTAGGTACACCAGAAGACATCGTCGACATAGTATCATATTTGGCGATTTTAGGGTATTGGATAAATAGGCAAGTTATATTTACAAATGGTGGCCTAGCCTAGAACTATAAATTGTGTAATTATGTACAAAGGTGATTGAGTTTAATGGGAATAAATAATGCTAAGTTCTACTATGGTAGGACCTAGTCAATTACTAAAACCCACTAACATCTCTTATGTACACATGCTAACATAGTTACAATGAATCGAAGCTTCTCATGAGTTGAGCAAACTTGTGGGAGGCTTTTTTTTATTTTTTTGTGATATGGAGGTAGATGTTTTTAATGATTTGATCATCTGAATGGAGCCGGTCCATAATCTGCTATAAGTGACGTATGTATATGACGTAAGGAGTGGGTGTCAAGTCTGTATTATGAGCGTTTACAAGCTTAGCCTTCCTTACATGAGGAATGAGGAATGCAGATGCAGACACCCCATTTGACATTAAATCCTCTACCGCATATTGTGATGCGTTACGAAAGGGGCTACCCATTCTGTAACATCTCCACTCAATATATAGTAGTGTTTTTTGTACTCTTACGCAAAGGCATTGGCGATATTGGCAAAATCAATGTTCTGAATAAGCGTTAAATCGTTGTGTGGATCAATACTGTGCTTTTTCAACACAAATTCCCCAGCCATTTGCGGCATTCCACCAACACGTTGCCCTAAAAATGTAGTGCCTTTTAACATTTCCCAATCAAAATTTGAGACGTCTTCACGTGCGACTAAAAACGTACCATCTGTTTGTGTAAGCTGTGCGAAGTTTACGACCGGATCATTTGGGTTTTGTCCTGCTACATAAATCGACGTTTCCGCTCCAATTAGGGCGATGTCGATGCCATCAGATAGAAGCGCGGTCATCGTTTTATCGCCACCAGGGATCGTCGTTAGTTGAATATCTAAGCCTTCCTCTTCAAAAAAGCCTTCCTCAATCGCAGCATAGAGTGGGGCATAGAAAATCGATCGTGTTACTTCGCCAATCTTTACCTCGTGCAATACCTTCTCTCCACAGCCAGCTAAAACGAATAATAGCCCGCCAATCAAGGCATAACGAATCCATTTCATGTTGCCATCCTTCTCTCTTTTGAATATGTCCTATAGTATGCGGTACCCATGCGAGGGGTGTTTAGGTTTACTTCTCATTTCGCTCAAATAACTGGTTCATGATACGATAAGGAGACTAATTGTCATAAGGTGGAGAAATATATGTTTTTAAATCAATTGAAGGGACAACTAAATAAACCCCAACCGTTATTTTTAGGGGAAGAGAAGGCCTTTCGTTCAGCTGTGCTCATCCCACTAGTGGAAAAAGACGGCGAGTGGCATGTGTTATTTGAGGTGCGCGCTTTTACGATGCGTAAACAACCAGGGGATATTAGCTTTCCAGGGGGTAAAATCGATGAAACAGATGCGTCACCACTGGCTGCTGCGTTACGTGAAACGTATGAAGAGCTAGGGGTAGATCCGCAATCGATTGAAGTACTTGGGCATTTAAGTCCTTTTGTAACTTCGCCTACATTTGTCGTCTATCCATTTATCGGGGTCATTGATGTCGCACAGCTACATACATTTAACAAAGATGAAGTGGAAGCAGTGTTTACAGTACCGCTTCAATGGTTACTAACGCATGAACCATACGTCCATTACGTAGCATTTGAACCAAAACCTTCAATTGATTTTCCGTACGATAAAATTGCGAATGGACAAGACTACCAATGGCGACAAACCCGGATGGAAGAATGGTTTTATGAGTATGAAAATCACACAATTTGGGGCTTAACGGCACGCTTATTAAAGCATTTTGTGGAGAAGATGAAATAGCGGTTAATACGTTTAAACAGGAAGAAACACGGATTGTTTTAACTGACTATCAATGACTTCACAGCTTTTTGGATGATCTAAATAAGCATCTACAATGAATAGTTCGTCAAGTGAAAGGGTATTCGCGGTTTGGATATTCAAGGCTCTTGTTGCACATTCATGCATGAAGAGAATAAGTTTGCTATTATTCGTTCGGTAAAATAACCGTTGATCGTTATGCGTTGTGACTATGATCGTATATCGGATCAAAACATTCACGCTCCTTTTATTCATTATAAAATTCACTAAGAAGAATGTAAATTTTAGTCCAAGAACATTCCATACAAGAAGTAATAGCGTTTTAAAAATAATAAAAGAGGCGATTTCTCTCGTGAATGGGAGAAATCGCCTCTGTTTTTTATAGGGAAAATATAAATCTATCGTATTCTGTGCTTTAGCGCTTTTGTTATTAATTCGTTTTAAATATACTTACTTCTGTTAATAGGTCGTCGACGATTGATTCTAATGATTCGGCGGTAGCTGAAATTTCTTCTAGCGAGCAAAGTTGTGCTTCTGTAGAAGTAGAAACCGTTTGTAATAATTTTTTCGAGTTCGCTGAAATATCTTCAACCACTTGAATATCACCAACAACGAAGTCACTATCTTTCGCAATTTGTAGCGCGCGGTCCTGAATTTCAACAAGCTGCTCGGTTAAGTTTTCGATATATGTTTTTACTTGTAAGAAATTCGTTTCTGTTTGAGAGAACATTTCTAAACCTTTTGAAACCTCACCTAAACTATCATGCATAGAGGTTACAGATTTTGACGATTCACGTTGAATGGCTGTAATAATCTCTTTTACTTGAATCGATGAATTATTCGTTTGTTCAGCCAGTTTTCGAACTTCCTCTGCAACAACTGCGAAGCCTTTTCCGTGTTCACCAGCACGTGCTGCTTCAATGGAAGCGTTCAATGCAAGTAAGTTCGTTTGGTCTGCAATCGATGTAATCACGTTAACAATTTCATTAATTTCATTGGCATATGTATTTACCGTAGCAATATCAGAAGATAGACGATTGAATGTGCCTTCGATATTCGACATTTGCTGCTGAGTAGAAATAACAATATCATGACCAATGTCTGCAGCGCTTACTGCATTTTGCGCGCTCGCTGTTACTTGTACGCTATTATCCGAAATAGAATGGATGTTTTCTGAGACTTTTTGCAATGATTTAAAGCTTTTTGTTAGTTTACTTGATTGTTGTTCAAAGCCGTCTTGTACATCATTCATCGCAAGTGCAATTTGCTCTGATGCTTTACGACTTTCTGCTAATGTTGCTGCAAGCTCTTCAGACGAAGCTGAAATGACTGAAGATTGTTCATGAATATGCTTAATAATCGATGAAAGCATATCACTCATCTTACGGAATGAACGGCTTAACAACCCAATTTCATCCTTCTTATTAATAGTTAAGGTTGTACGTAAATCGCCAGAGCTCATCACAACTGCTGCATCTGAAATTTCTTTTAATGGTTTTGTAATTGAACGAATAATGATGATTAGGAATACTCCTAAAATAACAAGTGAAGTAATGACAACATAAAGCGTTGTTTTTAAAATAGGATTCGTGGCCTCATGAATTTCACTGACAAACAGAGTGCCTCCAATTTTCCAACCGGTTAATTCATTGGTTGCAACAAACATTTGTTTATCTGAGAATAAGACGTAAATGCAATTAATAATGTCGGGATAAGTAGTGCAATTAAAAAGGCAAAGCCTAATTTGTAATTAATCGATGTTACTTTCGGTTTTTTCGATTTCCCCATGCCGTTTCTCCTCCAAAAATTTCTTTAGTGTAGTGCTTTTTATGTATCTACTTTCATTATAGTTTATTGTAAATAATTAGGGGGTTGTATATTTGACAAAAACCCGAATTTGTATAAAATAGGTAATTATTTTCACTTTTAATCGATTGTTTTTTTGTGAATTCCTATTACGGATGCTAGGTTTTCACTATAAAATAGACTATGATGAAAAGAACAAATCACTTGGAGGATTTTTAAATGAAGGGTAAAAAAAGGTTATATGTAGCCGTGGTCGTTGTTATTATTATCGCAGCGATGTTAGATATTATGTTTAAAGGTTTGGGTTATCAGTTATTACAAAAGATAGTTTAAGAAAAAAGGTTCTGTCCAGAAAGTTTTTCCGGACAGAACCTTTTGCATTAATTATTTTGACTAATTCTTAACCATGTAATTTAAATTGACGTACATTTTCATTTAAAGTCTCGGCCATTCCAGCAAGTGTTGAAGAACTATTTGAAATTTCGTCCATGGCACTAGAGGCTTGTTCTACAGTAGCCGAAGTTTCTTCGATACTAGCAGCAGATTGTTGAGAAACTGCTGCAATTTCATCAATTGAACGATTAATCGTTGCAGTATTTTGTACAACTTCATTTAACTGAGAAGACATATTTGTAATATGGTCGGACATATTTGAAAGCATGTTCGAAATTTCCGAGAAGGTTTCACCTGTTGTTGTAATTTGTGCTGAACCACGTTCGACTTCTTCATAACCTGCTTCAAGTGATGAAGTGACAAGGTGTGATCCAGTTATAATTTTATCGACAATTGTTGTAATATCACCAACAGAATTTGTTACTTGATCGGCTAATTTTCGAACCTCATCCGCTACGACAGCGAAACCTTTACCGTGTTCACCCGCACGTGCAGCTTCAATCGCAGCATTAAGTGAAAGTAAATTTGTTTGGTCTGCAATTGCATGGATAACCTGAACAATTTTTGAGATTTCCTGTGTTTGTGTGCTTAATTCATCAACTTTAGTAACAGCATCTTTTACGATATGATCAATGGTTACCATTTGATTCGTTGATGCATCCATTAAGTTTTGACCTTGTTTTGTTAATGTCATGACCTCATGAGAGTAGCGATTAATTTCGACATTACGGTCATTGACATTTGACATTTTCATCGTGAAATCCGACATGGTTGCTGCTACATCGGCTGCGTTGCTTGCTTGTATTTCTGTACCATTTGCAATTTCGGAAACCGTCGTAGAGATTTGCTCTGTTCCGACTTTTACTTCACTAGCAGATTGAGTTAACTCTTCACTTTGTGCTGCAACTTCGTTTGAAACTTGTTGAATCGTTTTTAACATACGATTTAACGTCTGAACCATTTCGTTCGTTGCATCCGTTAATTGCCCAATTTCATCGGCTGTCGTTTTTTCGAGAAGAGGTTCACTGAAATTACCATTCGCGATGCTTTCCATACGTTTTGTTACGGTAATGATTGGACGTGAAATCCTACGCGCACTAATACTTGCGATAACGATAGAGAGGATAATGATGAGTAGGCCGGTAACAAGGCTCATTGTTTTTGTAGTTGTGCCCGAAGTAATAACCTCTTGACCATACGTATTCATTTTTTCGCTACGACTTACAGCTAAGCTTTCAAAACCTTTGCGAATTTCGGTAGCGGTGTTATCCATTTTTATTAAATTGGCTGTAGCAAGTTTTTCATTTCCAGCATCATACACATCGAGTACTGAAGTTTGAACGTAATTACTCCACTCTGCTGCCATTTTTGCATATTTTTCAAATTCATCTGATTGAATAAGTACACGTAGCTGTTCTTCTTTTTGCTGTGCAATCGCTACGTTTTCTGTATAAATGTCTTTATATGTAGAACTGCCTGATAAAACATAACCACGCGCTGCTGCAATACGTATTGCCATTGTTTGCGCCAAATCATAGTCAACCGTTAAAAGTTGTAGCTCTTCATCCACGATTTTTTTCGTGTTATCGACGCTGTTTGATGTCTGAATATAGTTATAAATTATAAATGCAGCTATTATAGCGATGACACTAGTGAATGCAAAAAGTATTCTTTTTCGAATTGTTTTAAATTTAATCATTTTAAACCTCCTCATAATAATAGAAAAAAGTAAAAATTTTCTTTTTAAATTTAGCATATTAACTATTCAAATAAGTTTAACGAGAATAAAACGAGTAGAAATTTGACATAAGCGGGCATTTTATTGTTTGGAATTTAAAAAAGTATTTCAAAAATAGGTCTTTTTTTCTATTTTAAAAAAATTTCTTTTTTTTAACCTAATTTTAACCTTTGAAAGGTATAACTGTATTTAGTAATCCAAGAAGATTTGGATATACTAAAGGTTTCTCCACTTTTTGCCTTTCTCTTTTTATGTCTAGATAATTGTAGAAAGGCTCTTTTTTACAGTGAATCCGTTTTTCTCATAAATTCTCCTACTTGATTTGCCCTTTACTTTTAATGAGTAAGGGGTCTTTTTATTGATAAGGAAATTATAAATGTATCGTATTGTAGATAACTTTTAAATAAAGTATATTTCACGTCTAGGCTAAAGCCCCAGCCCCTCGAGCTTTTCGACCCCTCCTAAGCTTGTCGGGGCTTAACGGGATGCTTTAGCACTTTTGTTCAGTAAAAAGCCACGTTTCAATGAAGAAACGTGGCTCGATGACTAAAGTTGATAAAGTTTTGTGTACTTTTGCTGTAAGTAATCTGCAAGATAGTGAGCAGATAATGCTTCACCAGTACCTTCAACAATCAATTCATTTGGTTTTTTTAATGCCCCATGTTGATGAACATTTTCAGTTAACCACTGTAAAATTGGCGTAAGATTGCCTTGTTCTAATAGCTCGTCGAAGTTTTGGATATCTTGATCCATCGCATGCTTCCATTGTGCAGCATACATGAAGCCAAGTGCATAACTTGGGAAGTAGCCGAAACTTCCGTCACTCCAATGCATATCTTGTAGTACACCCTGAGCATCATTTTCTGGACGAATGCCAAGATATTCCTCATATTTATCATTCCAAACACGTGGTAAGTCCTCTGCTTGTAAGTCACCATTGAAAATTTCACGCTCAATTTCGTAGCGAATCATAATATGTAGTGGGTAGGTTAACTCATCTGCTTCAATACGAATAAATGATGGCTCTGAAAAATTAATAGCTCTTAGAAACTCTTCTACAGGTACTTGCCCAAATTGTTCTGGTGAGTGTTTTTGTAATACAGCAAAGTTATGCTTCCAAAAGTTCTCGTTACGTCCAAGGATGTTTTCGTAAAATAATGATTGTGACTCATGAATACCCATGGATGCTCCAGTAGATAGCGGTAAGCCGTTTAACTTAGGGTCGATGTTTTGTTCATATAAAGCATGACCACATTCGTGAATTGTGCCAAAAATAGCTGAGCGGAAGTCCATTTCATCATATTTTGTTGTAACGCGAATGTCACCGCTATTTAAACCAATCATAAATGGGTGTACCGTTTCATCTAAGCGACCTGCGTCGAAGTCATAACCAAGCTGCGTTAGTAGTTCAAGTGAGGCGGTGTGTTGACCAGCTTTCGGGAAATGCTTAAATAACACCGATGTATCTGGTTTGTTTGGTGAAGCTTGAATCGCTTTTACAAGAGGAACGATTGTTTCTTTCAACTCGCCAAATAATCGATCGAGCATATCCGTTGTCATGTTAGGCTCATATTGATCTAATAGCGTGTTGTAAGCCGAGCCGTTTTTGATGCCCAAATAGTGTACAAATTTCTTTTGATACACGATGACTTCTTTAAGGTAAGGAAGGAAAATTTGAAAATCTGATTTTGCCTTTGCTTCTTCCCACGCTGCTTCTGATTTTGCTTTTAAAATGGTATAGGCTTTGTATTCATCTGCAGGAATTTTCTTCGATTCATCATAGGATTTTTTGACTTCTTCATAAAGACGACGCGTTACGTAGTCTAGCTCTTCGTTTTCAAGTTGTGTAAGCATTGCCCCAAGCTCGTCGCTTGTTTGCAGTGCGAATAACTCAGAAGATAATGTGCCAATAACCTCTGCACGCTGCGGTAAACCTTTCTTCGGTGCACCTGTACGCATATCCCAGAATATAACCGCAAGCGCCTCAGAATAATTCTGCATTTTTTTCACATAGTCGATAAATGTTTCTTTCATAAAAACACTCCTTTCTATATGAATTATATGCGAATTAGTATTGTGTGACTAATTTAAAAATTGAAACTTTGAAAGTGAAACTATCGGATTAAAGGTAAATTTGTAAATTTAGTAACTGTGAGTAGGAAATAGGGAAATGAAAATAAGTAAGAAGAAACGAGGATTAATAATGGGAGCGAAATGGATTAAAGTTTCGGTTTGTTACTTAATTATTGGGATTCTATTTGGCCTTTTCATGCACTATACGATTGATTTACAGTGGGGAGCAACACATGCACATATTAACGTAGTAGGATGGCTATCCACAGGATTAATTGGTGTTATATATACCTTGTACCCTAGAGCAGGGAATAGTAATTTAGGAGTTATACATTTTTGGGTGCAAAACATTTCTTTACCATTTTTATTCGCTGGAATGATGTTAATTCATACTGATTTCCCTCATGCGTTGATGGAAGTTTGCGTATCTGGTGGAGGAATCGGCTTCGCAGTTGCTATTTTAATATTTTTAGTTAACGTATTTCAAAATGTAAAAGCGACAAATTAATCAAAAATCAGGCTTACTTATTAAAAAACTCGAAAAAGTGAATTTGCCTTTTCGAGTTTTTTTATATTGAAAGGGGGTTTTTAAAAAATGAAGGCAAAGGAAGTTGAGATTTTTTTAATGATAATTAAATAGGAAAGAACTATAATTATTTTACTGGTATAATAATTTGAAAATTTTTTCTTTTAATAAAGTGTTGCATTACTAACAACAACAGGTGTATATTAATAAACGTTGAAGCGCAACAAACGCTTACAACGAACGAAATAAAATAAAAAATATTAAAAAATGTTGACATTGAGAAGTTAACATGTTAATATATTAAAGGTCGTCAACACGACGACAACATGAACCTTGAAAACTGAACAAGCAACGTTAATGAAACAAAGCTTCTTAAATGAAGCAAAAATAGATATCAACTTTTAGTTGATACGCTAGCAAAGCAAATGAGCTTTCAAACTAACTATTATGGAGAGTTTGATCCTGGCTCAGGACGAACGCTGGCGGCATGCCTAATACATGCAAGTCGAGCGAATGACGAAGAAGCTTGCTTCTTCTGATTTAGCGGCGGACGGGTGAGTAACACGTGGGTAACCTACCTTACAGATTGGGATAACTTCGGGAAACCGGAGCTAATACCGAATAATATTTTTCTCCTCATGGAGAGTTATTGAAAGACGGTTTCGGCTGTCACTGTAAGATGGGCCCGCGGCGCATTAGCTAGTTGGTGAGGTAACGGCTCACCAAGGCAACGATGCGTAGCCGACCTGAGAGGGTGATCGGCCACACTGGGACTGAGACACGGCCCAGACTCCTACGGGAGGCAGCAGTAGGGAATCTTCCACAATGGGCGAAAGCCTGATGGAGCAATGCCGCGTGAGTGAAGAAGGATTTCGGTTCGTAAAACTCTGTTGCAAGGGAAGAACAAGTAGCGTAGTAACTGGCGCTACCTTGACGGTACCTTGTTAGAAAGCCACGGCTAACTACGTGCCAGCAGCCGCGGTAATACGTAGGTGGCAAGCGTTGTCCGGAATTATTGGGCGTAAAGCGCGCGCAGGTGGTTCCTTAAGTCTGATGTGAAAGCCCACGGCTCAACCGTGGAGGGTCATTGGAAACTGGGGAACTTGAGTGCAGAAGAGGATAGTGGAATTCCAAGTGTAGCGGTGAAATGCGTAGAGATTTGGAGGAACACCAGTGGCGAAGGCGACTATCTGGTCTGTAACTGACACTGAGGCGCGAAAGCGTGGGGAGCAAACAGGATTAGATACCCTGGTAGTCCACGCCGTAAACGATGAGTGCTAAGTGTTGGGGGGTTTCCGCCCCTCAGTGCTGCAGCTAACGCATTAAGCACTCCGCCTGGGGAGTACGGTCGCAAGACTGAAACTCAAAGGAATTGACGGGGGCCCGCACAAGCGGTGGAGCATGTGGTTTAATTCGAAGCAACGCGAAGAACCTTACCAGGTCTTGACATCCCATTGACCACTGTAGAGATACAGTTTTCCCTTCGGGGACAACGGTGACAGGTGGTGCATGGTTGTCGTCAGCTCGTGTCGTGAGATGTTGGGTTAAGTCCCGCAACGAGCGCAACCCTTGTTCTTAGTTGCCATCATTTAGTTGGGCACTCTAAGGAGACTGCCGGTGATAAACCGGAGGAAGGTGGGGATGACGTCAAATCATCATGCCCCTTATGACCTGGGCTACACACGTGCTACAATGGACGATACAAACGGTTGCCAACTCGCGAGGGGGAGCTAATCCGATAAAATCGTTCTCAGTTCGGATTGTAGGCTGCAACTCGCCTACATGAAGCCGGAATCGCTAGTAATCGTGGATCAGCATGCCACGGTGAATACGTTCCCGGGCCTTGTACACACCGCCCGTCACACCACGAGAGTTTGTAACACCCGAAGTCGGTGAGGTAACCCTTGTGGAGCCAGCCGCCGAAGGTGGGATAGATGATTGGGGTGAAGTCGTAACAAGGTAGCCGTATCGGAAGGTGCGGCTGGATCACCTCCTTTCTAAGGATTTTTCGGAATCATTCCTTCGGGGAATGAAACATTAACGTTTGCTGTTCAGTTTTGAAGGTTCATCGAAAGATGAAAAACTTCAAAAAAATATTTGCTCCTTACGCTAGCGCTATTGTCGCAAAGCTGCATGAAGCAAATTCAGCGAAGCTTATTCACGATGTGATTGAAGTCAGCTGCTTTGTTCTTTGAAAACTGGATAAAACGACATTGAAAGCAATAAACAAATTTTCTATTAGTAATAATAGATCACAAACGTCAAGTAATTGACGTGCAAACTTAAATCTTGAACTTGTTCAAGTTTAACTAAACTTTTGGTTAAGTTAATAAGGGCGCACGGTGGATGCCTTGGCACTAGGAGTCGATGAAGGACGGCACTAACACCGATATGCCTCGGGGAGCTGTAAGTAAGCTTTGATCCGGGGATTTCCGAATGGGGGAACCCACTATCTTTAATCGGATAGTATCTACACGTGAATTCATAGCGTGATGAGGACAGACGCAGAGAACTGAAACATCTAAGTACCTGCAGGAACAGAAAGAAAATTCGATTCCCTGAGTAGCGGCGAGCGAAACGGGAAGAGCCCAAACCAAAGAGCTTGCTCTTTGGGGTTGTAGGACATTCTATACGGAGTTACAAAAGAATGAGCTAGACGAAGCGACTTGGAAAGGTCCGCGAAACAAGGTAAAAGCCCTGTAGTCAAAAGTTCATTCCCTCCAGAGTGTATCCTGAGTACGGCGGAACACGTGAAATTCCGTCGGAATCTGGGAGGACCATCTCCCAAGGCTAAATACTACCTAGTGACCGATAGTGAACCAGTACCGTGAGGGAAAGGTGAAAAGCACCCCGGAAGGGGAGTGAAATAGATCCTGAAACCGTGTGCCTACAAGTAGTTAGAGCCCGTTAATGGGTGATAGCGTGCCTTTTGTAGAATGAACCGGCGAGTTACGATTACGTGCGAGGTTAAGTTGAGAAGACGGAGCCGCAGCGAAAGCGAGTCTGAATAGGGCGAATTAGTACGTGGTCGTAGACCCGAAACCAGGTGATCTACCCATGTCCAGGGTGAAGGTGAGGTAACACTTACTGGAGGCCCGAACCCACGCATGTTGAAAAATGCGGGGATGAGGTGTGGGTAGCGGAGAAATTCCAATCGAACCTGGAGATAGCTGGTTCTCTCCGAAATAGCTTTAGGGCTAGCCTCGTGATTGAGAATACTGGAGGTAGAGCACTGTTTGGACTAGGGGCCCATCTCGGGTTACCGAATTCAGACAAACTCCGAATGCCAGATATTTATACACGGGAGTCAGACTGCGAGTGATAAGATCCGTAGTCAAAAGGGAAACAGCCCAGACCACCAGCTAAGGTCCCAAAGTAATCGTTAAGTGGAAAAGGATGTGGCGTTGCTTAGACAACCAGGATGTTGGCTTAGAAGCAGCCATCATTTAAAGAGTGCGTAATAGCTCACTGGTCGAGTGACACTGCGCCGAAAATGTATCGGGGCTAAACGATTCACCGAAGCTGTGGATGCATCCGTATGGATGCGTGGTAGGAGAGCGTTCTAAGGGCGTTGAAGTCAGACCGGAAGGACTGGTGGAGCGCTTAGAAGTGAGAATGCCGGTATGAGTAGCGAAACATGGGTGAGAATCCCATGCACCGTATGACTAAGGTTTCCTGAGGAAGGCTCGTCCGCTCAGGGTTAGTCGGGACCTAAGCCGAGGCCGATAGGCGTAGGCGATGGACAACAGGTTGATATTCCTGTACCACCTCCTCACCGTTTGAGAAATGGGGGGACGCAGTAGGATAGGGTAAGCAGAGCGTTGGTTGTCTCTGTTCAAGCAGTAAGGCGTGTATGTAGGCAAATCCGCATACTTTAACGTTGAGCTGTGATGACGAGCTCGTATGAGCGAAGTTCCTGATTTCACGCTGCCAAGAAAAGCCTCTATCGAGGTGAGAGGTGCCCGTACCGCAAACCGACACAGGTAGTCGAGGAGAGAATCCTAAGGTGTGCGAGAGAACTCTCGTTAAGGAACTCGGCAAAATGACCCCGTAACTTCGGGAGAAGGGGTGCTCTTTAAGGTGAATAGCCATGAAGAGCCGCAGTGAATAGGCCCAGGCGACTGTTTAGCAAAAACACAGGTCTCTGCAAAACCGTAAGGTGACGTATAGGGGCTGACGCCTGCCCGGTGCTGGAAGGTTAAGAGGAGTGGTTAGCGCAAGCGAAGCTGCGAATTGAAGCCCCAGTAAACGGCGGCCGTAACTATAACGGTCCTAAGGTAGCGAAATTCCTTGTCGGGTAAGTTCCG
Source organism: Lysinibacillus sp. 2017 (assembly GCF_003073375.1). NCBI lineage: Bacteria > Bacillati > Bacillota > Bacilli > Caryophanales > Bacillaceae > Lysinibacillus > Lysinibacillus sp. 2017. The sequence goes on from NZ_CP029002.1 coordinate 225,911, forward strand.
ACCCGCACGAAAGGCGTAACGATCTGGGCACTGTCTCAACGAGAGACTCGGTGAAATTATAGTACCTGTGAAGATGCAGGTTACCCGCGACAGGACGGAAAGACCCCGTGGAGCTTTACTGTAGCCTGATATTGAATTTTGGTACAACTTGTACAGAATAGGTAGGAGCCAGAGATTCCGGAGCGCCAGCTTCGGAGGAGGCGTCAGTGGGATACTACCCTGGTTGTATTGAACTTCTAACCCATACCCCTTAGCGGGGTAGGAGACAGTGTCAGGCGGACAGTTTGACTGGGGCGGTCGCCTCCTAAAGAGTAACGGAGGCGCCCAAAGGTTCCCTCAGAATGGTTGGAAATCATTCGAAGAGTGTAAAGGCATAAGGGAGCTTGACTGCGAGACCTACAAGTCGAGCAGGGTCGAAAGACGGGCTTAGTGATCCGGTGGTTCCGCATGGAAGGGCCATCGCTCAACGGATAAAAGCTACCCCGGGGATAACAGGCTTATCTCCCCCAAGAGTCCACATCGACGGGGAGGTTTGGCACCTCGATGTCGGCTCATCGCATCCTGGGGCTGTAGTCGGTCCCAAGGGTTGGGCTGTTCGCCCATTAAAGCGGTACGCGAGCTGGGTTCAGAACGTCGTGAGACAGTTCGGTCCCTATCCGTCGTGGGCGTAGGAAATTTGAGAGGAGCTGTCCTTAGTACGAGAGGACCGGGATGGACACACCGCTGGTGTACCAGTTGTTCTGCCAAGAGCATCGCTGGGTAGCTATGTGTGGACGGGATAAGTGCTGAAAGCATCTAAGCATGAAGCCCCCCTCAAGATGAGATTTCCCATTACGCAAGTAAGTAAGACCCCTGAAAGACGATCAGGTAGATAGGTTCGAGGTGGAAGTGTGGTGACACATGGAGCTGACGAATACTAATCGGTCGAGGACTTAACCACATTTTATTGCACAACTCAATGAAACGTTTATCCAGTTTTGAAAGAACAATTCTTTCTACATATACACGGATGTTCTTTAACATGACATCCATGTCATAGTGAAGTGATGATGGCAAAGAGGTCACACCTGTTCCCATACCGAACACAGAAGTTAAGCTCTTTAGCGCCGATGGTAGTTGGGGGTTTCCCCCTGTGAGAGTAGGACGTCGCTTCGCTAGAATATATGGAGGATTAGCTCAGCTGGGAGAGCACCTGCCTTACAAGCAGGGGGTCGGCGGTTCGAGCCCGTCATCCTCCACCATTTCTATAGTGCCGGTGTAGCTCAGTTGGTAGAGCAACTGACTTGTAATCAGTAGGTCGAGGGTTCGACTCCTTTCGCCGGCACCACTATAGAGTGCCATTAGCTCAGTTGGTAGAGCATCTGACTTTTAATCAGAGGGTCGAAGGTTCGAGTCCTTCATGGCACACCAGTTTTTAATTTCATAACTGTCAGAATAAAAATATCTTATGCATTTTGCGGAAGTAGTTCAGTGGTAGAACACCACCTTGCCAAGGTGGGGGTCGCGAGTTCGAACCTCGTCTTCCGCTCCAAAAAAATGCCGGGGTGGCGGAACTGGCAGACGCACAGGACTTAAAATCCTGCGGTGAGTGATCACCGTGCCGGTTCGATTCCGGCCCTCGGCACCATTTTTACTTTAAACAAAAAATTTAGCGCTCGTAGCTCAATTGGATAGAGCATCTGACTACGAATCAGAAGGTTGTAGGTTCAAGTCCTGTCGAGCGCACCATATATTTTTAAATGAAATGACAAATTCGGAATGTAGCTCAGCTTGGTAGAGCACTTGGTTTGGGACCAAGGGGTCGTAGGTTCGAATCCTGTCATTCCGACCATTATAATGGGGCCTTAGCTCAGCTGGGAGAGCGCCTGCCTTGCACGCAGGAGGTCAGCGGTTCGATCCCGCTAGGCTCCACCATATATTTATTTTTTTCTTCGGAGGTATACCCAAGTCTGGCTGAAGGGATTAGTCTTGAAAACTAACAGGCGGGTTAAACCGCGCGGGGGTTCGAATCCCTCTACCTCCTCCATTTTCATAATTTACTTAATGTTGGTCCCGTGGTGTAGCGGTTAACATGCCTGCCTGTCACGCAGGAGATCGCCGGTTCGATCCCGGTCGGGACCGCCATTTTTTTATGAAATTTTATAGTGGGTTTGTAGCTCAGTTGGTAGAGCATTAGATTGAAGCTCTAAGTGTCGGCGGTTCGATTCCGTCCAAACCCACCATATTTTTTATATGGGCCTATAGCTCAGCTGGTTAGAGCGCACGCCTGATAAGCGTGAGGTCGATGGTTCGAGTCCATTTAGGCCCACCATATAAATTGTTCCGAAGTAGCTCAGTTGGTAGAGCATCCGGCTGTTAACCGGCAGGTCGTAGGTTCGAGTCCTACCTTCGGAGCCATTGGCCCGTTGGTCAAGCGGTTAAGACACCGCCCTTTCACGGCGGTAACACGAGTTCGATTCTCGTACGGGTCATATATATAAAGAAGCACATCGCATTTGCGGTGTGCTTTTTTGTTCTAGTGGATAAGAAAGTATAAATTTCTAAGGAAATGTGAATAAGATAAGCAATAACAGGCTACTTCAATTGTACAAATTGAAGTAGCCTGTTATTTTAGTTTAATTAACGTTTTAATATGCCATTGAAATTTGTACCTTTGTCACGTGCATTTTCACAGTTAAACTCAGTAGTTTTTATGCCAGTACCTTGTTTTTGGAATTCAATAATACAACGGTCACCATTGCTGGTCTTTGACATGCGTGCCTTTGTATCGGATACAATCGTTGCTGTTCCTTCTGCAGAACCAGAAGCCCAACCGTCAAACGTATTGTATGCAACAGAGAAACTATTTTTTGTGCTATTTGTAATCGTTAAGAAACGACCTTTTGAATCGGTAGCATCTGACTCGTATGAATAATCCCCGTTCCATGTTTTGCTTGGATTTTTATCTGGGGTTAGGGACCAGTTTTTTCCTTTACGTAATGATGAGTCAACTGCGTTTCGTGCGTTGTTTGCTCTTGTATTTAGAGCAACGCCATTGGGATTACTATAACTGTTTTCAGCTGGATCTGAGATATAAAAGTAGGTTTTCGATTGTAAATTGAAGAATAGTGCTACGACTTGTGCGCGTGTTAAATTATTCGTTGCACCGTAAAACTTCGCTAAATTTGTATATTCATACTGTGGATACTGGCCGGACGAGATCCCGTGGTCTACTAAAAAGCGAATGGACTGGTTTAAATTAGCTTTCCCTTCTGCTACATACGCAATCGCTTGGGCAACAACGCCACGTTTAATGGGTTGCTCGCGAATGGTATTATCGAAATAGCCGTTCAATGGCACTTGATAAGCTGCTAATGTATTGTAGTTTGGGTCGGATGAAAGTGGTTTTTTCGTATATTTTTGAAGTGCGTTGTTAGTAGGCTCAAGATCAAAATAATTAACTAAAATATGAGCGAATTGTTGCTCGGTTATAGGCTGATTTGGACGGAAAGTGCCATCTGGATAGCCGCTTATAATATCGAAATCATAGGCCCACTTAATAGCTGTATATGCGTAATGGTTATTGGGAACATCTTTGAATAGCTGTTTTGCAGCATAGGTGGTGTTAGTAAATGGTAAGAAAGATAAGAAGAGTACGGTGCTAAGAAAAATCACACTAAATCGCTTCATCGGTATGGCTCCTTTTCTTTGGAATTAAATTTACAGTAACATGTTCTTTAGGTGCCTGCAAATAGTAGCGAATGGTTAATCATTCAGAATCAGACTATACGAAATTTCTAAAACTGACGAAAAAGATACATGCGCTAAAATGATGAAATTTAGAAAATGGAGGGTCTATTCAAAAGAATAGGCTCTTTTTTCATAGTTATTGTGCAATTTTTATTCTAAAATTTGGATAGAAACCGATATAAAGGGTAACGAATTTTTTGTACATAAGAAACCGAGAAGGAGATGTTTTATACATGAACCAATCGAAAAAAATATTAGCAGCTTTGGTTGCGATTCCAGCGAGTGTTATTGTGGCGGGGGAAGTGTCGGCTGCGGAGGATTCTATAACATTTGAGATAAAAAATGAGTTTGTAAATGATTCGGCTGGATATAGTCCAACATCAGTTGCAAATGAAGTAGTAATTACAAATAAAGAGGCATTACAAACTGAAATTTTTAATGCAATGAAGGGAGTAACTGGTAAGCTTACGGTTACATATAATGCACCAGACATCACAACTTCTCAAAAATCTGTCGAAGAGATTTTTGAAGCATTAAAGAAAGATTTATTAAATACACCAAATTCAGAGTTTGATTATACGAGACTATATGGAAATATGAATAAAGTTAAAGTGAAAGCCACAAAAGTAACTTCAGCTACAGAGGATTCAGTAAAATTAGAGTTTGATTTTAACTATTTAGAAGATCCAATAAATGAAAAGGTTATTGATGTTTATCTACAATCGGAATTAACAAAAATTAATTGGTCTGTTATCAGTAATACCATGAGTACTATTGAAAAAATAAAATTTGTTCATGATCATTTAGTAAACCAAACTTTCATTAACCGAAATAACCATAGTTTAATGCAAATTAAAGTAAACAATGGTGGGTTATCATCACATGCATATGCAATGTGGACGTATATATTCCTTAAAGAGATGGGAGTAGACGTACGTTATGTTTATGGAATGTCTAACGGTGAACTTCACTCATGGAATGCAGTGAAAGTTGAATCTGACTGGTACCATTTAGATGTTGCAGCAGATGATAATACAAATTCTCAAAGTAATGATTTAATTTACCAAAATTTTTTAACGGATTTAGGTGGAAGAGATATTTACTTTGGTAATACAGGAGTTTCAACATTTTCTTCATATCAAAATAATGTATTTAAAAATATTGTAAATCCTGTTGAAATCGAATCAGCTTTATATTATTCAAAGGAAACTAGTAATGGTAAAATTATCAAATTAACTTTAGGTGCTGTTCCAACCGAAACTCAAATTATTTCTTCCGCGACATCAGGGATTGGTAAAATCAAGGAACATAACTCAACTTTATATTTTATCAATGATAGCGATAGAAAGTATTTATATAAATATGATTTAACAAATTTAGAACTCATGGTTAAAGAACCAGTTCAATCATTTACTATATCAGGTGATCTTTTAACATATCTATCAGAAGGCGGTAGAAAACAGATTACTTTGGGTACTGTAGATAAATTGAACGAAGTAATCACTAGTTTACAAAAATTAATTGTAGTTAATCAAAATGATTTAGATGATGATGGAATTGCAGTATATCAACGAAACATTAAAAAGTTAATAGAGGCATACTCGCAACTAACAGAAAATGAAAAACTGAATGTAAATAAAAGTAATAATGGATGGGCAGAATTAATTAATTTAATTGGAATTTACGATTCAAACTTGAAAGATGCTATTGAAAGGATTGAAACAATAGATTCTACGATTATAGATAGCTCAGCGAACCTGATTACTTTCTTAAATTCTTTAAACACTGCTAATGCGGCTTATAATAATTCGACGAATAAGAATTTAGTTTTTAACTATTCAGTTTTGAAAAATGCTAATGCACAAAAAATAGAAATGGATCTATTGGATGACGATATTAGTGCATTTATTGCGAGAGCTACAGTGGTAACAAATCGTAATAAGGCATTTTATGAAGACTTAAAAATTCTTCAAAAAAGATATGCTAGTTTAAGTCCATTAATGAAAAAAGGTATAGATAGTACTTCAATCAGCATTATCAATGCATATACGATTGAATCAACAGATGATACTAGCATTCAAACTATACTAAATACGTTAGGCATATTAAATATTGAGTCAGAAAATTACTTAACGATGGTTGAAACGCTTAAAAATGAGTATGAGAAAATTAAAGATAAACCACATTTAACATCATTCTTAACGGAACAACAAAAAAATACAATTACTACTGCAATACCTTTAGCTGAACAAATGAAGGCAACTATTACAGAGTTTAATGGTTTTCTAACTACTTTAAATGGAATTACAAATATCGAAAATATATCATTTACCACACAATTAATTGCAGATATGAAAAAGGCAAATAATGTTTATTCTACATTAAAGCCATCACAGTGGGCCTCAATTTTAGGAGCAAATAACAGCCTTGAGAAGAGAAATGAAATTGGAGATAAATTGTCATCCGTTATTAATAAGCTACAAATTGTAGAAGGTGATTTGAATTCAAATGTTGGAGAAGCGGAACAATTAATTAAAAATATTGGAGAGTCATTTGTAAGTAATGCTGAATTTAAATCTGCCATAGATAAAGTTCATTTAGACTTAATAGATTTGGCAGGTAATGCTGGCATAACCGTTTTCCTATCGGTATTGTCAGCAGATGTTCAAAATAAGTGGACAAGATACGAAACAATCTATAGTGAGTTAAGTAAATCAAATAATAAGATAACTACGTTGGAAAGTGCAGTAGATGCTTTAAGTGATCCTCCAACTGACTCTGAAATTAATGAGGTGTCGAGATTATATAACGAACTTCTAGAATCAGATTCAATTTATGGTAAGAGTCAATTTATTGATCCGCAAAAATTACAAATAATTAAAGGCTTAGAAACCATAGTTAAAGAAGCAAAAGACAGAACTGCGGCATTAAATGTACAAACTAAAATAACCGATTTACTGGACAATGCCTCTTATGAGACTGTTCATGAAATTGTGAAGTTATACGACTCTTTAAGTAGTCAAGCAAAAGTGTATGTAGACAACTATTCTAGATTGATAAAGTTATGGGAAAAAGTATCTGGAAGTAAAGCACTCATCGACGCGTTAAATGCAAAAATTGCAGCCGCTAATGAAAAAACTTCAGAGGAAGATTTACAGAAAATTTTAGATGAGTATAGTGTCTTATCACAAGAGATAAAAGATCAGATTGTCAATATTGATAAAGTTGAAGACTATTTAAGTGACATTAAAACCAAAAAAGCTGGGGAATCCGTAGAACAACTCATCAAAAAAATTAAAGAATTAAGTGATGATGCAACACCTTTAGAAATACAGGCGTTACGTGAAGAATATGATGCATTACCAGAAGAGTTAAAAGCATTAATTCCTGCAAATGTTTTAAAGCTATTAGAAACCTTCGAAAAACAAATGGAAGCCCAACTAGAAGCAGCAACTAAAGAAGCTCAACCGGTGATCGACCGCATCAAAAAAATCGACTTAAACAAATACACAGAAGCTCAAATTACGAGTATTTATAATGCATATGGTTCACTTAGCTTACTTGCGAAAGACGTTGTTATGAAGTCAGGTGCTTATAAAGAGCTTATGAATGCACTGGACCATGTTAAAAACCAAAACACCGTCGTCAAACAAGCTAAACTAGAAGCCGGAGCGTTCGATGAGCATATGGATAAACTTGATCGTAACTCTACAACAGCCCAAATTGCAGCAGCTCGTGCTCTTTACAACCGTTTATCCTACGAGGCGAAAAAGCATGTGCTAACATTTGATAAATTAGTGCGCTTAGAGACGATGTGGAAGGACCCTGAGTATATTGAGCTTGTGCACACGTACTACCCAGACTATATTCATGCGATTAAGCCAGGTGGTATTGAAATCACGAAGCCAAATTATGATTCTCTTTATATTCCAGATGATTCAGAGGAAAAAAATGTAGCGAACTATCTGCCAACGGAGGCAACTTGGTCGAGCTATGAGGAAATGACGTATCGCAGTGGTCGTTATATGGCGAGCATTACGTCTTCTCAAGTGAAAAATTTAAGTGACCGTACGTTGACATTAAAAGCGGATGAGATAGAAATTGTCTTACCAACGGTCGATTTAAAAGGTACTTCAGGCACAGTGGGGGTATCGGTTGGGCTATCAAATAACCGATTAACTATTCAATTCACAGAGAACGACAATGCGAAAACGTTCTCTGAATACGTGGAGATTCGTGTACCGAAGAGTGCTTTAAATAGCAGTAAATATCAAATGATTGAGCGTGTCGTTTCAAATAGTGGAACAGCAGCATCATTTAAAGTAGATGGCGCGGACTTTGTGATCCGTACGAAAACAAGTGGTATTTTCCAAGGTGCAACAAGTAATGTGACTTACAATGATTTAGGTACCTCTTCTGCAGGAAATGCGGTGCGTGAATTTGCGAAGCGCGGCATTACGTACAGCACGACAGGTCGTTCAGTTCAAATGACAAAACAAGTAACACGTGCGGACGTGGCAACTTTAATTGCGAAGGCATTAGACCTTTCAAGTTCTACGAAAACGAAATACCAAGACTTAAGTTCAGCTATTTCAGCTAGTCGTGCTCAAGCCTTACAAGATGCGGGCATTATGAGCGGTGTTACTTCAAGCCGTTTCGGTATTAATACAACGGTCACTAAACAAGAAGCAGCGATTATTATTGCCAATATGTACCGTTATTTAGATCAAGATTTATCAAAAGCATATAATGAGTTAAAAACAAACTATACAGACGTATCGAATGTAACGTTTGAAGCACAACAAAGCATTGCGATTTTAGAGCTATTTGGTGTATTGGATGGCAATGGTAAATTTAACCCGAATGAACCCCTAACACGTGGTCAATTCGCAGAGCTCCTTTATAAATCATTAACAGCCATCGATTTCCTATAATCGGTTAAGACGCATCCAACATTGGGTGCGTCTTTTTTCATCTACAGGGATGCGCTATAATTAAAAAGTAAGAAACATGCACAAAAAGGAGTTTTAGCGCATGATCTATTTATCCATGATCTTCTTCAAAATCGTTGCACCCATACTTGTACTACTTGTGATCGGTGCGATTTTACAGCGAAAAATACATTTTAATTTAAAAGCTTTATCGCAATTAATTACGTATTGCTTCATGCCTGCAGCGGTATTTATTAATATTTATGAAACGTCCGTCGAAATGAGCGTTATCGGGCAAATTACGATATTCATCGTGCTATTTATTGGCTCACAAATGTTATTAAGCCAGCTTTTAGCGAAATTCATGAAGCTTGAAAAGAAAGAGGCTGCTGTTTTTAAAAATAGCGTTGTTCTCATAAACTCAGGCAACTACGGGATCCCTGTGGCTCAGATGATTTTCGCCACGCAACCAATTGGCGTAGCGATTCAAGTGATGCTCGTCATTTTTCAAAATATGACGACGTATACATATGGACTTTATAATCTCATTTCATCAACGAAGTCAGGGTTAGCGATCATTCGAGATTTTTTAAAAATGCCGATTGTGCATGCGCTCATTTTAGGGGCCATCTTAAACTTTTTCGATATACCGATTCCTGAAACATTTAGTATTCCGATTGAACATATCGCGGACGGGTTTGTGGCAGTGGCACTCATTACATTAGGGGCACAATTATCAACCATTGAAATGCGTACGCTGTTCAATAAGACCGTATTTGTTAGCTGCTTTACACGTTTAATTGTTGGGCCAGCAATTGCCTTACTTATCATCTTTGCTTTAGGTTTAGACGGGGTTGTGGCCCAATCATTATTTATCGCGAGTGCTTTCCCAACATCACGTAATAGTTCAAGCTTAGCGTTAGAATATGACATTGAATCGGCAACAGCTGCGCAAACAGTACTATTTTCAACGATTATTAGCTGTTTAACCGTGACAGTCGTGATTTACATTTCGAATATTTTATTTGTATAACAAAACAAAAGCTGTGAAAAGGTTTACGCCTTTTTATGGCTTTTCTTTGTTTTGTGATATTTTTTTGATTTATACCTACAAAAATTTATAACTACACAACATTTAATAAGCTTGCCTAATATTAAAGTTTCGTTTTTCTTTTAAAATACATAAATATTCTCTAATTAGTTGAAAAAAACTAGTATATGTAACATAATTAAATTGATAGTGACACTATCATTTCGCGAAGGGAGCGAATATAAATGCAAAACATTCAATGGGAAAAAGAAGTTGATGTGATCGTTCTAGGTACAGGGGGAGCTGCTTTATCAGCAGCAGTAGCAGCAGCAGATAATGGCGCATCGGTTTTAGTGTTGGAAAAAACACATCAAATCGGTGGGACGACTGCTTATTCAGGCGGGGTTCCTTGGGTTCCGTTAAATCATTATATGAAAGAAGCAGGTTTTGAAGATGATCGTGATTCAGCGGTTAATTTTATTAAACGCGTAGCATTAGGTCGCGCAGAAGATCATATGATTGAGCGCTTTGTTGATAAAGGACATGAAGTATTTAAAGCACTTCATGACAAAACACCATTACGCTTCGAAACACCAAAAGGCTATCCGGAGTACTATAAAAACTTACCAGAAGCATTACAAAATGGGACACGTTCATTAGATCCATCACCATTTAATTTAGACGAAATTGGTGAGTGGGGCATGCATTTACGTCAAAATCCAATCTTCCCACCATTAACATTAGCAGAAGGAGGGGCAGTTGGTGGTATTGACTTCCAAATGATTGCAGAGCGTATGCAAAACAACATCGTAACGATGGGACGTGCATTAATCGCCGCATTATTTAAAGGCTGTTTAGACCGTGGTGTGGAAACGTTATTACATACAGCGGGTAAAGAGCTAGTCTTAGGTGACGACAAAGAAATTATCGGTGTCATCGCCGAAACTTCTGATGGCGAGACAAAATATTTCAAAGCAAACAAAGGGGTCATTTTAGCTTCAGGTGGCTTTGAATGGAATAAACAATTAACAAAAGCATTCTTAAAAATGGACATTACGCACCCAGTTTCTCCTCCAGGTAATGAAGGGGATGCGCTAATGATGGCGATGAAAGCTGGCGCGGCGTTAGATAATATGAGTGAAGCATGGTGGTACCCAGCGATGGTAGATCCAACATTCGAATATGAAGATCACGTTATGGCGCAATTAGGTGGCGGACGTAACGGCCCGAACTCAATCGTTGTTAACAAGCATGGTCGTCGTTTCACAAATGAAGGGACAACTTACAATGATATGCCACGTGCGTTCTTCAACTTCGATCCAGTGGAGTTCGAATTCCCGAACGAAGCACCAGTATGGATGGTTTTCGATCAACAGTTAAAAGATAGTCAATTAATCATTACGATGACACCTGGTGATCCAGCTCCTGAGTGGGTAGACCAAGCTCCAACATTAAGTGAATTAGCAGAAAAGATTGGTGTTAACGCAGTCAACTTAGAAGATGAAGTAGCAAAATGGAATAGCTACTGCGAACAAAAGAAAGATCCAGATTTTCGTCGTGGTACAACACAATTTGAAAACTTAACAGGCGGCGGCGCGAGCCCAGAAGCAAACTTAGGTAAAATCGAAAAAGGGCCATTCTACGCACTACCAATCTATTTAGGTGCATTAGGGACAAACGGCGGACCAAAAATTGATGAAAACGGGCAAGTATTAAACTTTGCCAGTGAACCAATTAAAGGTTTATATGCAGCGGGCAATGCATCTGCAAACCCACTTGGCCCAATTTATCCAAGTGCAGGCGGAACAATCGGACCAGGTATGGTATTCGGTTATTTAGCAGGAGAACACGCAGCAAAATCAAACTAAGAGGTGACTATCATGCCAGCAGGAACACATTCAGTATCAGTACCTTTAAATATCAACAAAATTTGGGATTTCGTAAAAGATATGAACAACTGGGCACCACTTGTCCCAGGCTATATCGATCATGAAATTATTAATGAAAATGAGTCTACTTGGGCATTTAAAGGTGACTTAGGTTTCATGAAGAAAACGGTTAAATTAAAAATAGATGTAAAAGAATGGAACGAGCCATCAGGGGTTATTTTCGACTTAACAGGGATGTCGGATAATTTTAAAGGTGGCGGCTATTTCAAGGCAGAAGCTGTCAATGACATTGAAACGATTATGACAGGAAACCTTGACATCACAGCTGGCGGTATGATGGGACCAATGATCAATCAAATTTTAATGAAATTCGTGCCACAAACTGCACAAGACTTAACAGATGCAATTGTTGCGAAGTTAATTGAAATAAACAAATTAATCGAATCTAATTAAGCTAAAAGGGAGATAACGTGTATGTTGTATTTACATGGTATCTCCCTTATTTTTTAAATAAGATAAAATAAGAAATTTCAATTCATTAAGTTCTTCCTTGGAAGGGATAGGCACAATGGTATCCGGTAAAAGACTTATAAATGCGTGTTTTTTAATAGCTGTACCAAAAACATTCATAATGGTTTGAATGGTAAGGTGCGTTGCTTTTTGTGAAGTAATCGAGCCATCTGAGCTTCCTTGTTGCAGGGAATGTGTGATAAGACGCCCAATTTTTGTATAAGATTGACGTATTTCATCAAGCAACTTTTCTTCTACTGGATTATAAGCCATGTAGTATTCAAAGCTTTCAAGTAACGTGACGGCTTGTAGATTTGCTGAAAAAATATATTGTATATAAGCATCTAATATCGCTTCTATTTTATCGTAACCAGATTTACTAGCATGAGCGATGGCTTCAAATTGCGGTACCATTTCCTCGATAACTTCTTTGACTACTTCAATTATAAGCAACTCTTTTTTCGGAAAGTAGCGAAATAACGTTGCAACTCCAACATTGGCATTGTCGGCAATTTTTTGCATCGTCGTTCGCTCAAAACCATTATCCGTAAATAACATTCTTGCGGCATTTAGCATTTGTTGTCGTTTGATTTGTTTCGCTTGCAAAACGGTTCCCTCCAGAATCACTCTAATAGTTTTATCATACATAAAATATAGGTAAAAGTGGATAAGTATTATGAAAAACCGCAAACAAACGTAGTGTTTGCTTGCGGCTTAATTGCGTACAAAGTGGATATCAATGACGCTTTATTAAATTTGATTATTTAACGTAAGGTATGGGTTTGAAAGGTCCATTCCTTCTAAAGAAAGACCCATCGCTTTTGCTACACCTTCACCATAAGCTGGATCTGCTAAGTAGCAGTGTAAGATGTGACGACGTTTGATGAATTCTTCAACAGGCGCCATATCGTTGGCTGTGTTTTGGAATAATTGTTGTTTTTGATCGTCATTCATTAAGTTAAATAGTTTACCTGGCTGCTCGAAGTAGTTGTTGTCATCTTCATTGAAATCATAGATATCAGCAGGTCCATCAAGAGCTAGTGCAGGGTCTTTGTATTGTGGTTGTCCTTGTAAGGCACCATAGCTATTTGGATAGTACGTAACTGCTGAACCGCGGTTACCATCAGCACGACCTTGACCATCACGGTGATATACCATGAACGGGCATTTTGGTGTGTTTACTGGAATTTGGTGATGATTCACGCCTAAACGGTAACGTGTTGCATCTTGGTAAGCGAACAAGCGCGCTTGTAACATGCGGTCTGGTGAGAAGCTAATGCCAGGCACTACGTTAGAAGGAGCGAATGCAGCTTGCTCAACATCAGCGAAGTAGTTTTCTGGGTTACGGTTTAACTCGAATTCACCAACTTCGATTAATGGGTACTCTGATTTGAACCAAACTTTTGTTAAATCGAATGGGTTATCTTTATGATTACGTGCTTGTTCTTCAGTCATTACTTGGATGTACATTTTCCATATCGGAAACTCGCCTTTTTCGATTGATTCGAATAAGTCGCGTTGAGAAGATTCGCGGTCATTGCCGATTACTTCAGAAGCTTCAGCACCCGTGAAATTTTCGATCCCTTGTTGTGTACGGAAATGGAACTTTACGTATACACGCTCATTTGCAGCGTTGATCATTGAGTAAGTGTGAGAACCGAATCCGTGCATTTGACGGAAGCCTTTTGGAATACCACGGTCAGACATAACAATCGTTACTTGGTGTAATGCTTCAGGTAATGAGCTCCAGAAATCCCAGTTTGAATTGGCATTGTGCATATTCGTTTTTGGGTCACGCTTTACAACGTGGTTTAAGTCTGGGAAGTGTAATGGATCACGGAAGAAGAATACAGGCGTGTTGTTACCAACCATATCCCAGTTTCCTTCTTCAGTGTAGAATTTTAATGCAAAACCACGGATATCGCGCTCTGCATCAGCAGCCCCACGTTCACCAGCTACTGTAGAGAAACGTGCGAACATTTCTGTCTTTTTGCCGATTTCAGAGAAGATGGCTGCTTTAGAATATTTTGTGATGTCTTGAGTTACTGTGAAAGTACCAAAAGCACCTGAACCCTTCGCGTGCATACGACGCTCAGGAATTACTTCACGGTTAAAGTTGGCTAATTTTTCGATTAAAAATACGTCTTGTAATAAAATTGGACCACGGCGACCAGCTGTTTGTGAATCGTCATTACTTACGACTGGCGCACCAGTGATTGTTGTTAAACGTTCATTTGTCATGTGTAAGTTCCCCCTATAAATGGAATAGTAATGCTCTTATAAAATAACTATAACAAATCCAAATCATAATTTCTACTAGATTATAATAATTCTTTTTAAGGAACTCTTATATTAAAATATTAATTATATAATATGATAATTATTTGCCATTGATGAAGGCTAATAATTTTAAAATAATCTATATACCCGTTATATAAATAGCGTAAACAGTAACGTTTATTATAGTAAACATACTAGCAAATAGAAAACTTCAACTTGAATAAAATTAGAATGAAAAGTTATAAAAAAGATTGTTTATTACTATAATGATAATGATAATGAAAATAGTGATAGCTAATTGAAAATCGTTTGTGAGATTGTTAATAAAATGAGCACCTTTTTGTGACAATTGAGAGAAGCACAACAGTTTTAGAGCTTTATCTTATATAATAGGTGGCAAGTATAAGGAGAAAGGGAAATATTATGCAATTAACGTTAACATTTATTATTTTAGCGCTCACGATCATTTTGTTTACGACGAATCGTCTTCGTGCAGATTTAGTGGCTGTAATGGCATTATTGTTTTTTGTAATTTTAGATATTTTAACACCTGTTGAAGCGTTGGCTGGGTTTTCAAATTCAGTCGTCATTATGATCGCGGGTCTGTTCGTTGTAGGTGCAGGGATTTTACGAACTGGTCTTGCAGGAATGGCTGGAAATTTATTGTTAAAGTGGTCGGCTGATAGTGAGCTCCGTCTGTTTATTTTATTGCTCATTATTGTAGCGATTGTAGGTGCGTTTATGAGTAACACAGGTACAGTTGCACTGATGCTACCAATCGTTGTGTCGATTGCTCTTAGTATTAAAGTAAGTCCATCAAAATTTTTAATGCCGTTGTCTTATATTGCAAGTATGTCTGGTTTGATGACGTTAATCGCATCGCCAACAAACTTAATTGCCTCACAAACATTAGTCGATCATGGCTTCGAAAAGTTGGGATTTTTCACAATTACTCCAATTGGTATTATAGCGACGCTTACCGTTATTATTTATTTAGTTTTAGTACGTAACAAGCTACTTCCAAAAGAAGAAAACCGCTCGCAATCAAGTGCAGGCTATAAATTATCACCGAAAAGAATTGCCAAAGAATACGATTTACAAGACAAATTATTCCGTCTTGTTGTTGGTGCAGAATCGACAATACTCGATCAAAAGCTAGCCAATTTAAAATTGCCTGCAACATATCATATTTACATCATGAAAATTAAACGGGGTGCTGCACAAGAAGGACTAAATTTACGCCCGATGACCTACCAAGAGCTGGCAGGTCCTACAAGTGTAATTTATGCAGGGGATGAGCTTTACATACAAGGAATTGCTACAGATGTTGAGCGCTTTGCTAAAGATTTCACGCTACAGATAGTGCCATTTGAAAATAATATTGAAGAACTTATTTCGAAAAAAATTGGTGTGGCCGAAGTATTATTAACCCCGCAATCTCAATTAATCGGGGAAACCGTTAGTAAAATCGGATTCCGTGAAAAGTACAATTTAAATATCCTCGGCATTAATCGCAAAGGGGATTATTTATTAAAAAATATGGCTGAGCAGAAACTACGATTCGGGGATGCAATTTTAGTTCAGGGTACATGGGATGAAATTGAGCTGTTATCCCGCGAAACACAAGATGTTGTTGTAGTCGGCCAACCTCGTGAACATGCGGGAACTGCAGCAGCAAGTGGAAAAGCGCCATTAGCTGGTATGATCATGCTTCTAATGATTGGTTTAATGGTATTTGAAGTGTTTGATGCCGTGATTGCAGTGTTAATTGGTGCGGTGCTGATGATTATCACGGGCTGCTTGCGGAATATGGATGATGCGTATAATAAGATGAACTTCGAAAGTATCGTGCTTGTTGCGGCAATGCTTCCCATGGCGACGGCTCTTGAAAAAACAGGGGGAATGACGATTTTAGCAGATGGGATTATTAAACTGCTTGGTGACTTCGGACCTTATGGCGTGTTAATGGGCATTTATATCCTAACGGTTGTGTTTGGACAGTTTGTTAGTAATACGGCAACAGCTGTGTTGTTTTCGCCAATCGCTATAACAGCGGCCATTGCGATGGATGCCAATCCGTATACATTTATGATTGGTGTGGCTACAGCAGCAAGCATGGCCTTTGCAACGCCCATTGCTTCTCCAACAAATTCACTTGTGTTAACAGCAGGTGGCTATAAATTTATGGATTTCGTTAAAGTCGGCGTTCCACTACAAATCATCATGTTTATTGTCATGATGATTGCGGTTCCTTTACTGTTTCCATTTTAAATGTAAAACATCTTTGAATGAAGCATATGAAAATGTGTTTCATTCTTAGGTGTTTTTTCTCTATTGATAGTTATTTTTCGCTTGCATCCGATAGCGATAAGGTGTCACATTATAATAATCGCGGAAAACCTTCGTAAAATAATTGCCATCAATAAATCCGACCATTTCGGCAATCGTTGCAATGGCGATGTCCGATTGTATTAATAACTTTTCAGCTTGCTGCACACGGTATTGCTGTAAAAATCGTTTAAATGGAATCCCTCTTTTTTTCGAAAATAGATTACTTAAATAATTGGCACTAATATTGAGTTCCTTTGCAACCATTTGCAAGGATAATGCCGAATCCTTATAATGCTGTTCAATAATGGAAACGGCTAATTCAGCATAATCGACATGGAGGGATAGCTGAGCCGCCTTCACAGTTTCCATAAGCATTTGTGTAAATAAAATAAACTCCTGCACAATCGCGTATAAAATGGGGTGCTCTAAAATAAGGTGAAATAGTTCCCGGTACTGTGCTTCTATTTTTGCTTGTTGTTGCAGGTGATACTTCATCATAAAGCGGCGAATTTGTGCCAGAATACTCGTTAAATGAATACGTACATCCTCATGGTGATAAAAGGTCGATGCATTCGATAGTTTATATAAAAATTCTTTAATGGCTTTTAAATCGCCCTTTTCTAAACTGGAAATCCATAATTGCTGTGTTTCAGGAGTTAACAGTGGGTCCAGTCTCGTCACAATAAGAGATTGCGTACTATTGAAAATGTGACCATACCCTTTATAAAATCGCTGAGCCAGTGCTTTTTTGCAATCATTATACATATCTCGAAGGGTTGCATCTTCCCCGTCATAAAAAGCGATATTCATTTCCTCTTCGCTAAATTTCATCCACTCTTGAATGATTAAGCGCAATGTCTTCGTGTTTTGTGTAAAATCTTTCACTTGAATAATACATAAAATCCGATTTTGTAGGGGAAAAGCCGTCAATTTTTCAAGAATAGGTGATTGGATTATCCAATGATACAGTGCTAAATTGTCCTTGAATTGCGCGGGCTCAAGCAAGAAAAAGGCATACTGCTGCAAATCAATTTTTTTCGGCGTATTTAAGTAAAGATCCAAGTAAAGTTGTGCTTCTACAGGAATCGGAGCAATTGTTGCAACATCCTGATTTTTAATCGGTAATGCCAAAATAGTCGATTTCAACTCGTCTAATGGAACTGGCTTTATAAATAATTGGACCGCTTTTACTTGGATTGCCTTTAAGGCCTGCTGAAAAATGGGCTGTGCGGTTAGTGCAATAATATGTACGTCTTGTTTTTGTAAAAAATGTTGTACAGATAAAGATAAGAACTCTGTTTCGATTAATAAAATTTGCGGTTGAAACTGAGAAAATAATGCCTCTAATTCCAAGCTATTTGTCGCACTTTGGATTTCTACACGACTCGAAATGTAGTTTTTCAAAAACCACTCAATCCCTTTAATTTCTTCGCTATCCCGTTCGATTATTAGTATCCGCATAACAACTACCACCTTATGAAATTGCTAATTCGTATAAAAAACATATTAAATGTTTAAATTTCATTTATTTTATTTAAATAATACTAAAATTTGAGATTTTTTTCTATATATTCTGAATTGGAAGAATAATAAAGTGTTAACAGATACCGTTAACAATTCGTCAAACGATTTTAAATAAAACTTTTAAATAAAAAGGAGCAGTTTTTTATGGTATTCAAAACAAATATTCGTGCACCACGAGGTTCGGAACTAACGTGCAAAGGGTGGACGCAAGAGGCAGCAATGCGTATGTTGATGAACAATTTAGATCCAGAAGTAGCAGAAAATCCAGATGAGTTAGTTGTTTACGGCGGCATCGGGAAAGCAGCACGTAACTGGGAAAGTTATGACAAACTAATTGAAACATTAAAGGTATTAGAAAACGATGAAACGATGCTTGTGCAATCAGGGAAACCTGTAGCCGTATTCAAAACGCATGAAAACGCACCGCGCGTACTCATTGCCAACTCAAACTTAGTACCAGGCTGGGCGAACTGGGATCACTTCTATGAATTAGAAGAACGCAACTTAATGATGTACGGTCAAATGACAGCGGGTTCATGGATTTATATAGGCGCACAAGGTATTTTACAAGGGACCTATTTAAGTTTTGTGGAAGCAGGGAAAAAGAAATTTGGTTCACCTGACTTACGCGGTCGTTGGATTTTAACGGGTGGTATGGGTGGAATGAGTGGCGCTCAACCGTTAGCAGGAAAAATGGCAGGTGCCGTTATCTTAGTTGTTGAAGTGGATCGTACACGTATTGAACGTAAAATCAAAGAAGGATACTGCGATTACCTTGTAGAAACAGTGGATGAAGCAGTGGCGCTCGTAAACAAATTAACGGCAGAGAAAACACCTGCTTCTATTGGTTTAGTAGGTAACTGCGCAGATGTGAATCGCGAGCTTTTAAACCGCGGAATTACACCTGATTTTGTAACAGACCAAACGTCAGCACATGATCCAATTAACGGATATGTACCAAATGGGATGTCATTAGAAGAGGCATTAAATTTACGTAAAACAGACGTGAAAACATATGAGCGTCGTGCAAAAGAAACGATGGCAGACCACGTACGTACAATGCTTGAATTCCAAGAAGCGGGAGCAGAAACGTTTGATTACGGGAATAACATCCGCGCTTTTGCAAAGGAAATGGGTGTAGAAAATTCCTTTGACTTCCCGGGTTTCGTACCAGCATATATCCGTCCATTATTCTGTGAAGGGAAAGGACCATTCCGCTGGGCAGCACTATCTGGTGATCCAGAAGATATTTACAAAACAGATGCACTCGCAAAAGAAATGTTCGCAGAAGACGCTGGTTTAGTAAACTGGATCGACATGGCACAAAAAATGGTGAAGTGGCAAGGCTTACCAGCGCGTATTTGCTGGTTAGGTTACGGGGACCGTCACCGCTTCGCACTACGCGTAAATGAAATGGTCGCAAGTGGTGAGTTAAAAGCACCAATCGTATTCGGACGTGATCATTTAGATTCAGGTTCAGTTGCTTCACCAAACCGTGAAACAGAAGCTATGATGGATGGTTCGGATGCAGTTTCAGACTGGCCATTACTAAATGCATTAGTAAACACTGCAGGTGGCGCGAGTTGGGTAAGTATTCATCACGGTGGTGGTGTAGGAATGGGCTACTCGCAACACGCTGGTCAAGTATTAGTTGCAGATGGTACACAACTTGCTGCAGATAAAATTAACCGCGTATTAATAGCAGATCCAGGAATGGGTGTTGTTCGCCACGCAGATGCAGGATATGATATCGCAATTCGTACAGCAAAAGAAAAAGGCGTTAATATGCCGATGCTAAAAGGATGATGAACTCTGGCTATTTTAATTAATCATGCAAACGAAGTAATAACTTTAGCAAGTGACAAAAAGGGGCCTCGTCGCCGTGAGCAAATGAGCGAGCTTGGCGTTATGACTGGGGTAAGTGTGTTAGTAGAAAATGAGCGCATCGTAATGATTGCACCATTTGAAGAAATAGAAGCAGCGTTTCCGCACTTAGTTAAAGATGCAGAAGTGATTGATGCGACTGGTAAAATTGTCATGCCAGGTTTAGTGGATTGCCATACGCATTTAGTGCACGGGGGTACGCGGGAGCATGAATTAAACATGCGACTAGCTGGCAAATCGTATATGGAAATCATGAATGCTGGTGGTGGCATTCATTATACGACGACAAAAACGCGAGAAGCGAGTTTTGATGAATTATATGATAAAACCTTTAACCATTTAAATGATTTCCTGCGTTACGGTATTACAACGGTCGAGGCAAAATCTGGCTACGGTTTGGACTTAGAGACGGAATTAAAGCAGCTTGAAGTGGCAAAAAAACTACAACAGACGCACATGGTGGACATTGTTTCAACATTCATGGGTGCCCATGCGGTTCCGAAAGATTATAAAGGCGATGAAGATGCGTTCGTTAAAATCTTAATTGAAGAAATGATTCCAAAAGTTGCAGAACTCGGTCTTGCTGAATTTAACGATGTATTTTGTGAAAAAGGTGTCTTCACACCAGCGCAATCACGCCTTATTTTAGAAGCGGGTAAAGCTCACGGTCTAACACCGAAAATTCATGCTGATGAAATTGAACCATATGAAGGCGCGGAATTAGCAGCGGAAGTGGGTGCAATTTCAGCGGAGCATTTACTAGTAGCTTCTGATGAGGGGATTCAAGCGATGGCAAAAGCGGGAACGATCGCAGTGCTTTTACCAGGAACAGCCTTCTTCTTACGTGCACCTTATGCAAGAGGTCGTTTAATGGTTGATAGCGGCGTACCGGTTGCCATTTCAACAGACTTTAACCCTGGCTCTTCCCCAACCATCAGCTTACCATTCGTACAAAATTTAGCCTGTATGAATATGGGCATGACGATGGAAGAAGTACTATGTGCAACGACCATTAACGCCGCATATGCGATTAATCGTGGCAATGAAATCGGTACATTAGAAAAAGGTAAAAAAGCCGATGTGTTAATTTTTAACGTGCCAAATTACAAGCAACTACAATATTTTTACGGCATGAATCATACAGATACGGTCATTAAAGCCGGTCAAGTCGTTGTGAAAGGTGGCAGCCTACTGTGAGTGGTCATTTAGTTTCGCCAGCAACTATGTGGAATCGTGTCCAGCATGAGGACATGAAAGTAAAGGGTTGGTGATACGCGCGGACAGCAGACGGTGAAGTCTGGTTTGTATGTATTTATGACGACAATGGTTTCGAGGTTTGTTCATTTACGTTAAAAAGGAGTAGCCAAGGATGTTAAAATTCTTTGGCTACTCTTTTTTGTCTGTTTGGATTAAAAATTCCTTTTCTTCAGCTTCGTTACGGGTTGCTGATAAATCAACAAGTAGGCAAATGAAAAATAGAATCGCGTTAATAGGAAAAATAATAAATGTATAAAAGGCAAATGTAAAAATAGCCATTCCATTTTCATTGTCACTAAATGATACAGTAAGTAGGAGCGTATTAAAAAAGCCAATCCCTAATCCTATGTATTTCATATAAAACATTTTCTGACTATCTTTTCGTGTTGTTATCATTAAAATGATCGAAACAATTAGCGGCGAAAGCATGAAGACAAATAACAGTATAGTACCTAGCATCGAATCACCTCGATTGAGATTTTTTTATTAGTATAAAGTCTAGACAACAGTTTTTCCATAAAGGAGGATTTGAAATGGGAGACAACAACTGATTTCTCGTAGTTTGAATGGTGATAAACAAGCATTTCTACAGTTAATCATAAGCCATAGAAATCCACTGTACGTCAAGATTTTACCTATGGTTCAAAATGAAATGCAAGCACAGCAAACGCTTCAACAAGCATTTATCAAAACGTATGAGAAGCTTTCTACATATAGCAGTGGCTCTTTTAAACTATGGTTTCTCGATCATGAATTTGAACACTTTTAGTCATATATGAAAAATACATGTTTTAATCGATCCCCGTTTCGTTGAGTTTCTTTATAAAACGCTCCACAATGAAGTTTGTAGGGAGGCTACATCGATGAATAAACAAGAATTACATGAATTTTTGATTTTATATAAATGTGAAACAAACCAAACAGAACAATGGCTTGAACAAAGGCTCGTCGAAGCAGAACAACCATCATTTTCGCTAACGACAGAGGAGCTAGTACATGGTGCGCGGGTTGCATGGCGCAACAGCAATAAATGCATTGGGCGCTTATTTTGGAATAGCCTGCATGTGATGGACTTTCGCCAAGTGCTTGATGAAAAGGAGATTTTTGAACGATTATTAGATCATATTCGCTATGCGACAAATGGCGGTAAAATTCGTCCAGTCATTTCGGTGTTTGCTCATGAGCGTGTTCGTATTTGGAATCACCAGCTTATTCGTTATGCAGGTTATGAAACAGAAGGCGGTGTAATCGGAGATTCAGATTCCATTGCATTTACGAAAGTTTGTGAGGAGCTTGGTTGGCAGGGGGCTCATACGAATTTTGATGTGCTTCCGCTCGTTATTCAAGTAGATGACCGAGCGCCACAGTTTTTTGAAATTCCAATATGTGATGTGTTAGAAGTGAAAATTACACATCCTATCTATGACTTTTCTAGCTTGCAAATGCAGTGGTATGCGGTGCCGATTATTTCGAGTATGCGTTTTAATATTGCGGGTATCGATTTTCAAGCGACGCCATTTAATGGGTGGTATATGGGAACAGAAATTGGTGCGCGTAATTTAGCGGATACGCATCGTTACAATTGTTTACCGAAAGTGGCGGAAATCATTGGACTAGATACATCACTGAATGCGTCATTATGGAAGGACCGCGCGCTTGTCGAGCTGAATATTGCCGTTTTACATTCATATAAAGAAGCGGGTGTCAGCATTGTCGATCATCATACAGCAGCACAGCAATTTCAGTTATTTGAACAACAAGAACAGCAAAAAGATCGTCAAGTAACAGGCAACTGGACATGGCTCATTCCACCAATGTCGCCAGCAACGACGAGCATTTATCATAAGCAAATACCAAACAAAACGGAAAAACCAAATTACTTTTATCAACCGAAGCCGTATTAAAAAAGGGGTACCTCGTAAGCAAAATCCTTACGAGATAGCCCCTATCTTTTATTTAACATCAGATCAATTAATTCTTCGCGGTCGATTAAGTACACATCATTAATATCTGCGAGCTTTTCGGCTTGACGGGTAAAATGGCTATTCGTCACGACCCAAGCTTCGGTCGCACCATACATTTTAACAGCACCAATAATTTCTTGGACTGCTTTTACACCGACTGTACTTGAATAACGTTTTGCCTGCACAGCAATTACGTCCTCACCATCTTTTAAAATTAAATCTGCACCGTAATCGCCACTAGTCGCCGTATAGCTTACTTTAAATCCACGGTGTTTAAATAGCTCTCCCAAAAAACGTTCGAAATCTTCGCCCGTCATCTTATCGACGTCACGAATCCCAGATTTACGAAGCTTTGCGGTTTTACGAGATTTCAACCAAATTTTAAATGCTATATACAATACGAAATATAGAACAATGCCAATCCCGATACCTTCAAGCGTTTCACTTACATAAAAGCCAGCTGCTCCAGCTAGAATGATCATCCATAATGTGAAAATCGGTCGTTTTTTCTTATTTCGTCTTCTCTTTTTACGCAACTTTCCTGTACTCCTTTAATTTACTAGCTCCAGTATAACATAAAAGGGTACATATGTTTGTATTAAACGTAGCGATTTTTTGCACTTGTGAAGGACGCAAAAAATAACAAAATCGAAACGATAATAAATAGAAGTGCGGGCAGGCTCCAACTTCCCGTAACGTCATGTAAATAGCCAAATAATACAGGGCCAATCGCAGCAACTAAATAGCCGATCGATTGGGCAAACCCAGAAAGCTCCGCTGCTTCAAAAGCCGTTTCCGTACGAAGTGTAAAGAACATCAGAACAAGTCCAAATGAAGCCCCACCTGCAAAGCCTAAGCAAATCATCCAAAGAACAGCTAGACTTGTCCATTCCATGAATACACCAACAAAACCGAGGATGTAGAAAATTGTAAAGAACACGACAATCGGACGTTGTGAAGTGAGCTTACCTGCAAGTATCGGAATTAAAAACGTCATCGGAATTTGCGCAAGCTGCATAATTGAGCCCATCCATCCGGCCAATTGTGCGTCTAATCCTTGTGCGATAAAAATATCGGGTAGCCATGCACTTGAACAATAAAATAGTAAGGATTGTAAGCCCATCGTTGCGGCAATCGCCCAAGCGAGTGGGGATTTCCACATTTTCTTTTTTGGTGCACTTTTACTTGCAAACTGCATCTCTACTTTTTTATCACGTAAAATAACAACCCAAATAAGTAAGGTTAACAAGCCTAAAATTATGGAAAAGCCGAGTGCGACTTGCCAATTGGTGCTCGTTGCAATTGGATGACTAAATCCAGCAGCAAGTCCAGCTGAGATATTCATCGATACTGTATAAATACCAGTTAAAAGTCCAATATGTAAAGGAAACTTCAATTTAAAATAACTTGGAATGAGTACGTTACCAAATGCAATCGCGACGCCAATTAATACCGTCCCCAATACGAGTGTGGAAGTTGCCCCAAGTGAACGTAAAATAACGCCAATACAAAGTAAGATAACTGAATAAAAAAGTGTCCATTCCATCCCAAATTTACGAGCTATTCGCGCAGAAAATGGCGAAACGACCGCAAAGGCAAGTAGTGGAATCGTTGTTAAAAAGCCGGCTAGGACATTCGAAATTCCTAGTCCCTCACGAATAAATGAAATAATTGGTCCTACGACGGTTAAGGGCGTTCGAAGGGTTGTCGCGAATAAGAAAATCGCGAGGATAAATAATAACATGGATTGGTTCGATGATAACTTTTTGTTTTGGTAAGTACGTTGTTCAGGATCCATCATTATTCTCCTTTTGATCAAGTAACTCCATTGTATCAAATATCTGGAATTAAATGAATAGTCTCAAAAAACTGAATAGTTTCGAGTCGTTGCTATCAAAAAAATGTTATGTTAGAATTTTAATCGTTATTTAATTTAATAGGTAATTACCTCATGCTAAATGAGGTAGAGGTCGCAAACATTAAAAGTAATATAGCAGAGATGGAGAGCATCAGTGAAGCTATATGAAAGGAATGGTTGCCGAAGTGTTATTTTACTCATCTTAAAATAATGCTGGGGCTGTTTTCGATAAGGAACAGAACTGTCACATGTGTGAGCATGTGTTGAGCTATCTTTCGAGTTTGATGGGGTGTTTAAATAACCGTCGCAAAACTTGTGACGGTTTTTCAATTTATACACCTCATCAACGGAAAATCAAAGGAGAATTATCATGAGTGAAATAAAAGTAGACCAGCTCGGAAATAAAAATCAACTGAAAAGAGGGCTAAAAAGTCGTCACGTTACGATGATTTCGCTAGGCGGAACAATCGGTACAGGGTTATTTTTAGCATCAGGAGGAGCGATTGCGCAAGCGGGTCCTGGTGGAGCGATTCTTGCTTATGCATTAATCGGTATCATGGTGTACTTCTTAATGACGTCTCTCGGAGAAATGGCTGCATTCATGCCAACGTCTGGTTCGTTTAGTACGTATGCGACAAAATTTGTAGATCCTGCTTTAGGCTTTGCACTTGGCTGGAACTACTGGTATAACTGGGCAATTACGATTGCCGCAGAAATGGCCGCTGTTTCATTAATTATGAAATATTGGTTCCCAAATAGTTCGTCATTTATTTGGACGATTGTCTTTATCGTCATTGTATTAACCTTTAATATGCTCTCTGTAAAAGCTTATGGTGAAAGTGAATATTGGTTTGCAATGATTAAAGTGGTAACAGTGATTATTTTCATCATTGTCAGCTTCTTAATGATTTTTGGTATTTTAGGAGGCAATGCGCCAGTAGGATTCACAAACCTTTTCAAAGGTGATGCTCCATTTAATGGTGGCTTTATGGCGATGTTCGGAATTTTCTTAGCAGCTGGATTCTCATTCCAAGGTACAGAAATGCTAGGGATTACGGCTGGTGAAACAGATGACCCAGCAAAAAGTATTCCAAAAGCTGTAAAATCAGTGTTCTGGCGTATTATCTTATTTTATATTTTAGCAATTGGTGTGATTAGTTTATTAATTCCTTATACAGATAGTCGCTTACTTTCAGAGAGTGTTGCAACAAGTCCATTTACAATAGTGTTTGAAAACTTAGGTTTGGCCTTTGCTGCTTCAGTTATGAATGCGATTATTTTAACAGCAATGCTTTCTGCAGGAAACTCTGGACTTTATGCGGCAAGCCGTATGTTATTCCAATTAGCAGTTGAAGGAAAAGCGCCAAAACTATTTTCAAAAATAAATACGCGCGGTGTGCCAATTTATGCATTACTTGCGACGCTAGCAGTTGGTTGTTTATCGTTCTTAGCTTCATTTTTCGGAGACGGTGTCGTTTATATTTGGTTATTAAACGCATCTGGTATGTCAGGCTTCATCGCATGGTTAGGAATTGCGATTAGTCACTACCGATTCCGTCGTGCGTATGTATTACAAGGTAATTCATTAAGTGATTTACCCTATGTATCGAAATTCTTCCCATTCGGTCCGTTATTCGCCTTTGCGTTATGTATGATTGTCGTGTTAGGGCAAAACTACATGGCCTTTACGGGTGATACAATCGACTGGTACGGGGTTGTTGTTTCCTACATCGGCTTGCCATTATTCGCCGCGTTATGGATTGGCTATAAGCTAAAACATAAAACGAAAATTGTCCCATTGATCGATTGTGATTTAACACATAAATAAGAACTTAAGCAAAATCTCTAATATGGAGGTTTTGCTTTTTTTTTCGTAATAATTTCATATATTCTAGCCTATTGCTTTCCAATTAACTACCACTAAAATGATATAATGAAAGAGGGGAATCGAAAATGAATTTAGTAGACCAAGCTACACAATTTATTGCGCAAAGATATGAAGGTAAACACAGAACTGTCATGCAAATTCCATATGCAGCTCATTTATTTGGTGTTGCACGAATTTTAAAAAGTGAAGGTTATCATGAAGCAATCGTGACAGCCGGATTACTCCATGATCTATTAGAGGACGGCATTGCGACTGAACAGGAGATCGAAGAATTATTTGGACAGAACGTATTGCTACTTGTTAAATCTGCAACAGAATTACCGAAAACGTATGAATGGCAATTACGAAAAGAAGAGGTCATCGCGCGTATCGGGGAAAAGTCAGAAGATGAACTGGCCATCTTACTAGCAGAAAAAATTTATAATTTGAGATCGATTATTGTAGAAATTAACCAATTCGGCGATTCACTTTGGACAAAATTCAATGCACCGAAGGAAAAGCAAGAATGGTATTATAGAAGTATAGTAGAAGAGACAATGAAATATCATCCACAAGCAAGGTTATTACCGCAATTAGTACAAGTAATAGATGAGTTATTTGTGAATAGCGAACATGAGCTATTTTAAAAAGACGGATTAATCTTCCAAAAATTTAAAGATAATTTACTAAAAAACATGTAAAATCCGAACATTATTGAAGAAAAAGTAACCATTTTGATCAAATTTCCGAAAAATAAGAATAATTTTATTATTCGGTGGTTATTGCAATTCGGGATTTACATGATTATAATTGTGACATTCACAGACTTAAATCAAATAACTTTACTCGTATAATAGCAGGAATAAGGCTTGCAAGTTTCTACCGATTTACCGTAAATAAATCGACTATGAGTGAAGCAAGTTTAACTAATGATTTGTCCAATTATTTTTATATTTGAACTGACCATTTGTTATTACTTTTGAATTCACACTCGAAAGACTTGCTCCACTCATTGTTGGTGGAGACTAGGCTTTCGGGTTTTTTGTTTATAGAGAAGTAAACCATTTTAATTTAAATAAAAGGAGGACTCTTAAATTATGGAACTTTTAAGAGAAAAAATTGAGCAAGAAGGTCAAGTACTATCAGACGTAGTACTTAAAGTAGATTCGTTTTTAAATCATCAAATTGATCCTATGTTAATGAAAGCAATTGGGGATGAATTTGCAAATCGTTTTTCAGATGAAGTCATTACAAAAGTATTAACAATTGAATCATCTGGTATCGCACCAGCAACATTTTTAGGGTTAACACTTGGCGCGCCTGTTGTATTTGCACGTAAACGCAAATCACTAACATTAACAGATAATCTGTATACATCAAGCGTTCATTCATTTACAAAAAATGAAACAAATGAAATTTCCGTTTCAAATAAATTCCTATCAGCGGATGATAATATCGTAATCATTGACGATTTCTTAGCAAATGGGGAAGCATTAAAAGGTTTGGTGGATATTGCAAAACAAGCTGGTGCAACAATCGTAGGTGCTGGAATTGTCATTGAAAAAGGTTTCCAAGACGGTGGGAAAATTTTACGTGAGCAAGGATTACGCATTGAATCATTAGCAAATATTAAATCATTAGCAAACGGTAAAGTAGAATTTTTCGACTAAAAATAAGCTACAAAAGTACGTAAGAAATTTTTCCGCTATTAAAAAGGTAGTTAAGCTCAACTCATGTAAATTTACTCATCTAAGAGTGCACATAAATTGGAGGAAAACTTTTTTATGAATAACACAAAAGCGACGATGCTTGGTATTCAGCATCTACTAGCGATGTATGCAGGAGCTATTTTAGTACCATTAATTATTGGTGGTGCGCTTGGTTTTGATTCTGCACAAATGACGTATTTAGTAGCCATTGATATTTTTATGTGTGGTTTAGCAACACTGTTCCAAGCTTGGAAGGGGAAAGCTATCGGAATCGGCTTACCTGTAGTATTAGGGTGTACATTCACAGCCGTAAGCCCAATTATTGCGATTGGTACAAAGGGCGGTTTAGGTGACATTTACGGTTCGATTATTGTATCAGGTTTAATTATCGTCATTATCGGCGGTTTATTCGGTAAATTAATTCCGTTCTTCCCACCTGTTGTCACAGGTTCGGTTGTAACAATCATCGGAATTAGCTTAATCCCAGTAGCGATTAACAACATGGGTGGCGGTCAAGGTGCTGAAGACTTTGCATCTGGTTCAAATGTAGCATTAGCATTCCTTACACTACTTGTTATTTTAGTTATTTACCGTTTTACAGTTGGCTTCGTTCGTGCTATTGCGATTTTACTAGGTATGGTCGTTGGTACAATTGCCGGCGTATTCATGGGTAAAGTAGATTTCACGCCCGTAATGGATGCTTCTTGGCTACATATTATGCAACCATTCTACTTAGCAACACCAACATTCAACGCTTCAGCGATTTTAACAATGACGCTTGTGGCAATGGTTTCACTAGTAGAATCAACAGGTGTATATTATGCATTAAGTGATATTTGTAAAAAAGATTTAACTTCAAAAGACTTAGCAAGAGGGTACCGTGCGGAAGGTTTAGCCTCAGTTATTGGTGGTATTTTCAACGCATTCCCTTACACAACATTCTCGCAAAACGTAGGACTTATCCAAATGTCTGGTGTTCGTGACCGCAAAGTCATCTTCATCACAGGTGGTATGCTTGTCTCACTTGGCTTCTTACCAAAATTAGCAGCCATTACAACAATCATCCCAACACCAGTACTTGGTGCGGCGATGTTAGCGATGTTCGGTATGGTAATCACGCAAGGTATTCGCATGCTAGCACCAGAAATTGCAAAATCAATGGAAAACGCGATGGTTGCAGCAATTGGTGTCGGTTTAGGTGTCGGCGTTGCGGTAGTTCCAGATTTATTCAAAAACATGCCAGAAGCCATTTCTATTTTAACGTCAAATGGGATTGTAGCTGGTTCGGTAACGGCTATTGTCTTAAATATTTTATTCAATATGATTGGACCGAAACGAAAAGATCCAATGCATGTGGAGTAGGAAAAATAATAAATCGTCTATTTTAACAATTCATTTTGTTGAAATGGGCGATTTTTTTTGTTCAAAATAGCAGTTTTCGAGAGGTGCAGGAACAATCGTATCAATTGGAGAACGTTTACAGTAGAAGGGGGAGGTTTTATGGATAGTGTTATTGTGGTCTTTGCTGGAATCATTGGATTGATATTAGGCTCTTTTTATAATGTCGTTGGATTAAGAATTCCACAAAGACAATCACTGATCACACCACCTTCGCATTGTATAAACTGTAATCGTCGCTTAACGTCACTTGATTTAATTCCTGTCATTTCTTATATAATGCTGCGTGGAAAATGTCGGATATGCGGTGTGAAAATATCCATAGCGTATCCTTTCATAGAGCTGGTTACAGCCTTTTTATTTGCCTTTGCAACATGGAAAGTCGGGTACTCATGGGAGTTACTTGTAGCGCTCCTTTTCATTTCATTATTAGTCATTATTAATGTATCGGATATGGCGTACATGCTCATTCCGAATAGAATATTGTTGTTTTTCTTTCCACTGCTCGTGATTGGAAGAATTCTATCACCACTTACCCCTTGGTGGGATAGTGTACTAGGGGCTATTATTGGGTTTTCACTATTATTAGTAATTGGCATTATATCAAAAGGAGGAATGGGCGGGGGAGATATCAAATTATTTTTGTTGATTGGATTTGTCCTTGGCACAGTTCATACAGTAGTGACGTTATTTTTCGCATCCGTAATTGGAATGATAGTCGGTGGGATTTTGTTAGTAATTTGCAAGCGGGGGAGAAAAGCACCGATGCCGTTCGGACCTTCCATCGCCATTGCAGCAATCTTGGTATATTTTTATGGTGACTCACTAATGGATGCATATAAAAGTTTGTTTTTGTAACGAAAAGGACGCCTCCAGATGAAAAGGAGACGTGCCTTTATAAAAATTATGGAAACCTTAATATTTCTTCACGACTTGCTCAAATGGGTGATTCGTCAATAACTCCTTTGTCGCCATCGCCACCGCTTTTTCCTCTGAGTCCGCTAAAATCAAAACGCGATACGCATCAAAATCCTTATAGTAGGCATCCGCTTCAATAAAAGGCCAATCCGTTGGTGTTTCACTTTGAGGAATAGCTACAACGATTTCGTAGCCATCTTTCATAATTTCGATTTTCTTCATAAAAAAACACAACCTTCCTGCTTTTTAGTAACTTACCTTAAATAGGGGAGTCTCTAAACCTTTAGGAGGTTGTGTTTTTAATTTTATTCAGCGTTTGGATAGATCATTGTTTTTGGATCGACATAACGGTCGAATTCTTCTTCTGTTAATAGGCCCGATTGAATCGCTGCTTCTTTTAATGTTGTGCCTTGTTTATGTGCAGTTTTTGCGATTTTCGCAGCATTTTCATAGCCGATATATGGGTTTAGGGCAGTGACAAGCATTAGTGAATTTTTTAAGTTTGCATCTAATACGTCCATATTTGGCTCAATACCAACTGCGCAGTTATCATTGAATGATTTCATAACATCTGCAAGTAAGCGAGCAGATTGTAGGAAGTTGTAAATGATCACAGGCTTGAATACATTTAATTCGAAATTCCCTTGTGATGCTGCGAATGCGATTGTTGCGTCGTTCCCCATTACTTGTGTTGCGACCATTGTCATCGCTTCACTTTGTGTTGGGTTGACTTTTCCTGGCATGATTGATGAGCCTGGTTCATTTTCTGGAATTCTAATTTCACCAATACCAGAGCGCGGACCACTTGCTAACCAGCGAACGTCATTGGCAATTTTCATTAAGTCAGCAGCTAATGCTTTTAATGCACCATGCGCAGCTACAATTTCGTCATGGCTTGTTAATGCATGGAATTTATTTTCAGCTGTAGTGAAATCTTTTCCTGTAAATTTACTTATTTCTGCAGCTGTGCGTGCACCGAATTCGGGATGGGCATTAATACCAGTACCTACAGCTGTACCACCAATCGCAAGTTCTTTCATGAATTGTGTGTTCACCATAATTATTTTTTCACATTTTAGAAGCATATGATGCCAGCCGCTAATTTCTTGACCAAGTGTTAGTGGTGTTGCATCTTGTAAATGTGTACGACCGATTTTAATGATGTCGTTAAAGGCCATTGCTTTTTCTTTTAATGTCGCTTGTAAAAGTTTTAAGCGAGGCATTAGGTAATTTTCAACGCTCTCTACAGCTGCGATATGAAGGGCAGTTGGGAAAGTATCGTTTGAACTTTGTGATTTGTTAACATCATCGTTTGGATGCACTTTTTCATCAGAGCCCATTGCTTTTAATTTGTCGTTTGCTAAATGAGCAATTGTTTCATTGACGTTCATATTTGTTTGCGTACCACTACCTGTTTGCCAAACGACAAGAGGGAAGTGGTCGTCCCATTTACCTGCGATAATTTCATCTGCCGCTTGAACGATTACTTGTGTTTTTACGTCAGATAGCTTGCCTAAAGATTGGTTGGCAAGAGCAGCAGATTTTTTCAAAGTAGCCAGTGCACGAATTACTTCAATTGGCATATGCTCCGTCCCAATTTTAAAGTTATCTTTACTACGTTGTGTTTGAGCACCCCAAATTTTATCTACAGGTACGCGTACTTCACCTAATGTGTCTTTTTCAATACGAAATTCCATTTAAATCACTCCTTCTATATATATGTATACCCAAATAGATATGAAAAAATGGCAAACCGTGTGAGTGGATTTGCCATTTTTTCAGCAGAAGGGAAAAGATAGTTTCCATCTCTGCATAGAAAGTACACCATCTCGTCCTATTTTGCACGAAATATGTCTTTTTAATATGAATAAAGTAATTAATTAAGTCTCGAACCAGAACTGGGGGGAACGGTTTCGAAAGATTGTTAATAACTAAGATGACTGACTTACATTGATAATGATAATCTTTATCAATTAATAAGTCAACAGAAAATTAAAAATTTATTAAGGAAACACTTTTTGCTCCAAATGATGACTTTTTTCAAAAGTTCTATGCTCTTATTCATCTAAAAATAAACAACGTCTAACCCATCGAGTTCCTGACGATGAATTAGACGTTGCTAGAGTCGGTATTCAATTGTTTTGTCACCTCTTATTAGTATTAAATGATTTTTACATAAAAGTCGCGACCGTTTGTCAGTTCTAAAATTTCAATGTCTTTTTCGCGCTTATAGTAATCTGCAATAATAGCAGCAAAGCCAGAATAGCCATTTAGAAGGGTACCTTGTTTAATTTCTTTTGCAATATTGTGGAATTCAAAATAAGCTAGTGCGTCTTCATTCATCCCGTTTAAGATTTTTTCCATATCTGCAAATGGAATGTGAATACCGCGCGTATAACGACATTCGCGTTTATACGTATGATGCTCGACGTTTATTGGTGTCTCTTCTTCTATCATTGTGATTTGATTCATAGATTGTCCTCCATTTAATGTAAATTTTAGTGCTTCTGCATTTATTATACCAAAAAATCAAAAATTAGTCTGAAAATTAAATAATTAGATTACCAATCTTCGCCTCTTTGCATTTCTTCTGCAATTGTTTGTAAATCATAGGCGTTAATCGTTAAAAGTAAGTAGTCATCATGCTGTTCCTGGTATTTTTGTATAAGGCGATGGACATATTTTGGTGAGCCTTCATTTTCTTCATCGTAAACGAGTAGCGTACCATCTGTATTATCAATGATGAACTTATCTTTTTCGATAAATTGCCAAGGTGCTTCGTATGGACGTTTTGTCACACTTGTAACGAAATCTGCATTACTTACTATATGCATGTACGTTGCCTGTTTATGCTCATTCCAATTTTTTTCTTGTTCTAAAAATGGCGTGATGATGGAATATTTTATTTCGGGGTAGTCGGTTTTTAGTTCAATGACTACTTGTGCTGCCCATGTTTCAACGCCTTGCTGTCCACTAATGACGATCCATTCTAAACCGTCCTCGATTAGCACACGCAGTTGATTTTCAAGTGCTTTTTTAATGATGGCTACCCCAGGATGCGTATCGTTAAAAATTCCAAGCTCATGTGCGCGGTAGCCTGTAATATATAGTGATTTCATATCCACCAGTCCTTTCAAAAGGAAATAGAAAAACTCACCGCTTCGCTAAAAGGGCGAAAGGTGAGTTTACCATTCTTTAGTTTTCAAATACAGCTTTAATTTGCTCAATAGCCCAGTCTAAATCTTCTTGTGAAATAATTAAAGGTGGGGCAAAGCGAATAACTGTATCATGTGTTTCCTTACATAAAAGTTTACGCTCAGCTAATTTTTCGCAATATGGACGAGCGGCTTCATGTAATTCAAGTCCAATAAATAATCCGCGGCCGCGAACTTCTTTAATGGCTGGGTGATCGATAGAAGCGAGTTGCTCTTTGAAATATTGCCCAAGCTCTAATGAACGAGCTGTTAAATTTTCTTCTTCTAATACATCTAATGCAGCGATTGACACAGCACATGCCATCGGGTTACCACCAAATGTTGAACCGTGTGAACCTGGGTTGAACACGCCAAGAATATCGTCATTGGCTACAACCGCAGAAATTGGGAATACTCCGCCACCAAGTGCTTTCCCTAAGATTAAAACGTCCGGTGTAATACCTTCCCATTCATACGCAAACAGCTTTCCTGTACGTGAAAGACCTGTTTGAATCTCATCGGCCATAAATAATACATTGTTCTCCTTACAAAGCGCATACGCTGCTTTTAAAAAGCCCTCTGGTGGGATAATGATACCTGCTTCACCTTGAATCGGTTCAACGATGAATGCGGCTGTATTTGGTGTAATCGCTGCTTTTAACGCGTCAATATCCCCGTAAGGAATTAACTCGAAGCCGGGGAGCATAGGACCAAATCCGCGCTTATATTCACTTTCCGACGATAGGGAAACTGCGCCCATCGTACGACCGTGGAAATTGCCGTTACAGCCGATAATTTTCGCCTGATCTGCTGGAATGCCTTTTACTTCATAGCCCCAACGACGAGCTGTTTTAATGGCTGTTTCAACCGCTTCCGCACCCGTATTCATCGGTAACACCATGTTTTTCCCAGTTAACTTGCTTAATTTTTCATACCATTCACCTAACGTCGCGCTATGAAATGCACGAGATGTAAGTGTAACTAAGTCTGCTTGATCTTTTAATGCTTGAATAATTTTTGGATGACGATGCCCTTGGTTTAGCGCTGAATACGCTGAAAGCATATCCATATAGCGATTTCCCTCAGGATCTGTTACCCATACCCCTTCAGCTTTTTCGATAACAATCGGCAGCGGATGATAATTATGCGCACCGAATTTTTCCGTTTGTTCGATTAACAGCTGTGATTTTGTTGTCATGATGAAATCCTCCTTATAATAAAGCCCTTTGTAACTTTTAAAACAGGAATATCAAAATACAGTAAGAAGGAACAACGAAAATTAAATCGTCGCTGGCTTCTTCCAAATTAATGTTAACAGAACACCAAATACTAACACAATAGTAGCAAAATAATAGGGGTAATTTACATCGATATCAAATAGAATACCGCCAATAATTGGACCTAAAATATTCGCTAAACTTGTAAACATTGAGTTCATCCCACCAACAAAGCCTTGTTCATTTCCCGCAATTTTTGATAGATAGCTTGTAACTGCAGGGCGGAATAGGTCAAAGCCGATGAATACGAGACAAGTCACGAGTAAAATTGAAAAATAGGCATTAACATATGTCATTAAAAATACTAAAATGGCTGATAAGGCTAAACAGTAACGAATCAATTTAATCTCGCCCCATTTTTGTGCAAGACGGTCAAATAATAAAACTTGTGCAAGCGCACCGATAATCGCACTACCTGTAATGACAATTGCAATATCTTTTGGTGTAAATCCGAATTTGTGATCAACAAATAAACTAAAGAATGATTCGAATGCCGCTAACCCGAATGATCCGACAAAAATCAAAATAAAAGCAATGAAATACATCGGTTCAAAAACTCGCTTAAAGCCAGATTGTTGTTTAGGTGCATTTTCTGCATTTTCTTCGCTACGCTCAGGTTCACGTAGTAAAAGTATCGATAAAATTGCTGCTGTAATACCAAGTGCCCCTGCAAAATAGAAGGGGACACGTGTACCAAATTCCGCTAAGAAACCACCAATACCAGGTCCGATGATGAACCCTGTACTAATGGCAGCACTCATATAGCCAAGTGCTTTTGGACGAGTTTCCATCGTTGTAATATCTGCGATAAATGCGGTAACAGCAGGCATAATAAACGCGGCACTAATCCCACCTAGAATACGAGAAATAAATAACACTTCAATCGTTTTTCCCAAACCAAATAATAGTTCAGAAAAACCGAATATGAATAATCCAAGGACAATCATAATTTTTCGTCCATATTTATCAACAGCTTTACCAGCAATTGGTGAAACGATTAATTGTGCAATAGCAAATGCCGCGGTCAAATAACCAACAACTTTACCATTAATTTGTAATTCATTCATTAATGTTGGTAATACGGGAATAACTAACCCGATGCCTAAAAATGCAATGAATAAGTTTAGTAACAGTAAGCTTAATGTTACTTTATAGTCTCTCATTATTGAATTTCCCCTCAATCTTGTACGTTAGAAAATAAATTATACATGTACTCTCTAACATAAACCCTATAGTAACTATAGAGTCAATGCATTTACCAAATTATTATTGTCATAAAGTGGCTAAAGTAGTTGCACCTTTAATTCTACGATGAATTCATCGTCTTCATTAGGTGAATAATTTTGTGGCATAAAAATTTCATAAACGACTGGCTCGGCATGTAACTGATTTTCTTCTATATAATGCTGAAGCTTTTGATACTGTAAAAAATATGAATCTCGCTCAAAAATAAACGCAATGCAAACGTAGCGTCCAGCAGGAATCGTCTGTACTTCCATGTCAGGTGTTAGGTGCGTAATATAGCGATCTGTTAAAAGTGGGGTGAAAATATGACTATAATTCAAATCGTATAGTGTAGCGTATTCTTTCAATGGATAAATGCAGCCATAACGGTTACTTAAAAAGCTATTTTCAATTTCTAATGTTTTCATTAAGGAGCTGTAATATGTATTTGGAATATAGTAGGGGGTAAGCTCCCTTGTTTTAATCGATAAAATACGAACTTCTTCTTCATATTTAGTGTATACCGTGTCCATCACATTAATCGCAAGTTGTTCTTCCATTTGTTTTTTCGTTTTAAATAAAGTTTGTTGAATATGATAAAGCTGATTAATACGCGCTTCGATGACATCTTCTTGCTGCTGTAAAAAGTCGAGCAACTCAGAAGGGGTAAATTGTTGCGCAGCTTTAATTTTATCTAAAGAGGTACCAAGGAATTTGAGTGATTTAATAATATCTAAATAATAAAGTTGAGATTCTTTATAATAGCGATAATTGGTTTTTGGATCGACATGTGAAGGCTTGAATAGACTTATTTGATCGTAATAGCGTAATGTTTGAATTGAAATATTCGTCAGTTTTGCGACCTCACCAATAGAATAATATTTTTCTTCCATAAGAACCGTAAGCTCCTTTATCTCTGAATCGTTATGACTATCGTAGCATTAAAGCATGTGTAACATAAAAAAATCACGCCACTTTTTGAGGGTGACGTGATTTTAAAATTATTGAACAGCCTCTTTTACTGCATGGGCAGTGCTTCTTTTGTTATAGGAATAGCCAAATAGTAAAATAACGAGTGCTATGGTAACGGTACTTCCTGCAAAAAGAAGAGGGGCTTTAAATGACGCAAAATGTGTTTCTAAGCGACTGGCAATAATCGGCCCAATAATTTGTCCAAGCGCATAAAATGTTGTCAGCATAGAGACAATAGAGGCACTTTGCTTCGGAAATAGCTGGCGTCCATAGCTTGTGGACATCGTAACGAGTCCAACAAATGTAAAGCCAAACAAGCATGCGGATAAAAGGACACTCCAAATACTTTGCGAGAATACCGGTAGTAAAATACCGAAAATTTGAAGTGTGTAGGCGAGCGTCATCATCGAAATCGTCGAAAATCGTGACATGAGTCTCATCCATAAAGGTGCAGAAGGGAGGGCAGCCAAGCCGACAAACACCCAACTATATCCAGCAAAATCGCGCAATGCTTCAATATTGTAAATAATATCGACTAAAAAGGTACCAGTTATGATATAGCCAAGTCCTTCTAAACCGTACGCAATGATGAGCCACGGCATAAAGCCACGCCAAATAGTCGTATCAGCAGTTTTTGGTATTTTGTCACTGTTGTGTACTTGAATAGTACGCCAAAGAAAAAGCGTTGTAAAAAAGAAAAAAAGTGAGATAAGGCTAAGTCCAAGCCACGTCCCTTGCCACGCATAACGCAGTTCAAAATAAGGAACGACAAGTCCAGAAATCGCGATACCAAGTCCGATGCCACTAAAAACGTATCCACCAAAACGCGTTAATAAATGCGCGGCTAAGTAATCCATGACAATACTCGACGTTAACACGAAAATAAAGCCACCTGTTAAACCTGCAAGAAAGCGTAATAATATCCAAATGCTATAAGAATCAATGATACCCATTAAAAAAATGGATGTAATGTTTATAAGTACATTAATAAGAAGAAATGCCTTTTTCGAAGTAAAAATAAAACCGGCGCCCAATGCACCAAGAAAGTAACCAATATAGTTACTCGAGGCAAGTAGGCCACCTTGCGTGAAGCTTAAGTTTTCATCAATGCGCATAAATGGTAAGATCGGCGTAAATGCAAAGCGACTAATGCCCATTGCAATTACTAATAAGAAAATGCCACCAAAAATAACCCCAGCATGTTGTCGATTCATCTATTTTCCCCCTGAAAAAA
Source organism: Lysinibacillus sp. 2017 (assembly GCF_003073375.1). Taxonomy (NCBI): domain Bacteria; kingdom Bacillati; phylum Bacillota; class Bacilli; order Caryophanales; family Bacillaceae; genus Lysinibacillus; species Lysinibacillus sp. 2017. Next base: position 264,891 of record NZ_CP029002.1, read on the forward strand.
AGCGCTCTTTCATCCGATTGTATCATTATGGAAAATAAGAATAATAGAGTTTATTTTTGTATAGGATAGAAAAATCACCATAGACACGAACAAAAAAGCAAGCTATGCCCCTTTAACATAGCTTGCTTTCTATAAGAACCCCTTATGAATGAACCGGTGTTGCATGATCTCCCGATTGCTTTGTTTTTTCTTGATTGTGTACGTTTTGTTTTTTCATTTTGTTCACTGTTGAACGAAGTAATAATGAAATACAGAACGAAATCGCAATTAAGAAGCTGAATACATAGAACACTGGAGTGTAGCTATTTGTCGCTTCATGAATTGTTGAAACGATAATTGGACCGAAAATACCACCAAGTGACCAAGTTGTTAATAAGTACCCGTGAATTACGCCAAGTTGTTTCGTACCGAATAAATCACTCGCAAACGCTGGTAAGTTTGAGAATCCTCCACCATAGCAACTAACAACTAAGAAAATAAATAGTTGGAAGATGATGACGTTTGTTGTAAATGGTAGTGTTAAAAAGGCAATTAATTGAATCGTAAAGAAAATAACGAATACATTTGAGCGTCCAATGTAATCGGATGCAGCTGCCCAAATAAGACGACCACCACCATTAAATAGGCCCATTAAGCCGACCATTGCTGCAGCACCTGCAACCGATAAACCTACAACTTCTTGGGCCATTGGTGAAGCAACTGAAATCATCATTAAACCAGAAGTAACATTAATAAGATGTATAGCCCAAAGCATCCAAAATTGTTTTGTGCGAACCGCTTCACGTGCTGACATTTGTGCGATTTCTTGTGTCTTTACTTTGCTTGATGAGACTGCTTCTTCCACATCACCTGGTTTAGGTGGTGCGATATAAAGTGCACCAAGAATCATTAATACGAAGTAGCTAATTCCTAAAATAAAGTACGTATTATCAATTCCGACATTTTCCATTAATCTTGCGGCAACAGGTGCAGTAATTAATGCCCCTGAACCAAAGCCAAGAACGGCCATCCCTGTCGCTAACCCACGACGATTTGGGAACCATTTAACAAGTGTTGAAACAGGAGCGATATAACCAATCCCCATCCCAAGACCGCTGAGTAATCCATATGTTAACCAATATAAAACGACTGAATCCATTGCGATGGCAACCCCTGCGCCACCTTGACCTAAACCGAATAATACGGCTGCAACCATTGCTGCTTTTCGAGGTCCTAACTTTTCAACTGTACTGCCGAATAATGCTGCAGAAAAACCTGCTAAGCCCATCATAATAGTAAAGGCTATTGTAATTTGTGAAGTTTCCCATCCAAGCTCTGTTGCAATTGGATTTTTATACACGCTGTATGCATAAGCACCACCGATTGAAAGGTGGATAGCAATAGCGGATGCGGCGATTAGCCAACGATTCTTTTTCATAATATTTCCCCCTCACACAGTATAATTATCGACGATACGATAATTTTCTCTCTCAAGTAGATGTGTCAAAACTATGAACGCCTATGACAATAACTTAACATCAATTTATTATGTTATGCAAGTGAAATTTCGAAAATAAGTTATGTCGAAAAAACATATATTTCTTTCTCTGAGACAAAAAATCCTACTTGAAGTTTGATTTTTATCATAGATAAATCCGTTGAAAACGCTGTCACAGCAAGGTTTTTTGTGATTTTTCTGAGAAAATTTTTAGTATATAACAATAAAATGATAGGGATTTTAATTTATTGTGAAAACAATAAAATATTCTACTTGAATAATAAAATATTCTATTTTTTACGTAAAATCTTTTTATTTTTCTCTTTTTCTATTATCGTGTTAATACTATTTCAGCAATAATATAACAGTTATTAGTACACGATGATTAATGCTTAAAAAGCTTTATGCATTGGGAATTCAATGTTTTTAAGGGGATTAAGCAAAAAACGGTTCTGAATTTATGAAGCTCAGTAAAAAAGACGCAACTGTTTATAACAGTTTAAATAAAATGGTTATTTTGTAATTTCGATAGCAAATAATGATTAACATAGAAATATTTTTTCGTTTAGATTGTTCTAAATAGGAATAAAATTCAAATAATTTTAGGGCGATCCGTGTGTTTTTTACGAGAAATCATCCGTTTTTTTGTGTGAATAAATATGCTTGGATAAACGAAACGGTAAATTGAAGTTTTGTTTGACGGGGTGTTCAGTATTCTATAAAGTCAAAATAATGATAGAAAAAGGAGGGGTACTTATGCAACAAATTGATCCACAGCAGTTATCTGAACGAGAAAATTATAAATTTTTGATTGGGTCGATTATTCCAAGACCAATTGCTTTCATTACATCGATGTCCGAAGAGGGTGATGTCAATGCAGCGCCGTTTAGCTTCTTTAATATTGTGTCATCCAATCCGCCGATGATTTCAGTAAGTATTCAGCGAAAGAAAGGGCAAATGAAAGATACAGCGCGAAATATTCGGGCCAACAAGCAATTTGTTGTGCATATTGTCGATACGGAAAATGTTGAGAAAGTAAATGAAACAGCTGCAAATTTACCTCCAGAGGAAAGCGAAGTGGAACGCGCTAGCTTAACATTAGTAGAAAGTATGAAAATTGGTGTGCCAGGTGTGAAAGAAGCGAAAGTGCGTTTTGAATGTGAACTTGAAACAGTACTTGAACTTGGAGGAAATAATGAAAATCCAGGTTGTGACCTTATCATTGCGAAAGTAAAGTATTATCATATAGAAGAAAGTATTTATAAGGATGGTCGAATTGATCCAAATGCGTTAGCGCCAATCAGTCGTTTAGCAGGTAATGATTACGCAAAAATTGGGGAACATTTTACGATTGAACGTCCGTTATAAAATAGGAGGAACTAATATGCTACAGATTAAATCCATTGAATTATTTAATATCGAATTACCATTAATTGAACCGTTTATCGTCAGTTATGGGACATATCCGAATATGCCGTCGATTATCGTGAAAATGACGACAGCGTGCGGACTTATTGGCTGGGGTGAAGCAGTTCCAGATGAGCATGTAACCGGAGAAACATTAGAAGGCACATATGCCGTATTAAAACATACATTAGCACCAGCGATGATTGGTGAAAATCCAATGAACTTTGAAAAAATCCACTCAAAAATGGATGCACTTATTTATAGCGCACCTGCTGCAAAAGCCGCGATTGATATTGCATGCTTTGATGTTGTTGGAAAAAAATTAGGCGTACCTGCATACCAATTAACAGGTGGTCGCTACCACGAGAAATTCCCGATTACCCATGTATTAAGTATAGGGACGCCAGAAAAAATGGCCAATGAGGCAGCAGAGCGCGTTGATATGGGCTATAACTCATTTAAAATGAAGGTCGGTCGTGACGTTCAAAGTGATGTGGCACGTATTCAAGCGGTGCGCGAACGTGTTGGAAACAAAATCGCCATTCGCGTAGATGTAAACCAAGGCTGGGTAAACAGTTCAACAACGATGCAGGCAGTACGTGCATTAGAACAGTTAAACATTGATTGGCTAGAGCAACCTGTTCGTGCAGATGATATTGACGGGATGGTAGAAATTAAAGCAAAAACATCGATTCCTGTCATGATTGATGAAGGCTTACGTGGTGTGCGTGAAATGCGTGAAATTATCGCAAAACGTGCAGCGGATAAAGTGAATATTAAACTGATGAAGTGCGGTGGTATTTACCCTGCAATGAAGTTAGCACATATGGCAGAAATGGCCGGTATGGAATGTCAAATCGGTTCAATGGTTGAATCTTCTGTTGGTTCAGCTGCTGGTTTCCATGTAGCATTCTCCAACAAATCATTCACAAGTGTAGAACTAACAGGACCACTTAAATTTTCTAAAGACATCGGAAACCTTCATTATGATGTACCATTTATTCAGTTAACAGAACGCCCAGGCCTCGGTGTTGATGTGGACGAAGCAATTTTAGCTGAGTTAACACGTGAACAATGTGTGGTGCATTAAATGATTACTTCTGGATTTTTAGGGAATACGCCGTATGAAGTTTACGTACTTAATGAAACCCATATCCCTCAGCTCAAGACATTGCAACTGGAGGTTGTGAATGCATTAGAAAATAAAGCAACCTTGCAGCCACTTGATGAAGAAGAATTGAGTTTTATTTTAAACGGTAATGGTGTGATGATTGGCGTTTTTATCGAAGGAAAATTAATCGCATTCCGTGCTTTGTTAGAACCGGAAATTAATGAGGAACATTTAGGCTATGATATCGGACTAACAACAGAAGAAGAGCTAAAAAAAGTGTTATACCAAGAAATTTCAAATGTGCATCCCGATTTCCGTGGATTTGGTCTGCAGCGTACTATGGCCGATATCATCATGCAGCAAATCGATTCAACGATGTTTTCTATTGTTTGTGCAACGGTCATGCCAGGTAATATTGCCAGCTTAAAAGATAAGTTTTCACAAGGAATGTATGTCGTAAATTTAAAGTTAAAATACGGTGGGAAATTACGCTATGTCTTTATGAAGTCATTACAACAAGAAGTAAAAAAATGGTCTGAGGAAAAATTCGTCCCAATGAATGATACAGAAGGACAGCAAAAACTTTTAAAACAAGGTTTTGTAGGACTTTCGATGAAAAAAGACGATAAAGATTGGCTCGTACAATATGTAAAATAGGCACAAAAAAAGGATGTGGCAATCGTGTTTAGCGTTTTGCCACATCCTTTATCGATTTACTGGATTCCATTTTTCCTATAAACTCCTTTAACTAAATGTCATTGTCATCAAAACTGTCTAAATCGAAGAAATCACTGTCATCTTCGTATAAGTAAGATACATCATTTTCATCCGTTGTTAAGTAAGTGTAGTTTATCATTTTGTATCAGCTCCTTTTTATGATTATACAATAGTCAGAAAATTTAGTAAAGAATTAAACTTAAATAAAAAGTGAATGAAAATTCATGAAAACGCTTCATAATGGGGTTTATAGCCATTGGTTGCGTTTGCAAAATACTTGAAAGAAACCTTTTGATAGTGTTTCTATACAGGTTTTTATGCATGATTTTAGTGAGATATTAGAGGGCTTTTAATTTATATTCGAAAAGCATGTGGGTACACCGAGTTCTTATAATTCAAAGTGAATGCCAGTATTTTCTATTTAATGTTAAAATATTGTATATAAATCGATGGTTTAACTGTAAAGGAGTAGAGAATAATGCGTTTAGAAAACAAGGTAGCGATTATTACAGGTGGGGCGAGTGGGATTGGACTGGCTGCGGTAAAACGTTTTGTGGCTGAAGGGGCGAAAATTGCCATTGTTGATTATGACAAAGAAGCTGGGGGAAAAGTGGCTGCCTCTTTTGGCGAGCATGTCGCTTTTTTTGAAGTGGATGTATCGAAATTACAGCAAGTAAAACAAATGGCCGCGGATGTTTTTGAAAAGTTCGGTAAAATCGATATTTTAATTAATAATGCAGGCATTACGCGTGATGCGACGTTATTGAAGATGACTGAGGAAGATTTTGAAAAAGTCGTACAAATTAATTTGAACGGTGTATTTTATTGTACGCAGGCAGTGACACCCTATTTGATCGAGCAAAAGTGCGGAAGAATTATTAGTACGTCTTCGGTCAGTGCCGAACGTGGAAATTTTGGACAGACAAACTATACCGCAACAAAAGCAGCTATTATTGGCATGACAAAAACTTGGGCAAAAGAGCTAGGACGAAAAGGGATTACGGTCAATGCAGTGGCACCAGGGTTCATAGCAACAGAAATGGTTGAATCTGTGCCGAGTGAAATTTCAGGACTCGTACAAACTATTACAAGCATGCAGCGAATTGGCAGTCCGGATGATGTAGCAAATGCCTACTTATTTTTAGCGTCAGATGAAGCGAGTTATATTACAGGACACGTGCTTCATGTAGATGGCGGGATTATGATGTAGTGGCGGTGAAAGTGGTATAAGAATAAATCATTAAGTTAAAAACCGGGCGTGAACTATTGACATAGACTCAATGGTTCACGCCTTTTAGTTATTGTAGTTGCTCTAATGTAGGGAGTGACTCGATTGCACCTACTTTTTCGCATACTTTTGCGCCAACTCGATTCGCAAATTCAATAATGGAGACCCATTCATTGAATGAAATCATATTCTCAGGAAGTGCAGCTAGCTGATATAAAACAGCGCCAACAAATGCATCACCTGCACCTGTAGTATCAATTGCATTGACAACAACGGATGGAATCGACGTCGGCTGACCGTTGTAAATTAAAACAGTACCAGCAGCGCCACGTGTAATGGCAATTACTTTCTGCTGAAATTTTGAAAAGAATCGAATGGCCTCGTCAAAATTCTCTGTTTGTGCAAATAACAGCAATTCCTCATCGCTCATTTTAATAAAATGAGCAGCCTGTATAAACGGCTGGCATTTTTGAACAAACACCTCAGCGTTATTTTCCCAAAGGATTGCGCGGTAATTTGGATCGAATGAAATAAATTGATTTTGAAGAAGTGATTCTTGTAAAAGCTGTTCATAGGTTGTGCAAAATGGGTCTCTTAAAAGAGCAGTTGCTGAGCCAAAATGAATGATATCCATCTGCTTCATTTGCGGCAAATTAATTTCTTCCAGGCGAAGTAGTTTATCTGCGCCACGATTAAAAATAAAATCGCGTTCTCCGTCAGCCTGTCTTGAAACGAATGCTAATGTTGTCGATGATGTTAGATCGAAAATGAGCTGATCTGTATGTACACCCATTTGTTGTAACGTTTGCTTTAAAAAGTGGCCAAATGCATCGTCGCCAACCTTTCCACAAAAATACGCTTCTCCGCCTAATTTTGCAATGGTAGCAGCCACATTTGCAGGCGCACCTCCAGCCTGTTTTTCGAAAGTCATAGCTTCTATTAATGATTGCTGTTGAGCTGTTGTAAAAAAATCAATTAATAATTCACCAATACAAAAAACTTTCTGCAAAAATCATCCCTCCAATGTAATTGTTATTACAAATTGTGGCATAAATAAATTTAAATTAAAACTAATTTTGCCAATTTAACACCAACTAAGATTTCAGACACAAAAAAACACTCTCACAAAAATTGTGAGAGTGCCCATAAACCATTGCTGGTATGCGCTTTATGTAATAAGCCACATTGCCGTAGTTATTATAGTAAGTTTTAAACCACCACTCCTCAAAGTGGGTGTTCGCAAAATTTTTCCTGCCTATCCCAAGGTCAAAAGAGCTCGGGCCCGTCATTCCAAATTCGATGTAAAACTCCCTATATAAGTATAAAGGTTAAAACTTAATATTCGTACGTACAACGTAGCCTTATCGTTATAATATAACAACTTTCTGCTAAGTGCAACAAAGCTTGTTTGAAGAAAAAAGTCAACTAATTTGAAATGAAATTAATAAATATCCTCCAATGTAACTTCTTTGTTGGGTGTAAATTGTACTGTATATTTTCGTTCATAATAAATCGGTGCATAACCCTCTTTTTTGCCGTCTCGATTATCAAATTGAGCATCCCTTGTTATAAATGTATTGTCATAGATCAATTTATCTGCGTTTAATCGTATTTGAATTTCCTTCACGGTTTGTAGAAATGCTTCCTTACTTTCACCTTTAAGACATCTTGCGTCAAATCTTCGGCGATGGCGAAATTGGACGTTTTTATATAGAAGAAAGTATATAATTTCGGTTGTACTTCACGAAAAATTTGAGCTAAAGTGTCCAACTGACCTCCTCCTCCATTTCGACCTTTACTTTATAGTACCTTGGAAAATGATTTCGTTACAGAAAAGCGCAAAATAAAAAAGCCTTCCTCATTATTAGGAAGCCTTTTCGTTTATTCTTTTAGTTGTTGTAAAATATGTGCTGTTAGTTCGGCAACATCGATGACTGTCTTTTCTGCGACAACATCGGATAAAATTTCGTTACGGAAATAATCAACGCTGACCGGTAAGTTGATCAAAAGTAACTTTGAAAGTGCTGTTTCATACATATATACAAATTCCTTATCGGTATTCCCACGTTTTAGTTCTGAAAAGGATTCATAAAATTGATCGAGCTTATCGGCAAATTCTAGGAGCCTGCCTTCCAATGTGCCATCCTTACCTTCCTTCATACGGTCAAAAAAGACATCTTGTAAATCAGCGGGTATTTCTTCAATAATAAACTTTTCCATCATTTTTTCTTCAACATGTGAAAGCATTTGCTTGAGTTCAACGCTAGCATGTTTGACAGGTGTTTTAATGTCACCGATAAATACTTCTGCAAAGTCATGGTTGATGGTTTTTTCATATAAAGACTTCCAATCAATAGTACTACCAGCATGTTCTTCAAGTGTTGCGAAAAACATGGCGTATTGCGAAACCTTCCATGAATGGGCGGCTACGTTATGTTCCTCATATTTAAAGCGTCCTGGGCAACGGATGATCCGTTCGAGGTCATTTAAGCTTGTAAAAAATGTATGGATTCCGATAAAAATCACTCCTTTTATTAGATTATCTTCATTGTACGTATTGTTATACCCGAAAATTGGACTTTTAAAAAATTTAATAAAAGTTTTACATGGAAATTACCTGTAAAACTATGAGTGACAGTCAGGGCTAGGCATCTTCTAATTAAGATGTTACGAAAGTTTTTCTTGTTATGGCGTGCTGGGCGCCCAGAGTCGCAAAGATATGTTGCACATATCTGTACGATTCTTCTTTGCGTCTTGGGCTAGGCCTGCCAAATCATAGGCTAATCCATTCTACTTTTGCATGTATTCAGGGGCGGCGCTGTTGACGAGCAAAGGCGCCGTTTTTCTATAAAGCGAGTCCGTTGAATTTTGTGGGTTGAAGGGATTGTCAGAGCTTAATCATTTTCTAATAGAGAGGTTATGAAAGTGTATCGGGTTTTGGCAGGCGACCGCATATCAGCAGCAGGGTCACGTGGTACGTGTCCCTACCACTGATACTGTTGCGGTATGCTAGGCCTGCCAAATCAAAGTGTAATCCATTATGCCTTTGCATATATTCAGGGGCGGCGCTATTGACGAGCAAAGGCGCCGTTTTTCTTTAAAGCGAGTCTTTGAATTTGGTGGTCGAAGGGATTGTCAGAGCTTAATCATTTTCTAATAGAGATGTAATTAAAGTGTATCGTGTATTGTCAGGCTGGGCGCCCAGAGTCGCAAAGATATGTTGCACATATCTGTACGACTCTTCTTTGCGCCTTGGGCTAGGCCAGCCAAATCAAAGTGTAATCCATTCTACTTTTACATGTATTCAGGGGCGGCGCTGTTGGCGAGCAAAGGCGCCGTTTACTTTTAAAGGAGTCCGTTGAATTAAGTGAGAAAGGGACTGCCACAGATTCTCTTTTTATAAAGGGATGAATATACGGATAGGGTTCAATAGTTGTCAATGCCTTCATTTTCTATAATGGCAGGATCGCCTTATCTACTAAAACTCTAGATAAATGAGTTCACAGTGTTTAGATGTTAAATAAATACACTGTGATTTTACTTATTTTATAAAAAGATTCGCCTAATAAAAAGACTGGCGCCCACCACTGTAAGCGCCAGCACGTGAATATAAGTAAAAGGAAAATGGATACACCTTATATTGGCAGGTCTTTCACGAAGCACAAAGGCGAGTCGTACAGACATGTGCAACATGGCTGTGCGGCTTGCGTGCGAAGAACCTGCCAAAAATGACTACACCTGAATAACCTCTTCATTAGAAGACCGTAAGAGGCTTTGTGAATGTGTGCTGCGCCCGCCCAAACGAAACACCCGAATACTCCTATAACAAAGGATGGATTCACTATGCTAATACCTACTTATAAAAGGATTCGCCTAATAAAAAGACTGGCGCCTACCACTGTAAGCGCCAGTACGTGAATATAAGTAAAAGGAAAATGGAACACCTTATATTGGCAGGTCTTTCACGAAGCACAAAGGCGAGTCGTACAGACATGTGCAACATGGCTGTGCGGCTTGCGTGCGAAGAACCTGCCAAATGACTATGCCTGAATAACCGCTTTAATAAAGGATGAATTCACTGTGATTTCCCTGATTTTATAAAAAGATTTGCCTAATAAACCAACTGGCGCCTTGCCCCGCATAGCGCCAACACGTGAATACAAGTAAAGGGAACATGGATACACCAAGTATTGGCGGGTCTTTCACGAAGCACAAAGGCGAGTCGCACAGTCATGTGCAACATGGCTGTGCGGCTTGCGTGCGAAGAACCCGCCAAATGACTACGCTTGAATCAACTCTAAATTAGAAGAACCATTCAGATTGAAAATAGCTTAACTAACCTTTTAAAAGGGACTCGCTAAATACCACTTTATTAGAAGACATAAAATCCTATAACTCATTAGAAAAAGACGTTCACATTTTCATGTGAGCGTCTTTTCGTTTTACGCTTGGATGTCAATTACTTGTCCTTTGTAAGGGTGGGCGGCTGGTGCGGCTTGTTGTTCAGGTAATTGTTCCATCATTTCAACCACTCCTGCTGCGCCAGTATTCATTGCTCTGTCTAAAATACTCATTTGCAATGTCTGTTGAAGCGATGCAAGTTGAGCGGACATCATAGCATTAATTTCCATTATTATCGCCTCCTTTCCTTTTATATCGACCGCTTATATTAATATTCATTCAGCATTTTGACTTATTGTAATGAATGCGAAACCTATTTTCCATTATATTTAATTCGAAATGGTATATTACCGCTTAAAATGATGCTTTTTAATAAAATCAATTGGATAAATACAATAATTATCCATAAATTTTGCAATGAGCTTGTAATGTATACCACATGGAGCTGTCACGAAACTGCAATATAGGTGCGGTAAAGTGGGAACAGAGTTTAAAAAGGTGTCGATTTGATTGCGTCCAATAGATTTGATTTAGTAGAAATCGGAGGAAATAGAAATTGAAAAACAAAAAGATTTTAGCATTTACAACAGCATTATCATTAACTGCAGGGGCATTTGTTGCGACAAATAGCGCATCAGCAGAGGAATATACAATCCAACCAGGGGATTCACTTTACACAATTAGTCAGCAATTTGATACGACAATAGAATCTTTAATGGAAGTAAACCATTTAACAAGCGATTTAATCTATGCAAACGAAACATTAGAAGTGAGTTCAAATGGTAAAGTTTATATCATTGAATCAGGAGATTCATTATTTAAAATTGCCGCTGCACATGGTGTAACAGTAGCGCAATTACAGGCATGGAATGGATTGAATTCAGATTTGATTTATGCAGGTGAGAAATTATCGGTGTCAGGTCCATTAAAGGGAGTAACAGTGGCAACACAAGCGAAAACACAAGTTGCATCACAAAAACAACAAGCAACTAGCACTCCAACAGTAGCGTCAGTTACACCAGTACAATCGACACAAGCTCAAAGTGCGCCAAGTAATGTTGCACGCACGATGACAGTAGAAGCGACAGCTTATACAGCAAATTGTAACGGATGTTCGGGTGTTACAGCGAATGGCACAAATTTACGTGCCAATCCTAATTCAAAAGTGATCGCAGTTGATCCAAGTGTTATTCCACTAGGTACAAAAGTTTGGGTAGATGGCTATGGTGAGGCAATTGCCGCAGATACGGGAGGCGCGATTAAAGGAAATCGAATTGATGTCTTTATTTCTGACGAAGCAGGTGCAAACAATTGGGGTCGTCGCACGGTAACGATTAAAATTTTAAACTAATACGAGTTAGGTCATCCGCTCAGTTTTTACTGGGCGGTTTTTTTGTTGAATAATTTCACCCCCTCGTTGGAAATACTAATGACGAGGAGGAAAACAATGCGAATAATTTATGTAATAGCTTTTGGTTTATTGCTAAGTGGATGCAGTTTATTTCAAAAAGAGGCGGTTCCAGTCAATGCACCGGAAGCGTTAACTGCTAAGGCACTTTTATATGATACGAATGAAGAACTAATTGGGGAAGTTACATTTAAAGAAATGGAGAAAGGCTTGGAATTATCGATGATTGCCAATAGTTTATCTCCTGGTGTACATGGTATTCATATCCATGAGGTTGGTAAATGTGAAGCGCCGAGTTTTGAATCGGCTAAGGCTCATTTTAATCCTACACATAAGCAGCATGGGATTGAAAATCCTTTAGGACCACATGCTGGAGATTTACCGAATATTACAGTTGACCAAGAAGGGGAAGTACAGCTGAATTTTATTACGGCGGATTTCACCTTGAAAAAAGGTGAGGAAAATTCAATTTTCGATGAAGATGGCAGTTCAGTTATTATTCATGAAAAAGCAGATGATTATAAAACAGATCCATCAGGAAATTCAGGTGCGAGAATTGCGTGTGGTGTCATCAAATAAAACTGTGTCGTAACTTCGACGCAGTTTTTTATTTTGTTTAAAATAATAAAGGATATTAATATATCGAAAAAGTATTTTCATACACTTCTTTGCATTATAAGATATATTGTAAAAGTTCATTTAAATTACCTTTTATTGTAAACTAGATATTAGTTGTTTTTTATAGTGTATTTTTGATTTTAATAGAATATTATTCTTTTTTAATTTTATATAAAATATAATATTAATTGACTTTAGAATATTTATACATGTAAAATAAATCCATACTGAAGTATAAAGGGGGAAATTTTATGTTCAAAACTAAGAATATGCTTTTTGTATTACTTATTAGTGCATTAATGCTAGTTTTAGCGGCTTGTGGTAGCGATGATGATTCATCAACATCTTCTGACGGAGGTACAACGACTACGACTGATAAAGATTCAGGTTCTGAAGCAACAGCTGATTTTGGTGATGTTAAGTTCTTAAGTATTTTAACAGGGGGAACTCAAGGTACTTACTATCCATTAGGCGGAACATTTGCAGATTTAATTACAACTGATACTGGAGTTAAAACAACAGCAGAAGTTTCACAAGCTTCTGCAGCCAATATGACTGCATTAGCAGCAGGTGAAGGGGAAGTAGCCTTCGTTCAAACAGATATCGCCTATTATGCAACACAAGGTACGTTAATGTTTGAAGGTCAAAAAATGGATTCTGTTGTAGCGTTAGGTGCGTTATATCCAGAAACAATTCAATTAGTAACATTAGCAGATTCAGGTATTAAATCATTTGCTGATTTAAAAGGTAAAAGAGTTTCTGTAGGTGCACCAGGTTCTGGTACTTACGCAAACGCGGAACAATTATTAGAAATTCACGGTTTAACAATGGATGATATTAAAGCACAAAATTTAGACTTCGGTGAATCTACTGATGGTATTCAATCAGGTCAAATCGATGCAGCCTTCATTACGGCTGGATATCCAACTGGTGCTGTAGAAGCTTTAAATGCAACAAATGGCGTATACATCGTGCCGGTTGAAGCAGACAAAGCTGCTGAGTTAATCGCGAAATATCCTTACTATGCTGTAGATAAAATTCCATCAGGCACATATGGTTTAGAATCAGATGTTCCAGCAGTATCAGTAGGTGCGATGTTAGCAGTTAAGAAAGACCTTCCAGAAGATTTAGTGTATGCCATGACAAAAGCAATCTATGACAACACAGACAAAATCGGCCACGCAAAAGGTGCATTCATTAAAGCTGAGACAGGCTTAGATGGCATTGGTATTGATGTACACCCGGGTGCACAAAAGTACTTTGACGAAGTGAAGTAGTAACAAAAAGCGAAGGCCTCTGTTGCAAAATGCTTCAGAGGCCTTTTCTGTATATGAAGGGTAGCATATAGGTAGCCAAAAGTTTGATTTTAAACGGGGGATCGTATGAAAAAGTGGTTTGTTGTGATCCTTGTGTTATTAGGTGTTCTCGTTTGTTTTATTCCGTTAGAACGTAGCATAACCTTTACGGAGACGAGAGTAGAAAAACCAACATTGTATTTCTCACCGTTAAAAAAAGAGCCGAATTTTCAAATCATCTTTACACATTCGATTCATTTAACGGATGTAAAAGAGAGTTATCAAGTGCTTCCATCAAATGAATTTCAATTGTTAGCAATGGAATATTCGGACGTGGCGATAGGTATGCCTAGTTACGCGGAAGAAGGACAAACACTACACTATGAAAATGGTGTATATACGTTGCGTTATGACAATGCGAAATTAAAAGATTTTGTGTTACATATAGGTGATGTCGATTATAAATTGGAACTTCACCATAAGGGGAAAATCCTCCCGTTAAAAGAGCATTTAATACGAGGAAAATCGTATGTAGTAAAGGTAGAAAAAATGTCGCTCTACGACAAAATGAAAGGGGTCGAATTGGATGACTGAAAAAAAGGAAACAGTGAATGTGGAAGAATTGCATGAAACTCTGACACAAGAACAGCAACAGGAACTTTTAGAGAAATTTGATATTGAATCAAATCAACGTAACCCGCAAAACTTCATGAAATATGTCATTTACTTTGGGTTACTAGCATTTACATTATTTCAAATGTATACAGCAATTTTTGGACAATTTCCAGCTCAAATTCAACGAACAGTCCACTTAGGGTTTGCTCTGACTTTCGTATTTTTATTATTCCCAGCAGCCCGTAAAGTTTCGAAAAGATCGATTCCATTTTATGATTATATTTTAGCGGTTATTGCAATTTTTGTAGGAAGTTATTGGGTACTTAATTATGATCGTTTAGTTCAAAGTTTAGGGAAATTAGAAACATTAGACTTTTTTGTTGGACTCCTCGCAATTATTCTAGTTCTAGAAGCAGCGCGTCGTGCGGTAGGTTTACCAATTGCGATTATTGCTGGGGTATTTTTACTTTACGCATTCTTTGGTCCTTACATGCCAGACTTTATGGCACACCGTGGTCAAAGTTTAGATAGTATTGTGAATTTAATGTACTTCTCAACGGATGGTATTTTAGGAACGCCTTTAGCAGTATCGTCAACATTTATCTTTGCATTCCTATTATTTGGAGCATTCCTTGTTAAAACAGGTGTTGGGGAATATTTCAATGATTTAGCAATTTCAATCGCAGGTAAGTTAGTCGGTGGACCTGCGAAAGTAGCAATTTTCTCGTCTGCCTTACAAGGAACAATCTCAGGAAGTTCAGTAGCGAATGTAGTTACTTCAGGATCTTATACGATACCAATGATGAAACGACTTGGTTACAATAAAAACTTCGCTGGGGCAGTAGAAGCAGCAGCATCAACAGGTGGTCAGTTAATGCCACCAATCATGGGTGCGGCAGCCTTTTTAATGGTAGAATTCATTGGACGCGGTATTACATATTGGGATATCGCCAAAGCTGCTGCAATTCCAGCTTTACTGTACTTTACAGGAATTTGGATTATGACGCATTTTGAAGCAAAACGTTTAGGCCTACGTGGTTTAACGGATGAAGAAATGCCAGATCGTTCACAGGTATTTAAAAAGATTTATTTATTAATTCCAATTGTTTTAATCATCGTAATCATGATGATGGGTGTACCGGTTATTCACTCAGCGCTTTATGGTATTTTAGCGTGTATTATTGTTGGGATTATCAATCCAGATGTAAAATTTGGTTTCAAAGAAATTATTGATTCGATGGTAGAAGGCGCACGTTCAGCATTAGCGGTAGCTGCAGCAACTGCATGTGCTGGTATTATCGTAGGGGTAGTTGTTAAAACTGGTTTAGGTTTATCATTAGCGAATAGCTTAGTTAAACTAGCAGGTGGTAGCATCATTATTACATTATTCTTCGTAATGATTGCATCGCTTATTTTAGGAATGGGCGCACCGACAACAGCAAACTATGTTATTACGTCAACAATTGCGGCACCAGCGATTATAGCGTTACTTGCACCAGATGTAGCAGCAAGTGCAGCACCGATTATCGTTGTATTATCTGCACACTTCTTCGTATTCTATTTCGGGATTATTGCAGATATAACGCCACCAGTTGCGCTCGCTGCATTTGCTGCCTCTGGTATTTCAGGCGGAGACCCGATTCGGACAGGTGTTAACTCAGCGAAGTTAGCGATTGCGGCATTCATTATTCCTTATATGATTGTATTCTCGCCAGCGTTACTGATGATTGACGTAACAATTGGGCAAATTATATGGGTAGTCTTTACGGCAATTTTGGGTATGCTTGCGATTGGTGCAGGGGTTATCGGCTTCTGGTACCGTCGAGTAAACTGGATCGAGCGCTTAGTATTAATTGGTGCTGGTTTAGCAATGATTTACCCAGAGTCACTTTCAGATACACTTGGTATAATCGTATTTGCGGGGATGTTCGTATTCCAATTGATGACAAAAGACAAAAGTAATGACTCAAAAGTGGCCATTTCTTAATTGATTATGTAAAAGACGGAAAACTTCTTAACGGAACGTTTTTCGTCTTTTTATATTGTTCTAAAAATGAGATGAGTTATATATCTTTTATGCATAAGTGATATATATACATTGCATCTAATTTAAAATCCTTGTATTATAAAAATAATTAAAAATTCTGAATATTAAGGAGGGATGCAAATGACATCAATTTTAAAATCGACGATGGCAACGTATTTATTGGATGAAGAGGTAGAGTTTGAAATGTTGGAGCAATTGGAAACGCAAGAAGTAGAACAGCGTACTCAATATCCAGAAGGTTTCTTTTCAAGCTTATAAGGAGAATGAGGATGAATTGTATAATGTTGGAAGCGGCGTAACTCTAATCGAATCATTAGAGCTTATGTCGCTTTTGTTTTGGGCAACTATTATGATGAAAGATTCATTTATACTGTATACTATAAGTATCAAAAAATAGTCGAGGTGCGTTACATGCTAGTGGTTAAATCAATGGAAGAAATGGTTTATGAATGGTTCCATCATTTTCATGCGAATCCAGAAGTGAGCTGGAAAGAAGTAAATACAACAGAAAAATTAGCTCAAATTTTAGATAGTCTGCAAGTTCGTTATTCACGTTTTGAAGGAATAACAGGGCTTGTAGCGGAAATAGGCGAGGGGAAAGAAGTCATTGCGGTACGTGCGGATATAGATGCATTGTGGCAAGAAGTAGACGGCGTCATGCAAGCGAATCATTCATGTGGTCATGACGCAAACATGTCCATGGTTTTAGGAGCGCTTGTTGCATTAAAAGATCAGGAATTAAATAAGCGTATTCGCTTTATTTTCCAACCGGCAGAAGAAACGGGTGGCGGTGCGCTCTCAATGATTGAACGTGGGGTTATGCAAGAAGTAACACACTTATACGGCGTACATTTACGTCCTATCGAAGAACTACCACTTGGCAAAATTGCACCAGCCATATACCATGGTGCCGCCGCATTTTTATCGGGAACCCTAACTGGTGTTGATGCACATGGTGCGCGTCCACATCAAGGAAATAATGCAATTGATGTTGTTGTAGCCATTCAACAAATGTTAAAAAATATTTACATTAATCCATTTGACGTGTACTCAGCGAAACTAACGAAAATCGTTGCAGATGGAGGGAGCGTTAATATTATTCCAGGTAATGCAAGCTTTTCAATTGATGTACGTGCGCAAAAAAATGATGTACTTATGCAAGTACAACAAGTGATTGATAAAGGGTTAAAGCAAATTGGAGATATGTTTGAAATCGAGGTTGCTTGGCAATGGGTCGATATTACACCAGGTGCAGAAGTGTCAAAAGAAGCACTTCAAGTCGCAGGACGTTCCATTGTTGAATCTTTAGGCAAATCGTATTTAGCACCAGCTGTTGTGACAGCAGGTAGTGACGACTTCCATTTCTATACGATTAAAAATCCAAATCTAAAAGCAGCGATGATTGGTGT
This sequence comes from Lysinibacillus sp. 2017, assembly GCF_003073375.1. Classification (NCBI taxonomy): domain Bacteria; kingdom Bacillati; phylum Bacillota; class Bacilli; order Caryophanales; family Bacillaceae; genus Lysinibacillus; species Lysinibacillus sp. 2017. The sequence continues at coordinate 282,624 of NZ_CP029002.1, forward strand.
AGGGGCGAATTTAGCTCCTGGCTTACATCATCCAAAAATGACATTCGATCAAAAGGCTTTAATCGACGGCGCCAAAGTAGTTGCCATGACATTGAAGAATATGGCCAGTAAATAACATACAAACGATGTTGCACATATAAGTGTGGCATCGTTTTTTTAGTTGTGTACGTTTTTATAGGTGGGGAAAAGGGATTGTCAGAGTTAGTCGTTTTTAATATAGGGTTTATGAAAGTGTATTGAGTTTTGGCAGGCTGGGCGCCCAGAGTCGCAAAGATATGTTGCACATATCTGTACGACTCTTCTTTGCGCCTTGGACTAGGCCTGCCAATCACAGTATGGTCCATTGAATGTCTTTAAAAAAGGTAAGGCGCTGTTGCAAGCAAAGGCGCCGTTTGTTTAATAAAGCAATCCATTACATTTGGTGAAGAAAAGGGATTGTCAGAGTTAGTCGTTTTTTAATATAGGGTTTATGAAAGTGTATCGAGTTTTGGCGGGCTGGGCGCCCAGAGTCGCAAAGATATGTTGCACATATCTGTACGACTCTTCTTTGCGCCTTGGACTAGGCCTGCCAATCACAGTATGGTCCATTGAATGTCTTAAAAAAAGGTAAGGCGCTGTTGCAAGCAAAGGCGCCGTTTGTTTAATAAAGCAATCCATTACATTTGGTGAAGAAAAGGGATTGTCAGAGCTAGTCGTTTTTTAATATAGGGTTTATGAAAGTGTATCGAGTTTTGGCAGGCTGGGCGCCCAGAGTCGCAAAGATATGTTGCACATATCTGTACGACTCTTCTTTGCGCCTTGGACTAGGCCTGCCAATCACAGCATGGTCCATTGAATGTCTTTAAAAAAGGTAAGGCGCTGTTGCAAGCAAAGGCGCCATTCTTGTAATAAAGTGAATCCATTAGATTTGGTGAGAAAACAGGCGCCTTGCGTTAGCACAGCGCCTTTCCGTCTTTAAAAAATTTAGATACACCTTGTATGGGCGGGCTTTACACACAGCACAAAGAACATTTACAGAGTCTCTTGCAAAGAGGCTTTGTGAATGTGTGCTCCGCCTGCCAAATGACTACACCGATTTCTACTTTATTATAAGAAAGGATTACCTCAACAATATCTTTTCAAACCGTATAAAAATGATTCACCTTTAGGAATACCGGCGCCTTGCGTTAGCATAGCGCCTTACTGTATTAAAAAAGTATGAAAAGACACACTTTATATGGGCGGGCCTTACACAAAGCACGAAGAAAAGTCGCATAGATACGTGCAACGGATCTAGGTGACTTTGTGCTTAGCCCGCTCAAACGATACACCAAAATTGTATCTTTATTAAAAAAGAATTACTTAGACAGTAGCTTTTTATAAAAGGAATCCTGATATAAGAAAACCAGCGCCTTGCGTTAGCACAGCGCCTTACTGTATTAAAAAAGTATGAAAAGACACACTTTATATGGGCGGGCCTTACACAAAGCACGAAGAAAAGTCGCATAGATACGTGCAACGGATCTAGGTGACTTTGTGCTTAGCCCGCTCAACTGGTACACCGAATAATCTCTATATTAGACATAAGAAATACTTTGACAGTAGCTTTACTAACCTTATAAAGGGAATTCTCCATATAAAAAGATAGGCGCCTTGCGTTAGCACAGCGCCTTTCCGTTTTTAAAAAAATTTGAAGAGATACACCTTGTATTGGCAGGCCTTACACACAGCACAAAGAACATTTGCGAAAGACTCTTGCAAAGAGGCTTTGTGAATGTGTGCTCCGCCTGCCAAATGACTACACCGATTTCAACTTTATTAGAAGAATAAAGCATTCTGACAGTAGCTTTACTAACCTTATAAAAATGATTCTCCATATAAAAAAGGCGCCTACTACTGTAAGCACCTTATCAATCCTATATTCAATTAAACGCTATTTAATCGGACAAAAACCACAAGGCATTAACCCTGGAATATCCTTCGAGAAACAGCAACTCTTACGAACAGGTTGATTAATTAGTGCAGAAGGACTTTTCCCACCCGTATAATTTAAAAACAACGATTTATCCGAGAAATAGCGCCACACATTTTTATTTTCGAGCATCTCCAAATCTTCAAATGCGCGGTCAGCAAATGCTGGATTTTCGAGCAATGTATGATAATGCCATAGCATATAGCCGAAAATATTTTCCCATAGAGTAAGTGGAGAAATCGACGTCGTTTTCCGTAATTGTGTAATAACGACAGACGTTTTATATAAAATATCCGTCATGACTCGCTCGCGTTCATCATCTTCTACATAGCGGAAATCATTCGGATTAATATACATGCCAAGCGTGTGGATTCCAAACTCTTGAATAATGGCAAAACGAATATCCTCCGGTCTACCATCCCAAATTTCATCGTATGTTGTTAGCATATAAAACTGCATCGCTACGAACATGCCGTAACGACGACCAAAATGGGAAATCGCCGCTGCTTCCGTTGCAGCGTTTGTGACACCCATCATTAAATTGCGAAAATCGGTTAAATAAAAATCTTTATGCAAATTCGCGAGCGTAAATAATGGACGCTCTGGTTCTTCCGTAAAAATACTATAGGAATTTAATTGACGAACTTGATCATATGAAAGTGCAGGCATTACGATCACCTTTTCTATAAAAATAATTGTGTACCTTAACTATAACATTTCTCTATGCAAACGAGTGGAAAAACGCTAAAATGAACAAAACAGATAAGAAAGGTTGGTTTTAGTATGGCAAATCCGATTTCCGTTCCGCGTCCACTTGTACGTGTGAATCAATGGACGATTTTTATTTCCGTCACTTTAACGTGGATTACAGGGCATTACTGGATTTTAGCAATACCACTTGTTGCAAATCTATTAGGAATTTTCACTGGCTTTAATCCCATTATGCGTTTTGCAAAATTATTTTTGAAAAAAGATATGAATGCTTATATTCCAGAAGATGTACAGCAACAAAAATTTAATGCTACCATAGCATGCATTTGCTTAGCTGGTGGGTTAATCGGATTCGTCCTTGATAGTCCAGCTATTTATTATCCCTTTACAATTATGGTCGCAGTCGCTTCATTTGTAGCGATATTAGGGTTTTGTGTCGGCTGCTTTATTCATTTTCAATGGAAACAATTCATGTATCGACGGGCACTAAAAAATTCATAAATTTTTTGGAAAGTTATTGACAATGATAGCGATAATCATTATCATTTAATTCGTAGTAAGAGCTTATTTGTAATTCAGTACAAGTAAGGGGAGCTTAACAACCTTTTCTCCAGGAGTTTGTTAGCTCACACGGCGTTCTAAACCCCCTCATTTAGAATGTAAATTTGACTTGTAGGTCAGACAACAAGTTTTTCACCCTTTATATTTTTCTTCCAAGTTTTTCTTCCTTTTTGGAAGGACTGCTACCCGTATCTAACTGAGATGCGGGTGTTTTTATGCTATGAAAAGGTTTCGTCTCATGATTATGTAGACGAAACCTTTAGTTTTTTACTCATTAAACTGGTGTGATGGCTATGTAATAACATGCCAATGATGATGATGCCTAGCCCGACTAATGCCATTGGTTGTGGTAAAGCGACATTTAATAAAATCATTTCACCGATCATCGCAAATAATACTTCAGTTGACTGTGTTGCTTCGACTGCTGCAAGTTTACCTTGATCTGTTCGTACGCGGTCAGTTGCGATAAAAAAGAGTGTTGTTGCGATAACACCGGAAGACACCGCAACAAGTAGTGACTGAAATAGTTGGTTTGTTGATGGTAGTCCGACAGTCACTAAGGCATAAATTGCAAGTAGTATCCAAACAGGTAGGGAGGCGATGGTCATTCCAAGAACACGTTGAAATGGATCGACGCGCCCACCGCAAACTTCCATTATTTTTCGATTGCCAAGTGGATAGGCAAATGCAGCAACGGCAACCGGTAAAATACCAAGCAACAAACTTCCTGTAGAAACGCTCTTCGCTTGTGGAATTTGAATGAGTAAAATACCGACTAAAATAATGCCTGAAATCGCGAGTGAAATGAGTGGGACTTTCGCGCGTACCGGTTTTCCTGCAATGACTGTTATGAATAAAGGCGCAAGGAGTACTCCTGCTACAATCGTAAATTGCCAAGTGCCAGAAACAAGCCAACCCGGCCCAAATGCTGCTGCAAATGTTAACGGTGCATAAAATAATACGAAGCCAACGAAGCTCCAAAGTAACCATAAATAAGGTTTAGCCTTCATTTCATTTGCCATATTACGAAAGCCGCCTTTTCCACGCATTGCCACGATGATGATCAAAAAGGGCAACATAAAGAAGTAACGAAGAGAAGAACTCCAAAGCCAGCTGCCACCTTCTAATTCCATTGAATGATTTAAAACGAAGGTAACCGCGAAAAAAAGTGCGGCTAAAATACCAATACAAATCTCCTTCATTGCGCATCCCCTTAGTTAAAAGAATATTCTGATATTATTTTATAAAAAAACGGAGTGAATGGAATCACTCCGGAAAAATAATTTTAGCGCTTTTGATGTTAGTTACGTTGTTCGAAAAGTTGAACCATCTCGATGATCACTTCTGTTGCTTTTTCCATCGTTTCGCCTGATACGAATTCGAATTTACCATGCATGTTTTCGCCACCAGCGAAGATGTTTGGTGTTGGTAAGCCCATGTAAGAAAGTTGAGAACCATCTGTACCACCACGGATTGGTTCAACAATTGGTGTAATATCGAATTTTGTGAATGCCTCTTTTACGATATCCACGATTTCCATAACGGGTTGGATTTTTTCGCCCATGTTGTAATATTGGTCATCGATTTGAACAGTAATCGCATCCTCACCATATTTTGCTTGCATGTCTTTTCCGACTTTTGCCATGAATGCTTTTTTCTCTTCGAATTTTGCGCGGTCATGGTCACGGATAATGTATGACATGGTTGTTTCTTCGATGCCACCGTCAAAATGCATTAAGTGGATGAAGCCTTCGTAGCCATCTGTTTTTTCTGGTACAGCATCTTTAGGCATTTCGTTTTGGAACGCGATCGCCGTTGTAATTGAGTTCACCATTTTATCTTTTGCAGAACCTGGGTGGATGTTTGTGCCACGAGTTGTGACTTTAACACCGGCAGCATTGAAGCTTTCAAATTGTAATTCACCAAGTGGACCGCCATCCATTGTGTAGGCGTAATCTGCACCGAATTTTTCCACGTCGAATTTATGTGGACCACGGCCGATTTCTTCATCTGGTGTGAAGGCTACGCGGATTTTTCCGTGTTTAATCGAAGGATTATTCACTAAGAACTCCATTGCTGTCATAATTTCTGCAATACCCGCTTTGTCGTCTGCACCAAGTAGTGTATTACCGTCAGTCGTAATTAATGTTTGGCCAACATAATTTTTTAAGTTCGGGAAGTAGTCTGGTGCCATGATTAAGCCGTTTTTAAGAGTAATGGCTTCGCCGTCATAGTTATCGATACGTTGTGGCTGAACATTCGTGCCTGTGTAATCTGTTGTTGTATCAACGTGTGCTAAAAAGCCGATTGTTGGCACGGTCTTGTCTGTATTTGATTCAAGTGTTGCGAAAAGGTAGCCGTTTTCATCTAACGTAATCTCCGTTAAACCAACTTCAGCTAATTCGTCTTTTAATACGTTTAAAAGATCAAATTGCTTCATTGTTGAAGGGGTTGTATTTGAATTGAAATCTGATTGTGTGTCAATTTTTGCATAGCGAACTAAACGTTCGATTACTTTTTCTTTCATAAGAAAAGGCCTCCTAAAAATATGTTGCTCTTATTGTACCACTTTTTAATTCGGATTTTGAACTATTTTGAAGTATTGCGCAATACTAAGCATTAAGAAAAATTGGGCACCATAATATGTGAACATGATTAGTTCGTGCGCATACGGAACATCGAACATAAAACGGTTAGTTGCAAGGATAGAATCTGAAGTAATAAAGAGCACAGCACCAATAATGGCATACTTACTTCCAGTACGGAAAGATGTCCAGCCCATCGTTAAAATAACCAGAATATAGGCAATAACAGCAATAGCTAAAACGGTATCGCCTTTTTGGAATAGACTTCCAGCAATCCAAATTAGCATAATCGCACCGTATATACTGAGCAAAACCTTCACATAAAGTGGTGTTTTCGCTACGTTTGTCGAACGGAATGCGAAAATATAAAATATATGACCGATTAAAAAGAAGCTAAGACCGACGATGAACCATTGCAGCGTATAATCGCCAATGGCACAAAAAATCAGGCCAATTGAAACAAGCCAATAATAGGGGGCTTTCAACTGTACTTTCGTTGCAAAAGCGAGCACAATTAGTAGAAGCATCGGCAGTAGTTTAAATACCATTTTTAACGAAGGGTCAATAGTTTGAAAAAAGAAAACGTAATAGATTCCAAACCCTAAAAATAATAATGTTAAAATTTTACGTGTCATGTAATAGCCTCCAAAGATAATAGTTTTCTATTGTTTATGAATCTTTTTGAATGGTTATTCGTAAATAGTACATAGAGAGGATGAGTGATATGGGTCAATTATTATTCATTACAGCAATCAGCTCACTTTTAGTGACAGTGTTACTAGTACCGTTAACTCGAAAGATTCGAACTCGAAAGTTAACGATGAAACAATTTTCAATTATTACAGTACTTACATTTGTAGTAAGCTTTATTTCGGTATTTAGTACCGTTTATGTATCGAAAATTGATTTAAATTGGACAATTTTTTTGTATGTATTACCCGTTTTGGCTTTAGTTGGGGCTATTTTAACGGTAGGAGCCGAACAAAAAATCAAATCGGTACTCGTTTTAGTAGGAATTATCGGGGTAGCGTATTTACTAACGGCACCACTTTTAAATGCAGATGAGAAATATGATTCTGCACAAATGAAAGAAAAGGTGGAAATTGCGCCATTCGATGAAACGAAAACACCAGCAAGCGTACCACCGAAATTTGCAAAAAATAAAATGAAAAAAGCATTTGGGCAAGTACCCAATACAAGCTATTATGAGCTTGGAAATTTACAAATTCAAAAAGTGAAAGGTGAGTATGTTTATATCGCACCTGTTGAATTTTCTGGATTTTTCAAATGGATTAATGGTAAAACAACACCAGGTTACTTCACCATGAGTGCGACAGATTCAAGTGATAATCCGAAATTCATAAAATCTGAAATGCGATATGTGTCATCAGCGTTTTTAAATAAAAATTTAGAGCGCCATATTCGAATGCAATATCCGTCATTAGTGTTCTACGGAGATTCGCAGTTAGAGATTGATGAAGATGGAAAGCCTTATTACATTCGATCATACGGGGAATTTATTTCAGCACGTAATGGTTTTGATGTATTAGGAATTGTGTTAGTCGATGCAAACACAGGTAAGACAGAAAAACTCGCAATGAGTGATGTACCAGAATTTATCGATGGGGCTGTGTCTCCTGAAACGGTAAGTTTACAAAATAGTTATTACGGTAATTATGTGCATGGCTTTTGGAATAGTGTTGTAGGGAAAAAAGAAGTGAAGTTGCCAAGTGATGAAGGGACAGAAGCTAATGTAAGTCCAGTCTTCATGGAAGACGGCGAGATGTATTACTTCACAGATTTCACAAGTCCAAAAGAAGGCGTGGATTCCATGCTTGGTTACGCGTTAACGAATGCGCATACAGGCGAGGCGACTTACTATACGGGCAACTTGGAAGAGTCGTATATGGATTCACAAGGGGCACTTCAAATTATCGAGAAAAAATTCGTTGAAAAAGAATGGGAAGGCGAAATGCCAATTCTTTATAACTTCTACGGAGAAGCAAGCTGGTTATCAGCGGTGTTAGATGCTAATGGTTTCTTACAAAACTATTTCATCGTTTCGGCAGCAAACCCTGAAATTTCAGCGTATGCTACGACGCCAAATGAAGCCTTAAAGCTTTATAAAACGGCACTTAGCCGCGGGGGTAGTACAGTAGATGGTTCTTCAAATGCTGAAGAGGCAAAAGCCACAGTGGAAGTGGTACGTGTATACAAAGAGCGTGTGGGGGACTTTACGATTGTATCGTTCTTTACGACAACAGGTGAAAACTTCATTGTCAGCTCAGAATCCGCACCGTATGCAATTTATATGCAAGAGGGCGATAAAGTAGCCATTACGTATTCAAAAACTGGCGAAGCATTCCAACCTGTAAAAGCATTAGAAATTCAAGGACTACAGTAAACGATAAAAGAAGCGGGTATCCATTTTCGGATAACCCGCTTCTTTTTAGTATGCTTTAATATAAGCATTCATTTTTTGAAGACGCTTTTCAATATGTACGTCAGAGTAAAGCGTGATATCTAAGAATTTCAGACGCTGTTCCTCGATAATCTCGCGCTCTTTTTTAAAGCTATCCATTGGTTCGAGTTCTAAAATATGCATTAAGTGAAACAGTTGCATTAAAACAACTTCAGGGTTTTCCAAATTGCTAACAAATTTAATATGCCAAATATCTGTATGTGCTACATATTGATTTACGTATGTTGTGGCAGCTTCGAATTTCGAATGATCGATATGTGGAGCAATTTGATGGTGGATGTTGGATAAGACCGTATTAATGTCAACAAGTTGTAAAGCATATTTACGGGCCGATTTTAAATGTTGACGCTCTAAAGATTTCGCTACAAAATTGGCAGCCATATGAGTATCCTCCCATCGAATAATCTAGTCTAATTTTATCAAATTTTGTAAAGAAAGTCTCAAGGTATAAAGGATGAATTCATCATACCACATTAGAGGATAATCTCAGTAATTATACAAAAAGTACTAAAAGGAATGGGTTGAAGTGATTAAAAGGGGGATTGTCAGAGCTGGTCGTTTTCTAATATAGGGTATAAAAGTGTTTCGGTTATGGCGGGCACTACCCTTGGTACTGCACCCCAAAAGTTAGAGCTAAAAACGAACTTTTGGGGTGATGTTATGCCTAAGGCGAAGTATAGTGAAGAATTTAAATTAAAGGTCGTTCAGGAATATTTAAATGGCCCATATGGTTATCGATTAATTGCAAATAAATATGCACCACTTGTACCCTCACAAGTAAGACGTTGGGTAAGCGCCTATAAAGCATTTGGGCGAAATGGGTTAGCGGTGAAAAAGAAGGATCAAGTTTATTCTGTTCAATTCAAGTTAAATGTACTAAACTTTATGAAACAAACAGGTGCTTCTTTACAGGAGACAGCGATTCAATTTGACTTGAACGACCCTAATTTGGTCTCGAAATGGAAAGCTAAATTTTCAAAGGAAGGTATAGAAGGCCTGGAACGCGTGAAAGGATGGCCAACTATGCCTAAAAAAACAAATAAAACGAAACAAGAAATAATGTCACGCGAAGAACAGCTAGAACGAGAAGTGGAACTACTTCGTTTAGAGGTCGCTTATTTAAAAAAGTTGAGGGCTTTTCGGGAGAACCCAAAAACATTCCTCGAAAAGCACAAGCAACCATTGCCTTCGAGCTTAAAGAAGAAGGATTCCGATTAATCGATGTCTTAAAACAAGTAGCGATTCCAGAAGCAACGTACCATTATCACATCAAGCAACTCAAAAACGAGAACCCGGATGAAGCTTGGAAAGCCTTGATTTTAGAGACGTTTGAGAAACATGAAGGGCGATATGGTTACCGTCGGATTCATGCGGAATTAAAAGCACAAGGGTACATGGTTAATCACAAGAAAGTACAGCGCCTCATGCAGGAATTGAACTTGAAATGTGAGAAATTTGTACGCAAGTCACGCTATAAATCGTATAAAGGGACTGTTGGAAAAGTGGCTAAAAACCGTATGAATCGTCGCTTCAGTACACCACATGCCTTACAGAAAGTCGTAACGGACGTAACAGAGTTCAAGTGTACAAATGACGAAAAACTGTATTTAAGTCCGCTTATGGACTTATATAATGGAGAGATAATTGGATTTAGTATCTCAAAACGGCCGACACTAGAGTTCGTCATGGCATCACTGAAACAAGCGCTCCCAGTCCTACAGGATGGCGCAAACTATCGAATAACAATTCACTCTGATCAGGGCTGGCACTATCAACATAAGGCATGGGTACGCACGTTAAAGCAGAACAAGATTTTCCAAAGCATGTCTCGCAAAGCAACTTGTGCAGATAATGCGGCCATGGAAAACTTCTTTGGCTTATTGAAACAAGAAATGTATTACGGTGAGGAATTAACCTCTTATGAAGCGTTAAAGAAGAAAGTCGAAGACTATATCGATTACTATAATAACGAACGAATTAAACAGAAACTGGGTGGCATGAGCCCAGTAAAATACCGAACTCATGTCAACCAATTAGCTGCATAATAAAACTCTAACTTTAAGGGGTCACTACCCTTGGGCTAGGCCTGCCAATCACAGCGGGGTCCATTAAATTTCTTTAAAAAAGTAAGGCGCTGTTGCAAGCAAAGGCGCCGTTTGAGTAATAAAGCGATTCCATTAAATTTGATGAGAAAAAGAAATTATCACGGTTTTACTTTTAATATAATTGGATGATTAAATCCATATAAAAAAACAGGCGCCTTGCGTTAGCATAGCGCCTAACAGTATTTAAAAAATTTTAAAGAGATACACTTTGTATTGGCGGGCCTTAAACACAAAGAACATTCGCAGAGACTCTGCAAAGAGGCTTTGTGAATGTGTGCTGCGCCCGCCAAATGACTACCCCGATTTCTACTTTACTAGAAAAAAGAAATACTTTGACTGTAGCTTTACTAACCTTATAAAAGGAATTTTCCATATAAAAGACAGGCGCCTTGCGTTAGCACAGCGCCTAACCGTATTTAAAGCATATTTGAAAAGACACACCTTATATGGGCGGGCCTTACACAAAGCACGAAGAAAAGTCGCATAGATACGTGCGACGGATCTAGGTGACTTTGTGCTTAGCCCGCCCAACTGATACACCCAAATCAATCCCACTTTACTAGAAAAAGAAATACTCTGACTGTAGCTTTACTAACCTTATAAAAGGAATTTTCCATATAAAAAAACAGGCGCCTTGCGTTAGCATAGCGCCTAACAGTATTTAAAAAATTTTAAAGAGATACACTTTGTATTGGCGGGCCTTAAACACAGCGCAAATGTGTGCTGCGCTCGCCGAATGACTATCCCCATATCCCCACTTTATTATAGGAAAAATAGGCTTTAAAAATCTCCTACTTCCAAGTAAATCCCTTACTCGCCAAGAATTCTTTAATAAACGGACGCTTCTGTTCAACTAAGAAGTCTGCCATTTGCTTCGTCCAAGTCGCTGTTTTTTGATTCGATGAACGACTTGTATAATAGCTTTCCATCGTTGCATCATATTCATCTAATAATGTGTCATACTGTGCTACATTGTAGCCGTTTTCGTGTAACACAGCCGCTACAGGAAGACGAGGTTTTGTTTCATTGCGTTTTGTTGGTGTACCAATTGTTATTGCAAATAGAGGGAAAACGTATTCTGGTAAGTTGAATAATTCACTAATTTCCGCTGGGTTATTACGTGCACCGCCGATATAGCAAATGCCATAACCTTGTGCCTCAGCAGCAATGACAAAGTTTTGTGCGAATAGTGCTACGTCCGCAACACCTACTAATAAATTTTCAGCCGAGTCAGCGATGATATCAACACCATTTTTTTGCCCCGCCACTTGTAGGCGTTTGAAATCTACGCAAAATAAGAAGGACGCGCCCGCTGTTTTGAATTGGAAGTCATTTTTTGATAGCTCACCTAACTTCGCTTTCTTCTCTTCATCTGTTATCCAAATCACGCTGTATGCTTGTACGAAATGTGAACTTGCTGCCATTTGTGCTGTTTCGATTAAATCGATGACCGTTTCTTTTGAAATTTGTTCACCTGTATATTTACGGACAGATGAGTGACTGCGTAATAATTCTCTAGTTTCCATGTAAATTTCCCCCTTATGTATGAAAATAAGCTTAAAGGAATTGTCCCTTAAGCCTATTCTAGTCAATATTTTACTGGAAGTCGATTATAATAATCCGATCCATTGCCAGTATGTTGCACTGAAGATAAGGATTAAAATATATCCGAAAATTGTTAGTGGGATACCTGACTTTAAGAAATCTTTTGTTGTAAATGAACCTGTACCGTAAGCTAACATATTTTGTGGTGCACTTACTGGTAATAAGAAACCGAAGCAGATAACGAATTGTTGAATAATAACGAATCCGATTTGGTTTTCAACAGGCATTGGTAAGCTCATAGCAAGTGCGATAAATACTGGGATTAACGCAGATGCAAGACTTGTTGCAGATGCGAAACCAAGGTGAATCACGATGTTGAATACCGTTACTAATGCGATCGTTGCTAAAATTGGCATAGAATCTAGACCAAGTGAACCGAAGATTGTATCCGATAACCAAGCAGCACCTTTTGTACTTAAAAGTGTTGAACCTAATGAAATACCTACTGCGAATACGATTAGTGTACCCCAGTCGATACGGCTAGAAGCTTCTTTCCAAGTATATACACCAACTTTAGGTGTTAATAAGAAAGCAATTGCTAAAATCGTGATTGTTGTTGTATCAAATGGATGTAATTTTCCTTCTGTTGCCCAAAAGAATAATAATACAAGTGATGTAATGATTAATGTGATTTCCTTACGTTTTAGTGGCCCAAGTTCCGCTAATTGTTTGCGGATGATATCTTTACCACTTGAAATATTGTCTGTTTCGGGTTTGATTAATTTAGTCATGACGAAGAATAAGACAATCGACATAATTACTGAGAATGGCGCTGCATACATGAACCACTCGCCCCAAGAAATATCTACACCAAATTCTGTATTAATGAAGCCTAGCGCTACTAAGTTTTGTGCAGCAGCCGTTTTAATACCAACGTTCCAAATGGAAACGGCTTGTGTTGCTGTAATTACTAATAATGCAGCAAGCTTACTTTCCTTTGATAAACCAAACGCTGCAACAATTCCTAAAAGAATTGGCACAACGGCACCAGCACGAGCAGTCGCACTTGGTACAACGAATGCTAACACGATGGCTACTAAAATTGCACCAAATACAAGTGCTTTTGTTTTTGTACCAACTAATGATAAAACCCATAAGGCAATACGCTTATGTAAGTTTGTAATTTGCATAGCAGCTGCTAAAAATAACGCCATACCTACTAATGCAACGGCAGAGTTACTAAATCCACCTAATGCTAATTTTAATGCATTGCTTGTCCCCATTTGTACAGAAGGATCTTCCATACTTGGTGCTAACCCTAAAAGTACGGCAATTGCCGCTAAAATCATTGCTGAGCTGACAGGATAGGTTACTGCTTCTGTTACCCATAAAATAACAGCAAATGCTAAAATCGCTAATGCGCGTTGACCAACAACGGGAAGGTCTCCGTTATTCGGTAAAAGTATGATTGTAATCAATGCGACAAAGGCTAAAATAATCCAAAGTGGCTTTAAATTACGTTTTGACGTTTTTTCTGTTGCCATAAAAATTCCCCCTTGTGTATAGTAATTTTTAAAAACGATAATAAATTAGGTGTTGAATGTTTTCTTAGAATAAAGTTAAGAGACAAAATTTCTAATATTACATAACGATGTAGGAAAACACTTTGATATGTATGAGTCATGTAAATAAAAGGTATTTGTCATAATTATTATAGCATTTAGGTGTTTTAAAACTGTTAATATTTGGTGAATTTTATTATTGTTAGATAATTGAAATGTAATTTTTTGTGGAAATTAAAATAGCAATTCAGTTGCGTTAAATAGAGAATTTTTGGCATTATTAGCAATAAAATAACACAATAGGGAATTTATAATAAATTGAATTCAGAAAATTAAAAATTTAAGTTGACGAATCATTTTGCATTGTTTTATACTGTGAAACAACGATGGAACATAAATCACATACTCTTATCAAGAGCGACTGAGGGAATAGGCCCTATGAAAGTCCGGCAACCAGTGAGTGATCAACTGACTAAGGTGCTACATCCTACAAAGTGCATTCTGCACTTTGAAAGATAAGAGGAGGAAAACTTGCTCATTTGCGGGACCCTCTTCTTAACTGAAGAGGGTTTTTTAGTTTTCTCAAAAAATCCTCCTCAAAATACACCGATTTCACCATCGAATACATTTTAGGAGGCAAAACAATGACAAATTTACGACCAGAAACAGTATTACTGCACGGGGGACAAAAGGCTGATCCCGTAACGGGTGCGATAGCCGTACCAATTTATCGTACGACGGCTTATGCTTTTGAAGACACTGCTCATGCGCAACGTCTATTTGCTTTAGAAGAAACAGGTAATATTTATTCGCGTATTATGAATCCTACAGTAGCGGTATTTGAAGAGCGTGTTGCGCAATTAGAAGGTGGGACAGCAGCGGTTGGACTTTCATCTGGTGCAGCAGCAGTCGCATTTTCGATTTTAAATTTAGCGGGTGCTGGTGATGAAATTGTTGCGGCAGGTTCACTTTATGGAGGCACGTACAATTTATTTGCGACTACGTTACCACGTTACGGCATCACAGTGAAATTTGTTGATGAGTCAGATCCAGAAAACTTCAGAAAAGCGATTACCGATAAAACGAAGGCGGTATACGCAGAAATTATCGGCAACCCAAGTTTGACAGTATTAGATATTGAAGCTGTAGCGGATATCGCACATGAAAACGATCTCCCATTATTGATTGATAGCACATTTGCTTCACCTTTTGGCAGTAACCCCATTGAATTTGGTGCAGACGTTGTCATTCATTCCGCAACCAAGTGGATTGGTGGGCATGGTACGACAATCGGCGGAATCGTTGTCGATGCAGGGAAGTTCGATTGGACGAAAGGAAAACACCCAGGTTTTATAGAGCCGGACGCTTCTTATCATGGTATTCGTTACGGAATTGATGCTGCAGGGGCTGCATTTGCCACAAAATTACGCGTTCAATTATTACGTGATTTCGGTCCAACTTTATCAGCGGACGCAGCATTTAACTTTTTACAAGGATTAGAAACGCTTCATTTGCGTATTACTCGTCATAATGAAAATGCACAAAAAGTAGCGGAATATTTAAAAAACCACCCATCTGTGGAATATGTAAACTACAACGGCTTTGAAGAATTTGCAACGCATGATTTAGCTAAGAAGTATTTAAAAAATGGCTTCGGCTCAATTATTACATTCGGTATTAGAGGTGGACGTGAAGCAGGGCGAGAGGTGATTGATAACGTAGAATTATTCTCGCACGTAGCCAACGTAGGGGATGCTCGGTCATTAATCATTCACCCAGCATCAACAACGCATCAACAACTGTCAGTAGAAGAATTAAAAATAGCAGGCGTTTCGGAAGAGCTCATTCGCTTATCGATTGGCCTAGAGGCTGTTGAAGATATTATTGCTGATTTAGAGCAAGCATTAGCAAAAGTAGCTACTCAAATAGAAGTAGAAACGAACGCTTAATTTCTTCGAATTCAGTAAAGAGTTATTTGTGCAATCACAAACCGAATTCAGACGCAAATATGCCGAAGTATATTTAATTAATATAGAAGAAACTCGCTCACCATTTCCCATTCGAAAAGGGAGCGAATTTTACAAAAATTAATCCCTACTATTTGTATAAGTTTTATTGACAAGATTAAAACCAAGTAATACAATAGGGATAATAAAACGTAAAGAAAAGGAGTTGTTCGACATGGGAAACGTATATAGTGCACAAAATATTGCAGCTTACGCCATATATGAATTAAATGATGCAAAGGAATTTGTGAATGCTTGTGGCATCCAGCAAATCTTAGCAGATATGAACTTAATGTGGCACAAAGTGTTTGGGCACAGTGCTTTCTCAGAAGCAACTCATAATCTTGCGACATCAGGCTACACTGTAAGAGAAGTAGCGGAGGAATATAAAGAGCACGGAGCAGCCCATCTTTTAGAGCCGGCAAAAGAGTGGTTTTTAAAATATGGTGAGTTCCAGTTAGTGCAACGCCCATTCGCGGTGCCAAACTTCACAGCTAAAGAAGAGATTATTATGAAAAAAGTTTTAACTGCCCATCGTTTACGCAATTACCAACTTGTAAACGTAGCAGTATAAAATATACCCAAAACATTAGTGATCCCCCTCACTAATGTTTTTTATTTTGGCCATTGTGTTGATGAATTTGTTAATTAAATAAGCCCGAGTTTCTACTTAATAGAAACTCGGGCTTATTAGATTATTTGAATAAATTAATTGTCGTAATAATAATCGGTACACCGAAGACGTCGATTAAGAAGGCACCAACGATTGGAACGATTAAAAACGCTTTACGTGAAGGACCAAATTTTGATACAACGGCTGCCATATTTGCCATGGCGTTTGGTGTTGCACCAAGACCGTGTCCTAGGAAACCGGCTACCATAATCGCAGCATCGAAGTCCTTGCCAAGTAGGCGGAATAGCACGAATACAGCGAATAACACGATGAAAATTACTTGCGCTAAAATAATCACGAATAAAGGTAGTGCTAAATCTGCAATTTCCCATAATTTAATGTTCATTAAAGCCATAGATAAGAAAATGCTTAATGAAATATCACCAATTAAGTTAATTTCCTTCATATTAATTAACTCTGGTTTTGTACGGTCAATGATATTACGAACAATTACCGCTACAAACATAGCACCCACATAACCTGGTAGGACAAATCCTGTTATACTAGTAAACCATTCCCCTACATATGTACCTGCTGCCATACAGAAAGTAATTAAGAAAACTTGTGCCATAAATGATTTTTCTGAAATTGGCTTTTGTGCCTTCTCTACATATTCTTCCGTTTCATCAGAAGAAGGCTTTAAATTATATTTACGAATTAAGTATTGGATAACTGGGCCTCCGATAAGACCACCTGCGACAAGTCCGCATGTTGCTGCAGCCATGCCGACCGATAAAGCAGAAGAAACGCCTAATGATTCAATTGTTTCCCCGTAAGCAGCAGCGGCTCCGTGACCACCTTCCATTGATACCGCACCGGCCATTACACCAAGTAATGGATGAATATTCATTAACTGGGCCAATGAAACACCGATGACGTTTTGCATTAAAGCTAAAAATCCACAAGCGATCCAGTAAATGACTAGCAACTTCCCACCGAGCTTCACCAGTTTAAAACTTGCACCAAGTCCAATGGTTGTAAAGAATGTAATCATAAACAAAGATTGTAGAGATGTATCAAGCGCAATTTCAAGTGTGCCTGTGGTTTTAAGAAGTGTTGCGAGTAACGCGAATAGCAAGCCCCCAACGACAGGTGCTGGAATACAAAATTTACTTAAAAAACCGATCCGCTTCACTAAAAATGAACCAAGTAAAAATAATGCGATTGCAATACTTAATGTTGTAATTTGATTTAAAGCCATAAAAATCCCCCTTGTGATGTTTAAACGATGCTGTTTATAATTGCTTCATTAATATAGTAGGCACCGAGCTTAGCTGTTTGATTGTTAAGGTCGAGTGTTGGATTAACCTCACAAATGCTGAAGCTTGTCGTTTTTGGATGCGCCATCATCGTACGTAAAATTTGTCGTACCTTTTTTGCCGATAAGCCAAACGGAGACGGTGCGCTAACACCTGGTGCCTCTGCTGCATTTAATACATCCATGCAAAGTGTAACGAGCAGCACGTCATGCGTGTCCATAAAGTTTTGCAAGCTTGTTGAAAATGAATCTTCCTCTAATTGCTCGTCTAAAAAGTACGTGACATGATAGTTGTCTGCTGTATTAAATAATGCGGTTGTATTACCATATTCTTGAATACCACAAACAAAATAATGAGCCTGTTTATCCGCATCTAAAATTTGCCTGAACATGGTTCCTGATGAAGGTTGGTCATCATAGGAACGAATATCAAAATGAGCATCGATATTTAGTAAGCCGATAGAAGCATCTGGTCCGACTGCTTGTCGAACACCTAGATATTGTCCATACAGCGTTTCATGACCGCCACCTAAAATAATGGCCTTCCCTGTTGTTAAAATAAGAGCTACTTTATCTCCGAGCTCTTGCTGTGCTTGTTCAAGTTGCTGGTCTTCACAAATGACATCCCCAAAATCGATGACCGAATTTTTATGAGTAGGCTTCCAAGGAACAGAGGCTAATTGTTGGCGTAATGCAAGTGGCGCGTCTTTTGCACCAATGCGGCCATTATTACGTCGAACGCCCTCATCACACATAAAGCCGATTAAACCAATATCACATTGTACCGGTTCAGTCGCACATTCGATTATTTGATGATAGCGAAAATACGCGAGCTCCTCTTTGCTATCGATGCGCCCTTGCCAAACAGAAGCACTTGTTTCTTTATACATGTAACCACTCCAAATTACTGAAAATTTATAATTTAATTATATTTTTTGTTATTTATTAATACAAATACAATAATTACATAATATAATAGCTTTAAACTATAAATGATGTGGGTGAGCAGATTGGATTTACGGAAAATGTACTATTTCATTACAGTTGTCAAACATCAAAGCTTTTCACAGGCGGCAAAAGTATTGCATATTTCACAACCTTCACTTAGTAATGCGATAAAAACGCTGGAGCAGGAAATGAATGCACCACTTATTGAACGGACAACGAGGAAACTTCAGCTAACAGATCTTGGGCAACAATTTTATGAGCAGGCGACGAAACTGTTAACGCAATTTGACCGAATGGAAAAGGAAATAAAGGAGCTAGCGCGCGGCGAAAATTTAGATATTCGACTCGGTATGATTGAATCAGCGAATTATTGGTTTGCACAAATCATGCTCGACTATCAAAAACATTATCCAAATAATCAACTTACACTAATTGATACACTTTATAATCAAACGGTTCGTCAGGCATTACTTAGTTTAAATGTCCATGCTGTTATTACGAATCAGCATATTGTAGACAAGGAAATTAAGAGTGAGCTTTTATATAATGAGCCGTATGTGGTGCTAATGCGAAAGGACCATCCTTTTGTGGAACGACAAACGATTACATTAGCAGATTTTATTGATGATGCATTAATTATTGGTATGCCTGAATTTCAAACGAGTGCACAAATACTAAAGGCCTTTCAAGAAGAGGGCGTTATTCCACATATTCAATATAAAATTGAACGCTTTGAAATGATTAAAGTGTTAGTTGAAGAAGGGCTCGGGATAACGATTTTGCCTAAGCACTATGTAGCACAGCATTTATCTGAGGGGCTTGTCACTCGCTCGATTCAAAGCGAATATTTAAATCGCGATGTTTATTTATGTACGATGAAGGATCGTACATTCCCGAAAAGTGTATTGAAATTGTTTGAGCTGATTAAGGCAGCACATACAGAAAAAGCATGAGAGGAGATCACATGCTTTTACGTAGTTAAATTTTGATGATGCGATTTTCAATTAAATAGAACACTTTGTAAGACGCCTGGATTAGGGTATCTAATATCACGTGGCCATGTTCATTTATTCGCAAAAATTGTTTTAATCCTTTCACGCATATTCGTAGTTTAATAAGAAGAGATTTTTATTTTAAACTTTTTTTCAAAAAAGGGTTGACCTATTAGGTGATAGCGTGTAATATTATAGAAGTCGTCAAGAGATGACGCAACAAACGAAATAAAATGAACCTTGAAAACTGAACAAGCAACGTTAATGAAACAAAGCTTCTTAAATGAAGCAAAAATAGATATCAACTTTTAGTTGATACGCTAGCAAAGCAAATGAGCTTTCAAACTAACTATTATGGAGAGTTTGATCCTGGCTCAGGACGAACGCTGGCGGCATGCCTAATACATGCAAGTCGAGCGAATGACGAAGAAGCTTGCTTCTTTTGATTTAGCGGCGGACGGGTGAGTAACACGTGGGTAACCTACCTTACAGATTGGGATAACTTCGGGAAACCGGAGCTAATACCGAATAATATTTTTCTCCTCATGGAGAGTTATTGAAAGACGGTTTCGGCTGTCACTGTAAGATGGGCCCGCGGCGCATTAGCTAGTTGGTGAGGTAACGGCTCACCAAGGCAACGATGCGTAGCCGACCTGAGAGGGTGATCGGCCACACTGGGACTGAGACACGGCCCAGACTCCTACGGGAGGCAGCAGTAGGGAATCTTCCACAATGGGCGAAAGCCTGATGGAGCAATGCCGCGTGAGTGAAGAAGGATTTCGGTTCGTAAAACTCTGTTGCAAGGGAAGAACAAGTAGCGTAGTAACTGGCGCTACCTTGACGGTACCTTGTTAGAAAGCCACGGCTAACTACGTGCCAGCAGCCGCGGTAATACGTAGGTGGCAAGCGTTGTCCGGAATTATTGGGCGTAAAGCGCGCGCAGGTGGTTCCTTAAGTCTGATGTGAAAGCCCACGGCTCAACCGTGGAGGGTCATTGGAAACTGGGGAACTTGAGTGCAGAAGAGGATAGTGGAATTCCAAGTGTAGCGGTGAAATGCGTAGAGATTTGGAGGAACACCAGTGGCGAAGGCGACTATCTGGTCTGTAACTGACACTGAGGCGCGAAAGCGTGGGGAGCAAACAGGATTAGATACCCTGGTAGTCCACGCCGTAAACGATGAGTGCTAAGTGTTGGGGGGTTTCCGCCCCTCAGTGCTGCAGCTAACGCATTAAGCACTCCGCCTGGGGAGTACGGTCGCAAGACTGAAACTCAAAGGAATTGACGGGGGCCCGCACAAGCGGTGGAGCATGTGGTTTAATTCGAAGCAACGCGAAGAACCTTACCAGGTCTTGACATCCCATTGACCACTGTAGAGATACAGTTTTCCCTTCGGGGACAACGGTGACAGGTGGTGCATGGTTGTCGTCAGCTCGTGTCGTGAGATGTTGGGTTAAGTCCCGCAACGAGCGCAACCCTTGTTCTTAGTTGCCATCATTTAGTTGGGCACTCTAAGGAGACTGCCGGTGATAAACCGGAGGAAGGTGGGGATGACGTCAAATCATCATGCCCCTTATGACCTGGGCTACACACGTGCTACAATGGACGATACAAACGGTTGCCAACCCGCGAGGGGGAGCTAATCCGATAAAATCGTTCTCAGTTCGGATTGTAGGCTGCAACTCGCCTACATGAAGCCGGAATCGCTAGTAATCGTGGATCAGCATGCCACGGTGAATACGTTCCCGGGCCTTGTACACACCGCCCGTCACACCACGAGAGTTTGTAACACCCGAAGTCGGTGAGGTAACCCTTGTGGAGCCAGCCGCCGAAGGTGGGATAGATGATTGGGGTGAAGTCGTAACAAGGTAGCCGTATCGGAAGGTGCGGCTGGATCACCTCCTTTCTAAGGATTTTTCGGAATCATTCCTTCGGGGAATGAAACATTAACGTTTGCTGTTCAGTTTTGAAGGTTCATCGAAAGATGAAAAACTTCAAAAAAATATTTGCTCCTGTCGCTAGCGCTATTGTCGCAAAGCTGCATGAAGCAAATTCAGCGAAACTTATTCACGATGTGATTGAAGTTAGCTGCTTTGTTCTTTGAAAACTGGATAAAACGACATTGAAAGCAATAAACAAATTTTCTATTAGTAATGATAGATCACAAACGTCAAGTAATTGACGTGCAAACTTAAATCTTGAACTTGTTCAAGTTTAACTAAACTTTTGGTTAAGTTAATAAGGGCGCACGGTGGATGCCTTGGCACTAGGAGTCGATGAAGGACGGCACTAACACCGATATGCCTCGGGGAGCTGTAAGTAAGCTTTGATCCGGGGATTTCCGAATGGGGGAACCCACTATCTTTAATCGGATAGTATCTACACGTGAATTCATAGCGTGATGAGGACAGACGCAGAGAACTGAAACATCTAAGTACCTGCAGGAACAGAAAGAAAATTCGATTCCCTGAGTAGCGGCGAGCGAAACGGGAAGAGCCCAAACCAAAGAGCTTGCTCTTTGGGGTTGTAGGACATTCTATACGGAGTTACAAAAGAATGAGCTAGACGAAGCGACTTGGAAAGGTCCGCGAAACAAGGTAAAAGCCCTGTAGTCAAAAGTTCATTCCCTCCAGAGTGTATCCTGAGTACGGCGGAACACGTGAAATTCCGTCGGAATCTGGGAGGACCATCTCCCAAGGCTAAATACTACCTAGTGACCGATAGTGAACCAGTACCGTGAGGGAAAGGTGAAAAGCACCCCGGAAGGGGAGTGAAATAGATCCTGAAACCGTGTGCCTACAAGTAGTTAGAGCCCGTTAATGGGTGATAGCGTGCCTTTTGTAGAATGAACCGGCGAGTTACGATTACGTGCGAGGTTAAGTTGAGAAGACGGAGCCGCAGCGAAAGCGAGTCTGAATAGGGCGAATTAGTACGTGGTCGTAGACCCGAAACCAGGTGATCTACCCATGTCCAGGGTGAAGGTGAGGTAACACTTACTGGAGGCCCGAACCCACGCATGTTGAAAAATGCGGGGATGAGGTGTGGGTAGCGGAGAAATTCCAATCGAACCTGGAGATAGCTGGTTCTCTCCGAAATAGCTTTAGGGCTAGCCTCGTGATTGAGAATACTGGAGGTAGAGCACTGTTTGGACTAGGGGCCCATCTCGGGTTACCGAATTCAGACAAACTCCGAATGCCAGATATTTATACACGGGAGTCAGACTGCGAGTGATAAGATCCGTAGTCAAAAGGGAAACAGCCCAGACCACCAGCTAAGGTCCCAAAGTAATCGTTAAGTGGAAAAGGATGTGGCGTTGCTTAGACAACCAGGATGTTGGCTTAGAAGCAGCCATCATTTAAAGAGTGCGTAATAGCTCACTGGTCGAGTGACACTGCGCCGAAAATGTATCGGGGCTAAACGATTCACCGAAGCTGTGGATGCATCCGTATGGATGCGTGGTAGGAGAGCGTTCTAAGGGCGTTGAAGTCAGACCGGAAGGACTGGTGGAGCGCTTAGAAGTGAGAATGCCGGTATGAGTAGCGAAACATGGGTGAGAATCCCATGCACCGTATGACTAAGGTTTCCTGAGGAAGGCTCGTCCGCTCAGGGTTAGTCGGGACCTAAGCCGAGGCCGATAGGCGTAGGCGATGGACAACAGGTTGATATTCCTGTACCACCTCCTCACCGTTTGAGAAATGGGGGGACGCAGTAGGATAGGGTAAGCAGAGCGTTGGTTGTCTCTGTTCAAGCAGTAAGGCGTGTATGTAGGCAAATCCGCATACTTTAACGTTGAGCTGTGATGACGAGCTCGTATGAGCGAAGTTCCTGATTTCACGCTGCCAAGAAAAGCCTCTATCGAGGTGAGAGGTGCCCGTACCGCAAACCGACACAGGTAGTCGAGGAGAGAATCCTAAGGTGTGCGAGAGAACTCTCGTTAAGGAACTCGGCAAAATGACCCCGTAACTTCGGGAGAAGGGGTGCTCTTTAAGGTGAATAGCCATGAAGAGCCGCAGTGAATAGGCCCAGGCGACTGTTTAGCAAAAACACAGGTCTCTGCAAAACCGTAAGGTGACGTATAGGGGCTGACGCCTGCCCGGTGCTGGAAGGTTAAGAGGAGTGGTTAGCGCAAGCGAAGCTGCGAATTGAAGCCCCAGTAAACGGCGGCCGTAACTATAACGGTCCTAAGGTAGCGAAATTCCTTGTCGGGTAAGTTCCGACCCGCACGAAAGGCGTAACGATCTGGGCACTGTCTCAACGAGAGACTCGGTGAAATTATAGTACCTGTGAAGATGCAGGTTACCCGCGACAGGACGGAAAGACCCCGTGGAGCTTTACTGTAGCCTGATATTGAATTTTGGTACAACTTGTACAGGATAGGTAGGAGCCAGAGATTCCGGAGCGCCAGCTTCGGAGGAGGCGTCAGTGGGATACTACCCTGGTTGTATTGAACTTCTAACCCATACCCCTTAGCGGGGTAGGAGACAGTGTCAGGCGGACAGTTTGACTGGGGCGGTCGCCTCCTAAAGAGTAACGGAGGCGCCCAAAGGTTCCCTCAGAATGGTTGGAAATCATTCGAAGAGTGTAAAGGCATAAGGGAGCTTGACTGCGAGACCTACAAGTCGAGCAGGGTCGAAAGACGGGCTTAGTGATCCGGTGGTTCCGCATGGAAGGGCCATCGCTCAACGGATAAAAGCTACCCCGGGGATAACAGGCTTATCTCCCCCAAGAGTCCACATCGACGGGGAGGTTTGGCACCTCGATGTCGGCTCATCGCATCCTGGGGCTGTAGTCGGTCCCAAGGGTTGGGCTGTTCGCCCATTAAAGCGGTACGCGAGCTGGGTTCAGAACGTCGTGAGACAGTTCGGTCCCTATCCGTCGTGGGCGTAGGAAATTTGAGAGGAGCTGTCCTTAGTACGAGAGGACCGGGATGGACACACCGCTGGTGTACCAGTTGTTCTGCCAAGAGCATCGCTGGGTAGCTATGTGTGGACGGGATAAGTGCTGAAAGCATCTAAGCATGAAGCCCCCCTCAAGATGAGATTTCCCATTACGCAAGTAAGTAAGACCCCTGAAAGACGATCAGGTAGATAGGTTCGAGGTGGAAGTGTGGTGACACATGGAGCTGACGAATACTAATCGGTCGAGGACTTAACCACATTTTATTGCACAACTCAATGAAACGTTTATCCAGTTTTGAAAGAACAATTCTTTCTAAAAGGAACGTCTACTAAGAACGTCACGTCCTGTGACAACGTAGACGCCAGTACATCCGTGTACAAGTGAAGTGATGATGGCAAAGAGGTCACACCTGTTCCCATACCGAACACAGAAGTTAAGCTCTTTAGCGCCGATGGTAGTTGGGGGTTTCCCCCTGCGAGAGTAGGACATCGCTTCGCTTATTTTTTTTGGGAAAAATTATTGGGGTATAGCCAAGCGGTAAGGCAACGGATTTTGATTCCGTCATGCCCTGGTTCGAATCCAGGTTCCCCAGCCATTTTTATCTTTTTGAGTGCCATTAGCTCAGTTGGTAGAGCATCTGACTTTTAATCAGAGGGTCGAAGGTTCGAGTCCTTCATGGCACACCAGTTTTATAATATATCTGCTGCGGGTGTGGCGGAATTGGCAGACGCACTAGACTTAGGATCTAGCGCCGCAAGGCGTGGGGGTTCGACTCCCTTCACCCGCACCATTTTCCTTTAATATAATGCGCTCGTAGCTCAATTGGATAGAGCATCTGACTACGAATCAGAAGGTTGTAGGTTCAAGTCCTGTCGAGCGCACCATATATTTTTAAAATGAAATGATGAATTCTGAATGTGACTCAGTATTCAATTTTCTAGTAACCATCATAAAGAATAACCAATTAATTTTCTGGCGGTGTAGCTCAGTTGGCTAGAGCACTCGGTTCATACCCGAAAGGTCGTGGGTTCGACTCCCTCTGCCGCCACCAATTTTTTCTGAAACCTTATAGTATTATCGCGGGGTGGAGCAGTGGTAGCTCGTCGGGCTCATAACCCGAAGGTCACAGGTTCAAGTCCTGTCCCCGCAACCAAATGGTCCCGTGGTGTAGCGGTTAACATGCCTGCCTGTCACGCAGGAGATCGCCGGTTCGATCCCGGTCGGGACCGCCATATGCGGGTGTAGTTTAATGGTAAAACCTCAGCCTTCCAAGCTGATGTCGTGAGTTCGATTCTCATCACCCGCTCCAAGTTAGGGCCTATAGCTCAGCTGGTTAGAGCGCACGCCTGATAAGCGTGAGGTCGATGGTTCGAGTCCATTTAGGCCCATCATAGTATTTTTCCGAAGTAGCTCAGTTGGTAGAGCATCCGGCTGTTAACCGGCAGGTCGCAGGTTCGAGTCCTGCCTTCGGAGCCATGGCCCGTTGGTCAAGCGGTTAAGACACCGCCCTTTCACGGCGGTAACACGAGTTCGATTCTCGTACGGGTCATATATAAGTATGTAGCATATGCTGCATACTTTTTTTGTGTTTCAAGCGAGTTATTTCAGTGATTGTCAAAAGTTCCTGGTTAAAAGATTGAATTCTTTAATAACAATTCTTTGCTATCTTCAACTTTATAGATGGTCAGTAATTGGAGAGTGGGGCCGAGATAAGAAACCCACAATCCAAACGAAATAGAGGATCATGGACCAAGCGCTTAACTAAGTCCTTTACAGTTGGAATGCGTTCTATAATACGAATAATCAGCGATTGAATCATCGCACCGTAATTTAATTCACGTGGCGCACCACGCATTGTCTTTTTAGAAAACAACTGAAAAATCGATTGTACATCGAATTTGGCAAGAATCGCATCGAAACGGCGAGAACTCTCCATTTTCATTAATTCACAAATAGACTTATTTGTTTTACAATAGTCATAGGGCATTCACCTCTTGGGTAATTTTGGTTTGGTCACTCGAATTATACCAAATTGGGGAGGTGCCCTTTTTTTATTGTTTAAAGACCCTTGATACCGAAGGGATAAAAATTATGAAATTAACTCATATGTGAAAATTAGATGTAGGAGGGATTAAATGTTAGAAAATGTGGCACAAAAAATTGCTGATGCAACTAGTGATGTCATTAGTCATAATGTATTAATAACTGATAAGCACGGTATTGTGCTCGGTTCAAGTGATTTGTCCAGAATAGGAACATTACATCAAGCATCTTTAGGAATCATTTTTAGTCGTAAAGAAAAAACACATAATGAGAATGTATCCAAAACAATGGTTGGTGTTAAACCTGGCATTACGTTACCTATTAATTTATCAGGAGAGTTAATTGGGACAATCGGCATTACAGGAAATCCAGGAGAAGTTAAACGATTCGGTATGTTGGCAAAAAAATATGCTGAACTATTTTTAAGAGAAGAATTACTTAATAAGAAAGAGTTTCTAAAAGAAAAGATATTACAAAACTTAGTTCAAGAAATCGCGTCATATAATTCTAACTTTTCTCACAATGAAATATTATTATTGACCCGTGGAAAAGAATTAGGGCTTGATTTGAATATTTCTAGAGTTGTATTAGTAATTGATTTATTCCAATTTAACTCATTCATAAGTGATGTATTAAAAAATAATTTATTAAAAGACTCTCCAGAGATGTATATACAATCTATAAAGCTGCAAATAGAGGAAAAAATCCGAGAAGTTTTTTATAGAAATCAAGATTTTTCTGTTTCCTTAGAGTCAGATAAATATATTGTATTTTGCGTTGTTTCTAAAACAGATGGTGAGGTTGAGATTTATGAAGAGGTTTATGCAAAATGCATACAATTTTTAGAGAATATAAAGGAAATTGGAATTGAGGCGTCTGTTGGGATAGGCAGAGTAGGAAGTGATTTGAAGTCTTTACATAATGCGTATTATACGGCGTGGGAAGCATTAAGAATAGGTAAAAAGTTAAATAAGACCCCTAAAATATACTATATTAATCACTATATTATCGAAGAATTATTTTCGTATGTACACCAGGAATTTTCGGAAAACTATATCAATCATACTCTTAAAGAATTAAAGCAATTATCTAATTTTGATGAAATGTTTCAGACTATTATTGTTTGGTGTGAAACGAATTTTAGCGTAGTTAAAGCTGCAAAACAACTAAACATACACCGTAACACACTCTTATACAGACTTGAGAAACTAAGTGAATTAACAGGCAAGGATTTAAAGGATTTTAAATCTGCAGTATCACTTTATATAGCTATAAAGCTACATATACTAAATTCATAATGAATTATGCAAATAGCACAAAAAAGCATGTTTTTATATCATGTTTTTTTGTGCTATTTGTCTAGTGTTTAAAAAGAATCGTACAGTTATCATTTAATTGTCGGAATTTTAAAAAAATGGAGGCGTGTACATGGGGGTAATTGACTGGATTCTTATTGTGCTTTATTTCGTGTTTATTGCTGTAATTGGGTACCAAACGACCAAAAAGGTTAAAACGGTAAAGGACTATAACGTTGCAGGGGAAAAAATATCTTGGACAATTTTGTTCGCAAGTTTAGCAGCTTCAATTTTGGGTGGCGGAGCTTCTACAGGGATGGCCGGAAACGTTTATAAAGAGGGCTACGTATTTATGTTTGCTTTCTTTGCATACGGTATAGCGAGTATTTTAATTGGGATTTTTATAGCTCCAAAACTAAAAAAATATAAAAATGCTCAAACAGTCGGCGATATTATGCAAGTTCATTATGGAAATAAAGCAAAATTGATTACAGGAATATTATCTGTTGGACTTTGTACAGGAATTTTAGGCGGGCAGGCTTTAGCAATCGGTACTATGTTAAACGTTATTTTAGAGATTCCGCCTTTAGTGGGGATTCTTATAGGAATGGGTTCAGTTATATTATATACATCATTTGGGGGCGTAATGGCTGTAATACAAACGGATGTTTTACAGTTTGTATTATTAGGTGTCATTCTTCCTTTAACATTAATAATTGGTATTAATGCAGTAGGTGGAGCAGAAGTTTTAATAGCAAATGTACCTGATCTGCATTTCACATTTTTAGGAGAATGGGGAATTGCTACTTTTATTGGTTTATTCATCACATTTTTATTAGGGGAAGCTTTAATACCACCCTACACTCAACGTGTATTTACTTCCAAAGATCCAGAAAGTGCAAGTAAAGGGTATATTATTTCTGGTTTCTTCTCATTTGGGTTCTACTTTGTAACGGCAACATTAGGTTTAATTGCGTTTGTATTATATCCAGATATTCGGACAGATACGGCACTCCCTGCAATCGTTAAACAATTACTCCCAGTTGGTATCACAGGTTTAGCTGTAGCAGCTTTATTAGCAGTAATTATGTCGACGGCAAGCTCCTTTTTAAATTCAACAACAGTATCATTTATGCGTGATGTTTTTCCATTTATTAATAAAAAAACTATCACGGATAAACAAGAACTCTTTATTGGGCGTGTTTTAACAGCAGTCATTGGTGTAATTGCAGTTATTTTTGCATTGAACGTACCA